>CANFHM010000012.1 GCA_947446975.1 Microthrixaceae bacterium
CCCTGCCAGATCACCAGCAGCGCCATGAGCACGCTGATCACGAGCAGCGAGGTGGAGAACACGTTGATCTGCGTGGGGACCCGGCTGCGCTTGAGGTTCCAGATCTCGATCGGGAAGGTGTTGTCGAGGCCCGAGTTCAGATAGGTGATGATGAAGTCGTCGAGCGAGAGGGCGAAGGTGAGCATGGCGGCGGCCAGCACCCCGGGGGCGATGAGCGGCAGGGTGACCTTCATGAAGGTGCGCAGCGGGCCGGCACCGAGGTCAGCGGCGGCCTCCTCGAGACGCCAGTCGAATCCGCGGATGCGGGCCCGGACGGTGGTGGCCACATAGGAGACCGAGAACATCACCTGGGCGATGATGATGGTGACGAAGCCCCGCGACCAGTTGAGGGTGACGAACAGGGTGAGAAGCGAGAAGCCCATCACGACCTCGGGCATGGTGAGCGGCAGCACGATGACCGCCCCGAGCACGCCCTTGGCCCTGAACTTGTACTTCACCATCGCCATGCCCATGAGGGTGCCGAGGATGGTGGCCAGCAACGTGACCACGAACGCCACCTTGAGGCTGTAGATCAGCGAATCGGTGAGTTCCGGGTACTTGAAGGGGTCCTGCCATGCAGCCAGCGAGAACCTGTTCCAGATGTAGTTGTACTTCCCGGCCGGTTCGTTGAACGAGTAGATGACCGTGACCACGATGGGCGTGAACAGGAAGATGAACCCGAGCACCGCCCAGGTGATGAGTGCGATGCGTCCGACGCGGCGCACTGCGGGTGCATCGGCGAGGCTCATGCGAGCTCCTCGGTGCCGAGGAGGCGGGCGTAGATGATGACGCCCACGAGGATGATCGCCATCAGCATGAACGACAGGGCCGAGAGCTCCGGGCGGAAGAACTCCTTGCCGAAGTTCTTCTCGATGATGTTGCCGATCATGACCGTGCGCTCGGAGCCGAGGAGTTCGGAGTTGACGAAGTCGCCGGCGGCGGGGATGAACGTGAGCAGGGTGCCGGCGAACAGGCCCGGCAGCGAGAGCGGCAGCGTGACCCGTCGGAAGGCTCGGGCGGGGCTGGAGTAGAGATCGGCGGCGGCCTCGAGCAGGCGGCGATCCATCTTCTCGAGGCTCACATAGATGGGCAGCACCATGAACGGCAGGAAGTTGTAGGTGAGCGCCGCCACGACGGCGAACGGCGACCCGAGGATGCCCTGGTTCTCGTTGAGCACTCCGAGGCCGTGGAGGATGTTGACGACCGGGCCACCGTCGAACAGCAGGATCTTCCAGGAGAGCGTGCGCACCAGGTAGGTGACGAAGAACGGCAGCACCACCAGCGCCAGCAGCATGTTCTTGAAGCGGCCGCCCTTGGTGGCGATGACATAGGCCAGCGGGTAGCCGATGATGATGGCGGCCAGGGTGGCGATGCTGGCGTAGACGAACGTGCGCACGATGACCGTGCTGTTGTCGGAGATGACCGTGCTGTAGTTCGAGAACCCACCGCTCTTGAGCGAGAGGCGACCGAGGCTGAACAGCGGGATGATGAAGAAGATGAGCAGCCAGAGCGTGCCCGGGGCGATGAGCAGATAGGGCGTGAACCACCGCCGCGCGTGCACACCGGAGTCGTCGTCCTCCTTCTTCTTGGAGAACCGACGACTCCGGGTGGGCGCGGACACGGTGGTCATGGGAGCGGGTGGACCGGCTCTACTGCTCGGTGGCCGCGGTGAACGCGCGGCTCACCTCTTCGATGTCGTCGGCGCTGAGCACGTTGAACTCGTAGAGCGGGGGCGTGGCCGGCGGGTTGATGAACGGGCTGGCCTGCGCCTCGGCCGACATGAGGGCGACGGCGCCCTGCACCGGCGGCTCGTAGCTGATGGCCTCGTAGAGCGGGGCGGCGACATCAGGGGTGTAGACGTAGTTGAGGAACTCGTTGGCACCCTTGGCGTTGCCGGCACCGACGGGGATCATGGCGTTGTCGACCCACTGCATGCCGCCCTGCTCGGGGATGAGCCATTCGAGGTCGGGGTTGGTGGCCTGCAGCGAGGCGACATCGCCCGACCAGGCCACGGCGATCCAGGTGTCGCCGAGGGAGAGATCCTCGGTGTAGCTGTTGCCGGTGACCTTCTTGAACTGACCCTCGTCGCGGGCCTTGCCGATCTTGTCGACGGCCTCGAGCATCTGGGCCTTGGTGCCGGTGGTGGGGTTGTAGCCCATGCCGAGCATGGTGAGTCCGACGGTGTCACGCAGCTCGTCGAGGATCGTGACCTTGCCCTTGAACTTCGGATCGAAGATGGCGTTCACGCTCGTGAGCTTCCCGCCGACCTTGTCCGGGTAGTAGGCGATACCGGTCTGGCCGATGGCCCACGGCACGGAGAACTTGCGGCCCGGATCCCAGTTCGGGTTGGCCAGCTTGGACACGACGTTCTTCTTGTTGGCGAACTCGGCGGTGTCGAATGCTTGGACGCGGTTGGCGCCGATGTAGGCGGCGGCGTTCCAGCTCGTGAGCACGATGAGGTCGGCGCCGATGCCCTTGCCCTTGTCGAGGGTGTCGGTGTACTTGGTGTTGAACGACTCGTTGCCGTCGATGCTGGCCTCGTAGGTGACCTTGATGCCGGTGGCCTTGGTGAAGCCGGCGATGGTGGCGGAGGTCGAGGGGTCGTCGTTCTCGATGTAGAGCGGCCAGTTGAGCATCGTGATGCTGCCGGAGTCGCCCGAGGCGTTGTTGCTGCTGGAGCCGGAGCTGCAGGCGGCGAGGAAGGTCGGGCCGAGGGCGAGGCCACCGAGGGCCAGACCGCTCATGCCGAGGAAGCGACGACGCGAGGTGGTGTGCTGCGCGAACGCAGCGAGGATCTCGGGATCGGGCGTGGGGTTGGCCATGATGTCTCCTTCGAGTTCGGAGTGGTTGGGATGGACCTCGATGGTCCGGGACGAAGCGGGAACTGCGTCGGTACGACTGGGGTACGGCAGGGGTGCTGCGGGTGGTTCAGCCCTCGTCGACCACGGCGGTGGCGGTGAGGGGTTGATCGGGTGATGCCGGCAGCACCGATGCTGCGGAGGCGCTCCACGAGGCGAACACGGAGTCGCCGGGGCGGAGCATCGGGAGATCGTGATCGGGATCGATGTTGGCGATGATCGGCGTGCCATCGACGGCATGGAGCACGAGGCGCACGATGGGACCCTGGAAGGTGAGATCGACGACGGTGCCGCGCACGCGCTGCTCGGCGGCGGTGGCTTCATCGACGGTGACCATGATTCGCTCGGGGCGAACCATCAGCACACCGTCGGTGCCGGCCCGGAGCGCATCGACATGGCAACGGCCGCTGAGTGATGCACCACCGAGTGCGGTGATGTCGGCGGACTCGCCGGTTCGGGAGGTGACGGCGCCGGGCCACAGGTTGGCCTGACCGATGAAGCCGGCCACGAACACGCTGGCAGGGCTGTCGTAGATCTCGGTGGGGGTGCCGATCTGCTCGACGCGCCCATCGGACATGACCGCGATGCGGTCGCTCATCGTGAGCGCCTCCTCCTGATCGTGGGTGACATACACGAAGGTGATGCCGACCTCACGCTGGATGCGCTTGAGCTCGAACTGCATGGCATGGCGGAGTTTGAGATCGAGGGCGCCGAGGGGTTCGTCGAGCAGCAGTGCCTTGGGCAGGTTGACGAGGGCCCTGGCCAGCGCCACGCGCTGCTGCTGGCCGCCGGAGAGCTGCGAGGGACGTCGGTTGGCGAAATCGGCGAGACGGACGATCTCGAGCAGTTCGGGGACCCGCGCGGCGATCTCGGCCTTGGAGGCCTTGCGCGACCGCGGGCCGAACGCCACGTTGTCGTAGACGTTCATATGCGGGAACAGGGCGTACTGCTGGAACACGGTGTTGACGTCGCGCTTGTTGGGCGGAACCCGGGAGACGTCGACGCCGTCGAGGCGGATCGCACCCGAGGTGGGCTGCTCGAACCCGGCGATCATGCGCAGGGTGGTGGTCTTGCCGCAGCCCGACGGGCCGAGCATCGAGAAGAACTCACCCTGGGCGATGGAGAAATGGGCGTCGTCGACAGCGGTGAAATCCCCGAAGGACTTCATGACATGGTCGATCTCGATGACCGTGGTGGTGGGGTCGTACCCCGAACCGGCACCGGGCGCGCTGCTGTTCATCGTGCTCACTGCCCGAGCCTCCCCGGACGGTTCCCGACCTGCCAGTTCTCTTCCAGCGTGCACCCCTCGGATCGGCCGGTGGACCGGCGAACTGCGCCACCTGCGAGCGGCAAGATTCTCAGTGAACTGAGGCGCCGCGCAAGCGCCCTCACGCTAGTTCACGCGGCCGATACACGACCGCTTGCCAAGGGGCGGTGGATGACGCAGCATTCGGGGATTCGTTTCCCGACTCGAGGAGCAGATGTGAAGCACGCGAACTACATCGGTGGGCAGTGGGTTGCGGCACGGAGCGGTGCCACCGACGAGGTGCTGGCTCCCGCCACCGGTGAGGTCATCACCTCGGTGCCGTCCAGCGACGCCGCCGACATCGACGACGCCGTCACCGCGGCCCGGGCGGCGTTCGCCGAATGGGGCTCGAGCACGCCGCGGGCCCGATCCGAGGCCCTGCTCGCCCTCGCCGATCGCATAGACGAGCACCTCGACGAGCTCAAGTCCATCGAGATGGCCAACGTCGGCAAGCCGCTCTCCATCATCGATTTCGAGTTCGACCTCACCGTCGACAACCTCCGGTTCTTCGCCGGCGCCGCCCGCACCATGGAGACCCAGGCCGCCGGCGAGTACATGGAGGATCACACCTCGATGCTGCGCCGCGACCCGCTGGGAGTCGTCGCCGGCATCGCGCCGTGGAACTACCCGCTCAACATGGCCACCTGGAAGCTCGGTCCGGCGCTGGCTGCGGGCAACACTTTCATCCTCAAGCCCTCGGAGCTCACGCCGCTCAGCGCCCTGCGTCTCGCCGAACTCACCGAGGGCATCCTTCCCCCCGGCGTGTTCAACGTGGTCACCGGTCAGGGAGAGACCGCCGGCGACGCCATCGTCCGTCATCCCGGCATCGCCATGCTCTCGCTCACCGGTGATGTCAGCACCGGCAAGCTCATCGCCCGCAACGCCGCCGACACCCTCAAGCGGGTGCATCTCGAACTCGGTGGCAAGGCGCCCGTGGTCGTGTTCGACGACGCCGATGTCGAGGCTGTCGTGGCCTGCCTGGCCGAGACCGCCTATTACAACTCGGGTCAGGACTGCACCGCCCCGTGCCGCGTCATCGCCGGACCGAACATCCACGACGCGCTCGTGAGCGGTCTCGAAGCAGCCGTCGCGGCGCTCATCACCGGCTCCCCCGAGGATGAGGCCACCAACATGGGACCGGTCATCTCCGCCGCCCAGCAGGAGCGGGTCGCCGGCATGGTGGCGCGGGCCATCGACGGTGGCGCCACGCTCGTCACCGGTGGCACCACGATCGACCGTCCGGGCTATTTCTATGCACCCACCGTGGTGGCAGGTCCGGCCCAGGACTCCGAACTCGTCCAGCGCGAGGTCTTCGGTCCGGTCATCAGCGTGCAGCGCTTCGCCGATGATGCACAGGCGCTGGCCTGGGCCAACGATGTTGACTACGGCCTCGCCGCCTCGGTCTGGACCAACGATGTCGGCCGGGCCATGCGCATGTCGCGTTCGATGATGTTCGGCACCGTGTGGGTCAACAACCACATCCCGATCATCTCCGAGATGCCCCACGGCGGCTTCAAGAACAGCGGGTACGGCAAGGACATGTCGCGCTACGCCATCGAGGAGTACACCGAGCTCAAGCATGTGATGATCAAGCACTGATCGTCGAGCACCGAGCACCGAGTACCGAGCACCGGCCGAGCCGAGGGGAACCCATGTCCGAGACCGTCCTGACCGAGGTGCATGACCGCGTGCTCGTGGTGCGCCTTGAACGTGAGGCCAAGCGCAACGCCATCGATGTCGACATGGCCGAGGGCATCAGCGAGGCCCTCGATCGCCTCGCCGATGACGACTCGCTGTGGGCGGGTGTCATCACCGGCACCACCTCGGTGTTCTGCGCCGGCACCGATCTGCGCGCCGGTGTGCACTCCACCGAGCGCGGTGGTCAGTACGGCATCATCCGGCGCAGCCGCAGCAAACCGCTCATCGCCGCAGTGGAGGGCATGGCACTCGGCGGTGGCTTCGAGGTGGCCATGGCCTGCGATCTCATCGTGGCCTCGACCACCGCACAGTTCGGGCTCCCCGAGGTGCAGCGCAGTCTGGTGCCCATCTGCGGCGGACTCTTCCGGGCCCCGAAGGCGCTCCCGCTCAACGTGGCCCGCGAACTTCTGCTCACCGGCGATCCCATCGATGTGGCCCGCGCTGAACGACTGGGACTCGTCAACCTCATCACCGAGGCCGGCGGTGCGCTCGATGCCGCCGTGGCGCTGGCGCAGCGCATCTGCCGCAACGGACCGGTGGCGGTGCGCGAGACCATGCGCTTCCTCGAGGCCATCGCCGCCGACGGCGAGGCCACCGGTTGGGAGGAGACCATCACCTCCGAGTCGGTCATCCACTCCGCCGAGGACACCCGGGAGGGCGTCATGGCGTTCTTCGAACGGCGGGAGCCGAACTGGAGCGGTCGCTGAGGCATCTGTGGAGCTGCCGCCGGGGGTTCGGTCGCCGGGGGTTTGGCCCGTCGGTCCTGCACTGGACAAGATGAGAGCCGTTCGTCATCACTGAGGGGGCACGGATGGATTTCGAGGAGACACCAGAGGAAGCCGCATGGCGAGCCGAGTGCCGCGCATTCCTGTCGCAGCACGCGTCGGAGAAGTCCGCCGACAAGATGACACTCACCATGAGCACCATGGCCGAGGACGAACTCGCCCATGTGCAGGCGTGCCGCGACTGGCAGCGCACCAAGGCCGAGGCGGGCTGGGCCGGCCTCACCTGGCCGGTCGAGTACGGCGGTCGCGGGCTCAGCGGCCTGCTGCAGGGGATCTTCCTCGAGGAGGAGTCCCATTTCGACGTGCCGCCGGGGATGTTCGCCCAGGCCATCGGCATGGTCGGGCCCTCGATCATCGTGCACGGCACCGAGGAGCAGAAGACCACCTTCCTCCCGTCGATCCTGCGTGGTGAGCAGGTCTGGTGCCAGCTGTTCTCCGAGCCCAACGCCGGTTCCGATCTCGCCGGGCTGCGCACCAAGGCCGAACTCGACGGTGACGAATGGGTCGTCACCGGGCAGAAGGTCTGGACCTCCTCGGCCCATGTCTCGGACTGGGGCATGTTGCTCGCCCGCACCGATTTCGACGCCCCGAAGCATCGTGGCATCACCTACTTCCTCCTCGACATGCGCTCTCCCGGCATCGAGGTCCGTCCGCTCAAGCAGGCCACCGGTGGCGCCGAGTTCAACGAGGTGTTCCTCGAGGAGGTGCGCATCCCGGTCGGCAACGTGCTCGGCGAGGTCAACGGCGGCTGGGCGGTGGCCATGACCACGCTCACCAGCGAGCGGGCCGACATCGGTTCCGGTCACGGCATGAGCTTCAGCAACATCCTCGAACTCGCCCGTCGTTTCGGCGTCACCGACGATCCTGTGATGCGTCAGAAGCTCATGCAGCTCCACATCAGCTACGAGATCAGCCGCTTCACCGGCTACCGGATGCGCACGGCCGCATCCCGTGGCGAGGCGCCCGGTCCGGAGGTCTCGGTGGCCAAGATCGCCGTGTCGAACCGCCTCGCGTTCCAAGGCGATCTCGTCGAGGAGATCATGGGTGCCTCGGGCATGTTGTGGGGCGACGACGCCCCCGACGACGGCTACTGGCAGTCCATGGTGTTCACCGGTCAATGGATGGCCCGCATCGGTGGCGGCACCGAGGACGTCCAGCGCAACATCGTCGGCGAGCGCGTGCTCGGTCTGCCGCGAGAACCCAGCAACGATCGCACCACGCCGTTCCGCGAACTCCCGCACTGATCCCCACGAAAGCCGGTCGACACCTCTCATGTTCAATCCCTTCGAACCGGGTTTCGCCGCCGATCCCTATCCGCATCTGCGCGAACAGCGCGAGACCGAACCGATCCAGCGGTTGCTGTTCGGTCCCTGGATCCTCTTCGAGCACGCCGATTCCATGGCGCTGCTGCGCAACACGTCCACCAGCGTCGAGGTGGGCAACGCCACCTCGCTCGACCCCGAGCGCGAGAAGCTGCGCGAGGCGCTCATCGATGAGGTCGCGCCCGAGTCCAAGGGGCGCGAGCGCCTCGCCATCCTCAACATCGATCCTCCGGATCACACCCGCCTGCGCAAGCTCGTGAGTTCGGTGTTCACTCCCCGACGGATCGGCGAGCTGCAGCCCATGATCGAACGGGTGGTGCACGAGCACCTCGACGCCGTCGAGTCCGCCGGCACGATGGATCTCATCCCTGATCTCGCCTTCCCGCTGCCGTTCACGGTCATCTCCGAGATGCTCGGCATGCCCACCGAACACCGCGAGCAGGTGCGTGAGTGGTCGCACACCCTCGTGCGCATCCTCGACTTCACCATCAGCGAGGACGAGACCCGCGCCGCCCTCATCGCCGGCTCGCAGATGCGTCAGCATCTCAAGGGCGTCATCGAGTGGAAGCGCGAGAACCCCGCCGATGATCTGCTCACCGCCATGATCCGGGCCGAGGCCGATGGCGACAAGATGAGCGACGCCGAACTGCTCGAGCAGGTGATGCTGCTGTACATCGCCGGCCACGAGACCACCGTGAACCTCATCGGCAACGGCACCTGGGCGCTGCTGCAGAACCGCGACCAGCTCGAGCGCTGGCGCGACGGCGATGCTGACGACACCGTCGCCATCGACGAGCTGCTGCGCTACGACTCACCGGTGCAGCTCTCGCGTCGCATCGCCATGGCCCCCATGGAGATCCACGGTGAACTCATCGAGCCGGGCTCATTCGTGTTCACCTCGCTCGGCTCATCCAACCGCGATCCGCTGATGTTCGGCGAGGACGCCGATGTGCTCGATCTCGGACGCCCCACCGCCAGCCGTCATCTCTCGTTCGGCAGCGGTCTGCACCATTGTCTGGGAGCGTCGTTGGCCCGCCTGCAGGGGGCCGAGGCCATCAAAGGGCTCATCCGGCGCTTCCCCGATGTGCAGGCCGATGGCGGGCCCGACTGGAACGGCCGGCTCGTGCTGCGGGGCATGGAGTCGCTGCGACTCACGCTCTCCTGATCAGCGCCGACGGTCCTGCATCCGGAACCAGGACCCGACGATCGGGGTCCAGAGCCGTCGCCAGCGGGACAACGGCACCGGTGGATGGCGCAGGTCGATGAACGGCGGCGCCTCGGCCTCGCCGATCATGGCATCGGCCATCCGCATGCCGAGCCACGGCATGAGCGCCACACCGCTGCCGTTGCATCCGGTGGCGTAGGCCACGCGGTCGAAGCTCCCCACATGCGGGAGTCGATCCACGGTGAGCGCGACCTCGCCGCCCCATGCGAAGTCGATGGCGGTGCCGGCCAGCTGCGGATGCACCCGCACCATGGAGTCGTTGAGGAAATCGGCGGCATCGGCGACCGTGGTGCTGCGCAACGACCTGCGACCCCCGAAGGCCAGCCGCCCGTCGGGGGTGAGGCGCCAGTAGAACAGCAGATTCTTCGAGTCGACGAGCATGCGGTTGTGGGGCGAGATCGAGTGCGCCAGTTCCTCATCGAGCACCTCGGTGGCGATGATGAAGCTGCCCACGGGCAGCACCCGACGCTGGAGTTTCGGCAGCAGGTGATCGGCGGTGGCGTTGGTGGCCACGAACACGAGATCCGTGCGGATCGGACCCCGATCGGTGGTGACGGTGTGTGCGCCGGGACCGTCGTCGCTGATGGCCAGCGCACGGGTGTGCGCATGGAGCTGCACGTCGAGCGCCATGCAGCGGCGCAGCAGCCCGGCATGGAACCGGGCCGGCTGGAGTCCGCCGGTGCGGGCGATGACCATGCCGGCCCGGTACGCCGAGGAGCCGATCTCCGATCGAAGTGCCTCGCCCTCGATCAGACGGACGTCCTCGCCGTGGGCCCGGTGGTCGGCCACGGCCTCACGCATGGCGCGATGCGCCACCTCGTTGTGCGCCAGGTACAGCTGACCGGTGCGCTGGTAGTCGCAGGGGATCTGCGCCTCGGTGATGAGCTGCTCGGTCCAGTCGAAGGCCTCGTTGACGGCTGCGTACATGCGGGTGCCGAGATCGCCGTAGCGTTCCCGGAGCGCCCCGGGCCCAGCCTTGAGCTCGGGGATCACCATGCCGCCGTTGCGGGTGCTGGCCCCGGTGCTGAACGCTCCCGCCTCGACGACCACGACCGATCGACCGTGCTCCGCGAACCGGCGTGCGGCGGCGAGTCCGGCGTAGCCGGCACCGACGACCACCACGTCGGCACTGCTCGGCAGGGGCGCGGCCGTGACCTCCGGTGCCCCGGCATCGACATGCCACAGGACGGATTCGGTGAAGACCTCGGACCGGCGGGCGACCATGCCGTGAGCGTAGAGGCGGGTCGGCCGGCGAACCCTGTGGACCGATTCGGTGGCAGAATCTCACCAGCCCACCCGATCGGGTCGGCCCGTCGAGATCCGGCCGCGAGCCGGGGAGAGAACCGATAGCCGTGTCCTCGCACGCCGAACTGCTGGCCCGTCACCGCCGAGCACTGCCCGACTGGCTGGCGCTCTACTACGGGGAGCCGATCGCTCTGGTGGACGGCGAGGGCCGGCATGTGGTCGATGCCGAGGGCAACCGGTACCTCGACTTCTTCGCCGGGATCCTCACCACCATGACCGGCTACAACGTGCCCGAGGTGGTCGAGGCCATCCGCGAGCAGGCGGGTCGCATGATCCACACCTCGACCCTCTATCTGATCGAGCCGATGATCGAGCTCGCCGAGCGACTCGGTGCGCTGTCGGGCATCCCCGACGCCAAGGTCTTCTTCGCCACCTCGGGTTCCGAGGCCAATGAGGCGGCACTGCTGCTGGCCTCCACCGTCCGACGTTCCAACCAGGTGCTCGCCCTGCGCAACAGCTATCACGGCCGTTCGTTCGCCACGATGGGCGTGACCGGTAACCGCGGCTGGTCGGCCTCGAGCCTGTCGCCCTTCAGCGTCTCCTACGTGCACAACGGCGACACCTTCCGCTCGCCGTTCCGCGACCGCGACACCAAGGGCTTCGTCGATGCGATCGTCGAGGATCTCCGCCACATCATCGCCACCACCACGGCGGGCGATGTCGCCTGCATGATCGCCGAGCCGATCCAGGGTGTCGGTGGCTTCACCGTGCCGCCCGACGGGCTGCTCGGTGCGCTGCAGGAGGTCTGTGCCGAACACGGGATCCTCTGGATCACCGATGAGGTCCAGACCGGCTGGGGTCGCACGGGCGAGCACTTCTGGGGGTACGAGGCCCACGGGCTGCGTCCCGACATGCTCACGTTCGCCAAGGGACTCGGCAACGGTCTGTCGATGGCCGGGGTCATCGCCGGCGCCGACCTCATGGACTCGATCTCGGCCAACTCGGTCTCCACCTTCGGTGGCAATCCACTGGTGTGCGCGGGCTCGCTGGCCAATCTCTCCTATCTGCTCGACAACGAGCTGCAGGCCAACGCCCTTCGACAGGGCGCCACGATGCGCGCCGCGCTCGATCCGCTCGTGGACGAACTCGGTGTCGTCGGCGACGTGCGGGGCAAGGGTCTGATGATCGGCGTCGAACTCGTCGGCGCCGACGGCTTCTCACCGGATGCAGCTGCTGCGGTGGCCGTGCTCGAGGCCTGCAAGCAGCGCGGACTGCTGATCGGCAAGGGCGGGCTGTACGGCAACTGTCTGCGCATCGCCCCGCCCATGAGCCTCACCGATGAGGAGTGTGCCGACGGCGCCGCCATGCTCGTGGATGCTCTGCGCGAGGTCGATGCCGCCCGGGTCGCATCATGACCTCATCGGCGATGTCCGCCACCCCCTCGATCGACGGTGTGACCACCGGCGTCATCGGCCACTGGATCGACGGTCGGCGCATGGCCGGTTCTCCCGACGGCACCCTGCCGGTGTTCGACCCGGCCTCCGGGGCGGTCGCCGCGCAGGTGGCACTCGCCTCCGGCCCCGATCTCGAGGCCGCCGTGGCGTCGTCGCGAGCAGCGTTCGACACCTGGCGGCACTCGTCCATCGCCACCCGCACCAAGGTGATGTTCGCCTATCGGGAGATCCTCAGCGAGCGTCGTGAACAGCTGGCGGCGGTCATCACCGCTCAGCACGGCAAGGTGCTCAGCGATGCGGTCGGCGAGGTCGGCCGGGGTATCGAGGTCGTGGAGTTCGCCTGCGGGGTCGGGGAACTGCTCAAGGGCACCCATAACGAACAGGTCTCCACCGATGTCGATGTCTGGACGGTGCTGCAGCCGGTCGGCCCGTGCGTGGGCATCACTCCGTTCAACTTCCCGGCGATGGTCCCGCTGTGGATGCTGCCAGTCGCCATCGCCTGCGGGAACTCCTTCATCCTCAAGCCCAGCGAGCGCGATCCCGGCGCCTCGGTGCTGCTGGCCGAATGGTTCTCCGAGGCCGGTCTGCCCGATGGTGTGTTCAACGTGCTGCAGGGGGATGCCACCGCGGTGAACGGACTCATCGACCATCCCGATGTGAAGGCCGTGAGCTTCGTGGGCTCCACGCCCATCGCCCGCCATGTGGCCACCTCCGCCACCGAGCGGGGCAGACGAGTGCAGGCCCTGGGTGGGGCGAAGAACCACATGATCGTGCTGCCCGACGCCGACCTCGAGGCCGCTGCCGATGCTGCAGTGAGCGCCGGCTACGGATCCGCAGGTGAGCGCTGCATGGCCATCAGCGTGGTCGTGGCGGTCGATCCGGTGGGTGACGAACTCGTCGACGCCATCGTGGATCGCGCCCGGGCGCTCGTCATCGCAGACGGACGCGACGCCGCCGCCGAGATGGGACCGTTGGTCACCGCCGCCCATCGCGATCGGGTCCGGTCCTATGTCGATCTCGGCGTCGAGGAGGGCGCCACCCTCGTGCTCGACGGACGCGACCTCGCGGTCGAGGGTCGCCCCGACGGCTTCTGGCTCGGCCCCTGCCTGTTCGACCATGTCACGACCGACATGCGCATCTGGTCCGAGGAGATCTTCGGACCGGTGCTGGCCGTGGTCCGGGTGGCCTCCTATGACGAGGCGGTGGCCCTCGTGGAGCGCAGCCCGTTCGGCAACGGGGTCGCGCTGTTCACCCGTGATGGTGGCGCCGCCCGTCGCTTCCAGCAGCAGATCGACGCCGGCATGGTCGGCATCAACGTGCCCATCCCGGTGCCCGTCTCGTACCACTCCTTCGGCGGTTGGGGTGCCTCGCTGTTCGGCGACACCAAGGCCCATGGCACCGAGGGCGTGCACTTCTACACACGCGCCAAGACCGTCACCGCCCGCTGGGCCGACCCCGCCACCCGGGGCCCCGACCTGGGCTTCCCCCGCAACACCTGATCCGGAGCGAACCATGACAGACGTGACCCCCATGCGCATCGGCGCCGACCTCGTCCTCACCGACGAGAGCACGCCCGTGCTGTCACCCTTCGACGGCCATGAGGTCGGACGGGTCCCGGTCGGGACCGAGGCCCATCTCGACGCCGCCGTGGCCATCGCTGTCATCCGGCGCGACGGCGAACCGATGCCCGCCCATCAGCGGGCCGAGATCCTCGATCGCGCCGCCGTCCGCCTGGCGGAACGCCATGAGGAGTTCGCCCGGCGCATCGCCGAGGAGGCCGCCAAGCCGATCCGCACGGCACGGGTCGAGGTCACCCGCGCCATCGACACCTTCCGCTTCTCGGCGGCGGCCGCCCGCACCCTCACGGGTGAGACCATCCCGATCGACGCCTCGGTGGCCGGTGGGAACAAGATCGCCTTCGTGAGCCGCGTGCCGGTGGGGGTCGTCGCCGCCATCTCGCCGTTCAACTTCCCGGTCAACCTCGTGGTGCACAAGATCGGTCCGGCCATCGCCGCCGGGTGCCCGGTGGTGCTCAAGCCGGCCTCGGCCACACCGCTCTCGGCGCTCGCCCTGGCCCAGATGCTCGTGGAGGAATGCGGTCTCCCGGCGGGCTGGCTCAACGTGGTCACCTGCAGGGGCTCGGTGGCCAACCATCTCGTCGAGCATGAGGATGTGGCGCTCATCACCTTCACCGGCTCGCCACCTGTCGGGTGGGGCATCCGAGCCAAGGCGCCGCGCAAGCGGGTCGGACTCGAACTGGGCAACAACGCCCCGGTCATCGTCGAACCCTCGGCTGATGTGGATTCCACCGCCGACAAGATCACGGCGGCGGCCACGGCATTCGCCGGTCAGTCCTGCATCTCGGTCCAGCGCGTGTTCGTGCACCGTTCCATCGCAGAGCCGTTCGTCGCCCGGCTCGTCGAGGGGTTCTCGGCCCTCGTCGTCGGCGATCCCATGGACGAGGCCACCTCGGTGAGCGCCATGATCGACAGCGGTGAGACCCGACGAGTGGCGGAGTGGATCACCGAGGCGGTGGCCGATGGTGCCCGGGTGGCCTGCGGCGGCTCGATCGACGCCGACGGCGTGCTGGCGCCCACCGTGCTCGTGGATGTCACCCCCGAGATGGAGGTGTGCCGCACCGAGGTGTTCGGTCCGCTGGTGGGCGTGCAGGTCTACGACGATGTCGACGACGCACTGCGACTCGCCAACGACAGTCGCTACGGCCTGCAGGCCGGCATCTTCACCGCCGATCTCGACACTGCGATGAAGGCGGCCCGCCGTCTCGACTTCGGCGGCGTGCTCATCAACGAGGTGCCGACCTGGCGAGCCGACCAGATGCCGTACGGCGGTCTGCGCGATTCCGGCAACACCCGCGAGGGTCCCGCCTACGCCGTGCGCGAGATGACCGAGGAACGCCTCATCGTCATCCATTCTCCCTCGCTCTGATCGGGGCCCCCGCAGCGCAGGCGTTAGCGTCACCGCCATGACCTCGGTGCTCCTCGCCTCCGCCATCGCCATCGCCGTCCTCATGCTCGGCACCTGGCTCGTGAGCCTGCCGTTGAAGAACGCCTCGATCGTGGATCCCATCTGGCCGCTCGGGTTCGTGATCGTCGGTTGGGTCGCGGCCATCGTCGGACACGACGGGCGATCGAGCACCGACACCGAACGCGTGGTGGCGCTGGTGGCCATGGTCACGGTGTGGGGTCTGCGCCTCTCGTTCCATCTCTTCCGACGCAACATCGGTCACGGCGAGGACTTCCGGTACCGGGCCATGCGCAAGAACATCGGTCCGCGATTCGGGCTCGTCAGTCTCGTCACGGTGTTCGCCCTGCAGGGAACGCTCATGTTCATCGTGTCGCTGCCACTGCAGTTCGGCGCCGGCATCCATCATCACTCGGCGTTCTCGTGGATCCTGTTGCCACTCGGGCTGCTCGTGTGGATGATCGGCTTCGTCTTCGAGTCCGTGGGCGACGCCCAGCTGCGGGCGTTCAAGGCGGATCCCTCCTCCGCCGGTCAGGTCATGGATCGCGGCCTGTGGCGCTACACCCGTCATCCCAACTACTTCGGGGATGCCTGCGTGTGGTTCGGCATCTTCCTGGCTGCGGCCTCGGCCGGCGGCTGGGCCTGGGCGGGCATCGTGAGTCCCGTCGTGATGACCTACTTCCTGCGGTTCGTCTCCGGGGTCAGCATGCTCGAGCGGTCGATGGTGAAGCGCCGTCCGGCCTACGCCGAGTACATGCGCACCACGAGTGCGTTCCTCCCGCGCCCGCCGCGGAGCTGAACCGGATCGCGATGCAGCTCGGGCCGCGGATCGCCCTGTGAACCACCCTCCGAGTGACATCGGCTCCCGCGGGCTGACCACTACGCTCGCCGTCCTGTGCATGCGCCGTCCGGAGACCTGAGGTGACCGAGTTCCATCGTTTCGTGGTGGATGGTCCCAGCGATCCCGCCGACACGCTCGCCGGGCTCGCCGAGCAGTTCCACCTGCGTGAGAACGAGGCCGAGGAATTCGATCGTCGGTTCCTCGACACCGCTGATGGCCGTCTGCACGCCGAGCAGTCCACCCTCGAGGTGCGCAGCTCCGTGGAGTTCCCGCTCATGTGCTCGCTGGTGTGGATGCGGGGCGGACAGGTCCTGGCCTCGGCCCGGGTCGAGCCGGGGGCCACGCCCGGGCTCGCCGACTCGCTGCCCGCCGGTCCTGCCTTCGATCGGCTCCGCGGGCTGATCGAGATGCGTCGACTCCTGCCGGTGGCCACGGTCCGATCCCGGCTCAGCGCCTGCAGCCATCTCGACTCCGAGGAGAAGACCACCGCCCGGGTGCAGGTCGATGTGTCGGCCCTGCCCGATGGTCGTCCGCTTCCGGCCCTGCTCGAGGTGCGGGCGGTGCGGGGCTACGAGGACGAGACCTCCGCGCTGCTGCGGGCGATGCGCACCCATGAGGCCTTCGACCCCACTGATCTCTCCACCGCCGATCTGGCCCGGGAGATGACGGGTGCAGCGCCGTACCTGCCGGGGAAGCTCTCGCTGGAGCTCGATCCCCGGGCCACCGCCGACGAGGTATGGCGCGAGGTGCTGCGCGAACTCCACGATGTCATGACCGCCAACTTCCAGGGCACGGTCGAGGACATCGACTCCGAGTACCTGCATGATTTCCGCGTGGCGGTCCGGCGCACCCGCTCGGTGCTGCAGGAGGGTCGCGGTGTGCTCGATCCCGCGGCCCGCGACCATTTCCGTGCGGGCTTCAAGTGGCTGGGCGACATCACGACCCCCACCCGTGACGCCGATGTCCATCTGCTCGACCACCCCACGATGATCTCCGCGCTCTCACCCGAGTACGGCGATGCGCTCGTACCGCTGCATGAGCTGCTGCTGGCCCGACAGCGCAGCTGTCAGGCGCAGCTGGCCCAGGATCTCCGGTCCATGCGTCGGGCCCAGCTGGGTGCGGAATGGACCGAGTTCCTCGCCGGTGCCGGCCCGTGGGCGGATGCCGCCTACGGTGACGACGCCCCCGATGCCCATCGTCCGGCCCGAGAGGTGGCGGCGCAGCGGATCGAACGGGCGCATTCCCGGCTCGTCCGCGACGGTCGCACCATCGACGACGCCTCCGAACCGGAGGCCCTGCATGATCTGCGCAAGGACGCCAAGCGTCTGCGGTACCTCCTCGAATGCTTCGGCTCGTTGTTCCCGCCCGAGGAGCTGGCCGTGGCGGTCCGGCCGCTCAAGTCCCTGCAGGATGTGCTCGGCGAGTTCCAGGACACCGAGGTGCAGGCCCATGCGCTCGCCCAGTTCGGTCGACAGCTCGACGCCGAGGGCGCCGACACCGACACCATCCTCGCCATGGGCGGGGCGATCGAGCAGCTGAGTGTGCGTCAGGCCCGGGCCCGTCGCGAGTTCGCGTCGCGGTTCGGATCCTTCGACAGCCCGGCGGTGGCCGGGGCCTATGCGTCGCTCACCCGGGGCGCCACCTCGAAGCAGAAGCAGAAGCAGAAGCCGGGGGCGAAGCCGAAGCAGAAGATGACGTCGAAGAGGAAGAGGCGATCAGGCCGATGAAGATCCTCGCCACCTACAACATCAAGGGCGGGGTCGGGAAGACCGCGTCGGCTGTCAACCTCGCCCATGTGGCCGCTGGTCGCGGCAACCGGGTGCTGCTGTGGGATCTCGACCCGCAGGGAGCCGCCACCTTCTACTTCCGGGTGAAGCCGAAGGTGAAGGGCGGGGGAGAGGCGCTGCTGAGCGGCCGCCGTGAACTCGGCGATGTCATCAAGGGCAGCGACTACGACAACCTCGACATCGTCCCGGCCGACTTCTCCTACCGTCATCTCGACCTCATGCTCGACGATGCCCGCAAGCCCCTCGCCCGGCTGCGCAAGGTGCTCAGCACCGTGGCCGACGAGTACGACTACGTGTTCCTCGACTGCGCCCCGAGCATCTCGCTCACCTCGGAGAGCGTGTTCCGGGCCGCCGATGCGCTGCTGGTCCCGGTCATCCCCACCACGCTGTCGATCCGCACCTTCGACCAGCTCGACCGCTTCGTGGACGAGAACCCCGACATCGTGCGCAAGCTCCGGATCCTCGGGTTCTTCTCGATGGCCGACAGCCGCAAGCGTCTGCATCGCGAGCTCATGGAGGAGCTGCGCCAGCAGCGCCCCGAGCTGCTGCCCTCCCAGGTCCCCATGGACACCGATATCGAACGCATGGGTGTGCATCGCCAGCCGGTGACCGCCATGTTCCCGAAGTCGCGACCCGCGCGGGCGTACCAGTCGCTCTGGGACGACATCCTCGAGCGGCTCTGACCCCAGCCATGGCCGACGGTCGGTTCGCCCCGAGTCCGAGCGCACGGCTGCATCTCGGCAATCTGCGCACCGCCCTGCTGGCGTGGTTGTTCGCCCGACGCTCCGGTGGTCGGTTCCTGCTGCGGATCGAGGATCTCGACCCGGTGTCGTCGCGGGCCGAGCATGTGGCGAGCATGCTCGATGATCTCGCCGCCCTCGGGATCGATCACGATGGGCCGGTCATGCGGCAGTCGGAACGACGCAACGCCCATGAGGCTGCGCTCGCCGAACTGATCGCCACCGGGGCGACCTACCCGTGCTTCTGCACCCGCAGGGAGATCCTCGCCGATGCCGAGGCCGCCGCCCGTGCTCCCCATGCCCCGGCGTTCGCGTACGCCGGCACCTGCCGCGAGCTCGACAGCCGGGCGCGGGCCGAGCTCGAAGCCGCTGGTCGGCGTTCCGCGCTGCGAGTGCGCGGCGGGGGTCGATCCTTCGGATTCGATGATGCGGTCGTGGGCCGATACGACGGGCTGATCGACGACTTCGTCGTGCGTCGGGCCGATGGTGTGCCGGCCTACAACCTCGCCGTGGTGGTGGACGATCATGCGCAGGGGATCGGTCAGGTTGTGCGCGGCGACGATCTCCTCGACACCACGCCGCGCCAGTTGTTCATCGCCGAACTGCTCGGGCTCCCGGCGCCGAGCCATGCCCATGTGCCGTTGGTGCTCGACGTCAGCGGGGAACGTCTGGCCAAGCGGCATGGCGCGGTCACGCTCGCCGATCAGGCAGCACTCGGACGGTCGCCGGCCGAGGTGCTCTCGCTGTTCGCGGTGTCCCTCGGACTGGCCGAGGTGGGAGAGCCGGTCCGGGCCATCGATCTCGTCGAGCGGTTCGACCCGACGCAGCTGCCGCGTCAACCGTGGACGCTGCCCGCCGGGATCACAGCTGGTGCTGCGTCCTCAGAACGGTTGCGGACGACCCCGCTCGAGCCGCCGCAGCTGTGAGACCACATAGGGCCGCGCCCGGCGCTGGCCCCCTCGTTCGGCGATCGCCTCCTGCAGCGAATGCAGAGCACGCAGCACCGCGGCACGGTCGGGTTCCAGACCGCGGCGTTCGAGTTCATCGATCCAGTCCGCCGGTGTGCGGTGGCCGCGTTCGCGGTTGCACCGGGCGCATGCGGCCATCTCGTTCTCGAACCAGGACGGGCCGCCCTTGATCCGGGGCACGAGGTGCTCGGTGGTGGCGGGGACCCGCTCGGTGTCGATGTCGCGTCGGCACCACACGCATCGGCTGCCGTCGCGCTCGAGGATGAGGCGCATGCGGGCGCTGCGCGAGAGGTTGCGGTCGTTGGGCGAGTCGGCGTGATGCTCCGGACCCGACGCACGTGGCATGGGGCGGGTGCTACGCCCCTGCCATGGCGCGGGCGCGGGCGAGCGCATCGGCGGGGGTGATCCCGGCCCGGGCGGCGAGGTAGCAGGTGAGAGGAGCGGCCAGACGCTCCGACGCATGGGCCGCCACGCCGGCCAGATCGAGCAGATCCTCGACCTCGGCGGCGTCGAGGGGTTCGAGTCCGAGTTCGGCGGCGAAGGCGATGATCCAGTCGTTCCCAGTCATGCGGTCAGCGTAGAGGGTCGCTCCTAGGCTTCTCGCTGTGGACGGTTCCGAGGATGCGCTGCGGGTCACGGCGAGTGTGTGCATCCCCGCGAACGAACTCGAGTGGCGGTTCGGGCCGAGTGGCGGGCCGGGCGGGCAGCATGCCAACCGGGCCCACACCAGGGCCGAGGTCCGGTTCGACATCGGGAACTCGCCGTCGCTCACCGAGGGCCAGCGCAACCGCATCATGGCGAAGCTGGGCACGGCGGTGCTCGTCGTGTCGGCCGATGACGAGCGTTCGCAGCTGCGCAACCGACGTCTCGCCCTCGATCGGCTCCGGCTGCGACTGGCTGATGCCCTGGTGATCGAGAAGCACCGCCGCCCCACCCGTCCCGGACGCGGCGCCGTCGAGCGTCGGCTCGACGCCAAACGCCGACAGGCCAGCCGCAAGCAGGATCGTCGACGGAACTTCGAGGACTGACCGGTACCAGCACCGGTGTCGCCGGTGGCCGAGGACCCCGCTCGGTAACCTGCTCCGATGCGCTTCGGATTCAAGACCTCTCCGCAGAACACCACCTGGCAGGCGATGCTCGATGTGTGGCGGGCGGCCGATGACATCGAGCTGTTCGAATCCGGTTGGAACTTCGACCACTTCTATCCGATCTTCTCGGACTCCACCGGGCCCTGCCTCGAGGGCTGGAGCACGCTCACGGCGCTGGCCCAGGCCACCTCGCGCATCAGGGTCGGCGTGCTGGTCACGGGCATGCCGTACCGTCATCCGGCGGTGCTGGCCAACATGGCCGCCACCGTCGACATCATCTCGAACGGTCGCCTCGAACTGGGTCTCGGCGCCGGCTGGAACCAGGAGGAGGCCGATGCATACGGACTCGATCTCGGTTCCTCGCTCACCGAGCGGTTCGATCGTTTCGATGAGGGTGTCGAGATGATCATCTCGCTGCTGCGCAACGAGACCACTGACTTCGCCGGCGAGCACTTCACGCTCCGCGGTGCTCGCTGCGAGCCGAAGCCCGTCCAGCGTCCCCATCCGCCGATCTGCATCGGTGGCACGGGCACGAAGCGGACGATCCCCGCCGCCGCCCGCTTCGCCCAGCACTGGAACCATCCCGGCGGCAGTGTGGACGACTGGCTCGCCGCCCGCGAGGTGCTCTGGACCGAATGCGATCGCATCGGTCGCGATCCATCGGAGATCACCACCTCGATCCATCTACTGGCCGACGCCGCCGACCCCGGCCGCACCGCCGAACAGGCTGCCGCCTTCGCCGAGGCGGGTCTGGATCTCGGCATCGTCTACGTTCCCCCTCCGCACAGCCCCGCCGTGCTCGAGGCCCATGCCGTGGTCCTCGAACCGCTGCTCGGCTGATCACCGTTCGCCAAACCATCAAGGAGTCCCCATGGAACTCGGCCTGTTCACCCAGCGTCCCACCGTCGATGCCACCATCGACGATGTGCGCGCCGCCGCGGAGGCCGGGTTCGCCTCGGTCTGGATGCCCCAGATCTTCGGCATCGACACCCTCACCACGCTGGCCATCGCCGCCCGTGAGGTGCCCGACCTGAAGTTCGGCACCGCGGTGATCCCCACCTTCCCCCGCCATCCGATGATGCTCGCCGCCCAGGCCCGCACCGTGCAGCAGGTGTCGGGCGGTCGGTTCACGCTCGGCATCGGGCTCTCGCATCAGATGGTGATCGAGAACATGCTCGGCATGTCCTGGGAGAAGCCGGTGCGTCATCTGCGTGAGTACCTCGACGTGCTGCTGCCGCTCGTGCGCGGTGAGGCCGCCGACGCCACCGGTGAGACCCTCAGCGCCCATCTGGAACTCGACATCCCCGACTCCACGCCGATCGAGGTGCTGGTCGCCGCACTCGGCACCCAGATGCTCAACGTCACCGGTCGTCTGGCCGAGGGCACCGGCACCTGGATGACCGGCCCCGAGACCATCCGCACCCATATCGCCCCCACCATCAACGCCGCTGCGGCCGCCGCCGGCCGTCCCACCCCGCGCATCGTGTGCTCGCTGCCGGTGTGCGTCACCGACGACGAGGGCGCAGCCCGGGCGAAGGCCGCCGAGGAGTTCCTCGTCTACGGGTTCCTGCCGTCGTACCGCGCCATGCTCGACCGTGAGGGTGTCGAGGGTCCGGCCGATGTGGCCATCGTCGGCGATGCCGCCACCGTGCGCGCCGGCATCGAGCGCATCATGGAGGCCGGTGCCACCGAGTTCGTGGCCGTGCCGTTCAGCAACCGCGAGGCCACCATCGAGGTCCTGCAGTCGATGATGTAGATCCATCGGGGACCTCGGTCCCCGGGAGATTCATCACTGGGCTCCATCACTGTGCGCGGCCGCCGGCCGCGCACAGTCGCGTCACACCGGTGCCTGCGGGCGCAGCTCCATGGTGGATTCCACGAGGTTGTCGAACAGATCGGCCAGCAGATCGGCCTTGATGCTCTGCCGGGCGGGGTCGTCCCACAGGTTCACCCGCTGCAGCGGATCAGCGACGAGGTCGTAGAGCTCACCCTCGGTGCCGTCGTGCATGGTGCCGGGTCGGTACATGGTGCACAGGAGGTCGTCACGAAGGATGGTGCGGCAGTGGACGTCGGTGCCATCGGGCTGGCAGGAGTCCCATTCGATGAGCGAGCGCTCGAAGCCCCGGGCCTCGGCATCGGCATCGGTGACGGGCAGCGGCCTGCCCTCCATCCAGTCCGGCGGCGTGACCCCGGCGATGGCGCAGAAGGTGGGGGCGAGGTCGAGCAGACCGACCGGCTTGGAGACGCGTTCCGGATCCTGCTGCACGGCGGAGGGAGCCGGACGCCAGATCAGCGGGAGACGGGCGAGCGCATCGACGTGGTACGGGCCCTTGAAGAGGAAGCCGAAGTCGCCCTGGAACTCGCCGTGGTCGGTGGTGAAGATGATGTCGAGGTCGTCGCCCCAGCCCCGGGCCTCGATGTGGGCGAGCACACGACCGATGGCCTCGTCGATGAGTTCGTTCTCGACATGGGCGTAGGCGTTGACCTCGCGGATCTGATCGGGGGTGAGGGTGGCGGGCACCCAGCGTGCCGGCGCCTCGTAGTTGCTGACGATCTCTCCGTCGTACCACTTGCGCCAGTGGCGCGGCTTGGCGTCGATGATGGCTTCGCGCGCGGCGCGATCCTCGACGTAGTTCTCGGGGAGGTCGAGATCGCGCCAGTTCACGCGGTGCATCTCGGAGGCCGGCGGATCCCAGGGATGGTGCGGGTCGGGGAAGCTCATCCAGCAGAACCAGTCATCGTCGGCGCCGATGCTGTCGAGCCATGACATGGTCTGACGGGCCACCCAATCGGTGTGGTACCACTCCGGGTCGATGGGGTTGACCTTGATCTGGGGGGCGCCGGTGTCGCCACCGGGCACACCGCTCACCTCGAGCTCCCGGTCGAGCACCTGGAAGAACCCGCCGATGACCTCGGGATGGTTCTTCTGCACCCACTGTGCGTAATGGTTGAAACCGACGGCGCCGTGCGTGGCGAGCTCCATGTGCTCGAACCCATGGGTGCCGATGGTCTCGCCGCGCATGGCGTGGATGTTCTCGCCGAAGCGCAGGAAGGGATCGAGCAGTGGTTCGAAATGGCTCTTGCCGATGAGTGCCGTGCGATAGCCGGCCTCGCCGAGCACACGGGCCACGCTGGCCGACTGCTCCGGGAGCGGCACGCCGTTCATCCACACGCCATGGGTGCCGACGTTCTGGCCGGTGACCATGGTGGCCCGCGATGGCATGCACACCACGTTGGAGGGCTGGGCGCGGTCGTAGCTGATGCCGTTGGCAGCCAGGCTGTCGATGACCGGGGTGCGAGCCACACGGCCGCCGTTGGCGCCGATGGCGTCGTAGCGCATCTGATCGGTGGTGATGAACAGGATCCTGCGTCCCATCAGCGGGGCTCCCCGGTCGGTCGAAGTTCGGCGTGGTCGTTCAGGATGGAGGCCAGGTTGGCGATGGCGGTGGCGGTGGCCCCGTCGAGCACGAATGACATGGGGTCGGGCACGATCTCGGTGCTGTAGATGAGCAGCGATTCGGGCGACTCGGGGGTGCCGATGTCGATGACATCCATGGTGGCCAGATGGAAGCTCACGGGCAGCGGGCCGGTGATCCGGTACTGGAAGCGGCGCAGGCGGTTGTCGATCGTGACGATGTCCTCGTGCACCGGCAGTCCCGAGGCCATGACGATCGTGCGGACGGCGCCTTCCATCGAGACCCCGGTGATGCCGGGGAACCACTCGACGATGCGCATGGGGTCGCGCAGCACGTCCCACACGGCGTCGGGGCTCCTGTTGATCCGTACCTGACTGCGACTCGTTGCCATCTGCTCCTCATTCTCCGCCGGAGGAGATTGTATTCGCTTCTGACAGTGCGGCTGCCAGTAGGGCATCTCCGGGCCTCCGCACTAGCGTTCGCAGCCGTGTCCCGATCCGGTCAGCTCAACTCCCCGTTCCATCAGTGGACGACCACGATGGTCAACCGGGTCTGGAGCTTCGTGCGCACCCGGGGTGCGGTGAACTGGCAGCATCCGCTGGCTCGCCGATACGGCTCGATGGGCGAGGGCAGCTATCAGGCCTTCCCGCCCGGCGACTGCACCAACCCCCACACCATCCACATCGGACGCAACTGCTTCATCGGTGCCGGTGTGACCCTGGCGGTCGGGATGCCGACCGAGGTGTACGCACCGGACCATGGCCCGGTGATCGAGATCGGCGATCGGACGACCGTCGGCAAGAACTGCTGGTTCGTCGCCCGCCATTCGATCGTGCTCGAGGACGATGTGATGATCGCCCCGAACGTGTACTTCACCGATCACAACCACACGTATGCCGACCCCTGGTTGCCGGTGGGTCAGCAGGTCATCCAGGGCAAGCCGGTCCGGGTCGGTGCCGGCACCTGGATCGCCACCAACGCCGTGATCCTCCCCGGCACCACCATCGGGGCCAACTGCACGATCGCCGCCGGTGCCGTGGTGCGTGGCGACATCCCGGATCATTCGGTGGTGGCCGGTGTCCCCGGTCGGATCGTGCGGCGCTGGACCCGTGCCGATGGCTGGCAGCCGCCCTTCACCGAACCGATCGGTGTGGTCGAGGGCTGGCCGGTCGGGGTGCCGCCGGAACTGCGCGAGCCCGAGACCCCGGCCTGATCAGCAGCGACGGTCAGCGGCCGGCGCGCTTGGTGCCGAATGTGCCGACCAGCATCGATTCCGGGAAGGCATCGCCCACGGGGAGTCCGGCGCTGAAGCGGTAGAGCGCCGTGCGGAAGATGGCGCCCAGCGCGGAGAGCACCGTGAACGCGATGGCGAGGAACAGCACCAGCAGCGGGATCCCGACCACCGGCAGCACCGAACTCAGGGCGACGAACGCGATGATCCCGGGGAGCATGATCAGCAGCCCGAAGAGCCCGAGACCGCCCTGGGCGATGAGGTTCTCGCCCCACTTCGACTTGATGAGCACCGCTGATCGCTTGGTGGCGGCGAGCGGTCCGATGCCCTCGACGATGATGACCGGCATCACCAGCCAGGTGACGATGTTCCATGCGGCGCCGATGATGCCGACGACGATGTCACCGAGGAATCCCGCCTTCTCCCTGGCCGCAGAGAGGATCACGCCGACGGTGGCGTTGGTGGCGGTCCAGCCCACGATGGGCCCGAGTCGTGTCATTGCCTTCGAGAACGCACTGCCGATCGTGGGGTCACCACCCTCGAAGCGTTCGTTGGCCCCCGCCACGAGAGCCCCGGCGAACAGCTGGGTGATGATGGCGACGACCAGCAGACCGATGAGGCCGAGCACGATCGCGGCGGGATTGGCCGAGGTGGTCGTCTGGCCGGCGGCATCGGTGGTGGTCTCGAGCGTGCTGTAGACGACGGCACCCACGCCGATGGCGACCACTCCGGACACGACGGCACCGAGGACCGGGATCGCCATGAGTTCCTTGTCGGCCCGGAGCACACCCCAGCTGGCTCCGGCGAGATGCTTGCTGTTCGCGAATCTTCCCATGGGCGCAGAGCCTACGGATCTCCAGCGTCGGGGTGCAGGACCTGCGGCGACGGCGACGGCGACGGCGACGGGGTCGCGGTCGGGTCAGGCCGGGTCGATGTCGATGGTCTCGGCGGGGGTGCCATCGGGGATCAGCAGTGCCGCCAGCTCCGCGCACAGTCGGTCGAGCTGCTCGGCGGTGCGCTGGTAGACCGCCATCCCCTCGCCCACGGGGTCGGCGATCTCGTCGCCCCCGATGCCGGGCGGGCGGTTGGGGAGCCGCAGCGCCGCCACCTCGGCACACCACTCGCGCACCGACTGCCCGTCGCGCCGCGGCCCGATCCTCCTGCCGAGACGCACGACCTCTCCCATGATGAACGTGCGATCCCGGGCGGCGGGGTCATGGTTGAGCGATCCGGTGACGTGATCCCGGGTCATGCCGAGCACCAGGTCGGCGTCGGCCACGATGGCGGGCGTGAGCCGTCGACTCTCATGCTCGGAGAGATCGATGCCGCGCTCGGCGAGGATCTCGACGGCATGGTCGGTGGCCGGGCCGCCCCATCCGATCGTGCCCGCCGAATGCACCCGGGCGTCCATGCCGCGCTGTTCGAGATGATGCGCGAGCAGGCCCATCGCCATCGGTGAGCGGCAGGTGTTCCCGGAGCAGACGAAGAGGATCTCGATGCGCCTGATCCTAGGAGTCGGCGCACGGGGCACCGGACGGTGGCGCCCGGGCGACCGATGTCGGGGCGGTAGCGTCTCGTTGCCATGGACGCCCCTGCGACGCCGAGCTCCGAACGATGACCGCGCTCGTCATCGGCGATTCCGGTATCGCCCGGGCGATCACCGCGGCGTTCGCCGCTGATGGACACGATGTCGTCGCACTCACCGACACCTCTGCCCTCGATGGTCCCGCAACCGCGGCATCGGCCCTCTCGACGCTCATCGCTGACCAGTCGGTGGAGCTCGTGGTCCTGGCCCATCTCGATCCGTCCGGATTCATCAGTGCGCCGATCACCGGGCTCTCCGAGGAGGCCTGGGATCAGGCCGGTGAACGACCGCTCCGGCAGGCGTTCGTCGCCCTTCAGCAGGTGCATGCGCTCGTGGCCGACGGCACCTCCGTGGTGATGGTGCTCCCCAATGTCGGTGCGGTCGGCGTGTCGGGTCTGGTCCCGCTGTGCAGCGCGATCGAGGGCATCCGGGTGATGGCCAAGGCCGTTGCTCGCCGATGGGGTGCCCGCTCGATCACGGTCAACACCATCGAGGTGGATCTCCCCACGTTCGTGCTCGGAGCGGCTGATGATCCCGGTGCAGCGACCCTCCCGCAGGTGCCGGTCCTGGGTGCCGCCGCGCTGCCCGCCGCGCCGATCCTCGACGATGTCATGGGCCTCATCGGGTTCTTCGCCTCGCCGGCCGGTCGGGCCGTCACTGGTGCGTTCCTCATGGCCGATCGGGGCACGGTGATGCTCCCGTGAACACCCGGATGCTCGATGGTCAGGTGGTGCTCGTCACCGGTGCCGCCGCCGGTGTCGGTCGCGGTGTGGCCGTGGCCATGGCCCGTGCCGGTTCGGTGGTGGGGATCGGTGTGCGTCGTCCAGAGGCGGCGGCCGAGGTCGCCGATGAGGTGCGCGACGCCGGCGGCACCCCGGTGCTGCTGCGCTGCGATGTCACCGATGCCACCGGCAGCGCCGAGGCCATCGAGCAGCTGGTGGCCGCGCATGGCCGGCTCGATGCGCTGGTGCACAACGCCGTGAGCAACCGCTCGAGCGAACCCACCGACTTCGAGACCGCCTCGCTGGAGTTGTGGGAGGAGCATGCATCGGTCACGGTGCGGGCCACCTGGCGTCTCGCCGTGCAGGCCCATGCCCATCTCCGGTCCACACAGGGGGCGTACCTGCTCATGACCTCCCCGGCCGGCATCGAGGGCTCTGCGCCGCTGCCGTTCTACAGCGCGGTCAAGGCCGCACAGCGCGGATTCGTCCGTGCCCTGGCCCGCGAGTGGGGTCCCGATGGCATCCGGGTCAACAGCATCGCCCCGCTGGCCATCTCGCCGGCGCTCGAGAACCTCAAGGCCACCGATCCCGAACGGGTGGCGCGCATCGAAGGGCTGGTGCCGCTGGGGCGTCTGGGTGATCCGGCCACCGACATCGGCCCGCCCTCGGTGTTCCTGTGCAGCCAGGAGGCCCGCTTTGTCACCGGGCAGACCCTCGTCGTGAGTGGCGGTCGGTTCACCTCGCTGTAGGCGTCACCAGTCGCGCAGGCGTGCTCGCAGTTCCTCGTTGTGCACGAACACCGGCAGTTCGTCGCGATCGTTGACGGTGGGGCGCACCGAGGTGCCGCCATCCACGCACAGCACCTGACCGGTGACGTAGCCGGCGAGTTCGGAGATCATGAACAGCACGGCGGCGGCGATGTCGTCGGAGGTGCCGCGTCGGCGCATCGGGATGACCTCCAGATCGGTGCCGTCGGTGTCGCCCGGCTTGCGATTGGATGCGCTCTTCGGCGTGGCGATGGAACCGGGGGCCACTGCGTTGACCCGGATGTCACGGGCCCCCCATTCCACGGCCAGTGATCGGGTGAGCGACAGCACGGCGGCCTTGGCCGCGGCGTAGGCCGAGCCGTAGGGCATGGCGTTGAGGGCCGAGACGGTGGCGATGTTCACGATCGAGCCGCCCTGACCCTGCTCGACGAGTCGACGCCCCACTGCTCGCACGGTGTTGACGGTGGACCCGAAGTTGAGATCCACAACATCGTCGAAGAAGACGTCGTCGCTGGCGAAGGGCGCCCATTGCGGGGGCCACATGCCGCCGGCCACGGGGACGCAGCCGTGCAGTGGTCCGAGCTCGCAGGCCGCGTCGACGATGCCGGCGAACACACCGCGGTCCCGGCCATCGGCGATGAGGCCCACATGCTCGATGTCGCTGGTGGTCAGCTCATCGGTGCACACGGCGAGCTTGTCGGCGTCGATGTCGACCGCCACGATCCGCGCCCCGGCCCGGCCGAGATGGCGACACACCGCGGTGCCGATGCCACCCCCGCCCGCGCCCATGACCACGACCGACTTCCCTGAGATCCCCCATACGTCCATGGGCAGACTCTAGGGGCGCTCGCCCGGGCGCCGGTTCGGTGTCAGACGTGCATGGCGTCGGGATCGGAGGGTCGGTGCCAACCGCCGGCCGCCCAGTTGCCACCGTCCACGTGGATGGTGCTGCCGGTGATGAAACGGGAGAGATCGCTGGCCAGGAACAGTGCGGTGGCGGCGGAATCCTCGGGGGTGCCGAAGTAGCCGAGCGGGGGCATGAAGGCGGGGAGGAACTCGGGGTCGGTGGCCAGCATCGCGAGACGGGCCTCCTGTTCTCCGGCGCTGGGCTGACCGTCGGGGGCGATGGAGTTGATGCGGATGCGGCGGGTGCCCAGCTCGAGCGCCATCGACTTCGAGAAGCTGGCGACGGCGGCCTTCATGGCGGCGTAGATGCCGAACCCCGGACCGGCCTGATGGGCCTCGATGGAGGTGAGGTTGATGATGGAGCCGCCATCTGCCATCACCGGCGCCACTCGTCGGATGAAGTGGGTGACCTGCGTGAAGTTCTCGGCGATGATCGATGCCTCACCCTTCGGGGCCGTGTCGAGGAACTGGGACACGAACGTGCCCCCGGCGTTGTTCACGAGGATGTCGACATGGCCGAACCGGGCGACGACCGCCTCGACGAACGTGTCGACCGCCGGCGCATCGCGCACATCGAGTTCGGCGGTGATGACGGGGCGACCCATGGCTTCGATCTCGGCGGCCACCTCGGCCATCTCCGGCGCCTGGCGATCGCACAGGGCGAGCGAGGCCCCACAGCGGGCGAAGAGCAGTGCGGTGGCGCGGCCGATGCCCTGGGCGGCGCCGGTGACGATGGCGACGCGGTCGGTGAGCAGGATCGAGTGTTCGTCGAAGAGATGAGCCATGGGCTCACTCTCCCACACGCGACTCAGCGGTCGGCGCTGCCGATCGGTCGGCGCCAGCCCCGTCTCGAGGCCCACACCCCCCATGCCAGGGCGCCGGTGGGGATCTCCAGCAGATAGGTGAATCCACGGAAGAGGAACACCGCCGCGGTGGCGGCCTCGGCGTTCCCGCCGAAGGCGATGAGGGTGGCGGCCGCACCCGTCTCGACGAATCCGACCCCGCTCGGTGTGATGGGGATGGTCTCGAGCAGCCGGGCGAAGGCGAATGCCGCGAACACCTCGATCCACCCGAGCTGATGGGTGTCGAGACCGATGGAGCGCACACAGGCCAGCAGCAGCAGGTACTGGATGAGGTTGAACAGGATCACCCAGGCGGTGATCCGGAACCAGTTCCGTCGCAGCAGTCCGATGCTGTGATGGCGGAAGTCGAGCACCGATCGGGTGATGTCGAGATCGGCGAGTCGATGGATGCGCCGCCCGAGCGGATCGACGAGTCGTTGGCCGATCGTGCCCACCCGGGTGGCGAGTGCCTCGCTGCGCATGATGAGCGCCAGCACCACGACGGCGGCGATGAGTGCGGCCACACCGAGGATGGCGGGGATGACGAGCTGCCCGGTGTCGCGGCCGGTGCCGAGCAGCAGCACCACGGCGATGACCGGCACCGCCAGCTTCACGAACACGTTCCACACGCCCGACACGAGGATCGAGAGCGTGACGGTTGGCGGGGAGAACCCCCAGGACATGTCCATCGCATAGGTGGCGCCGACCCCGACCGCTCCACCGAACGGCACCACGTTGGACACCGCACTGCCGGCGAGGTTCACGGTGATCGCCTGACGTCGACGCAGTCCCGGCAGGCAGTTCACCATCACCCCGCTGTAGGCGAGCACAGCGAGGGCCCAGATGCCGATGAGCATGCTGAGCGAGGCGATGGACAGCGTGGTGATCTGTGCCCAGATGGCCGAGTAGTGCGAGCCACTCACCGCCGGCACTACGAACAGGAACATCACGATCGTGACGGTGAGCGACAGTGCGGTCTCGACGAGCCGACGTCGCGGTGACTTGCGATGCAGTTCCTGCGAGACGGCGGCGACGGCGTCGGTGGCCTCGTCCGGTGCGGTCACTGCACCACGGGCACGAAGAGTTCGGCGAACTGCTCGGGGACGGGCTGATGGGCGACGAACCACTCCGTGGCGAAGGCGATGGCGTAGATGTCCTCCGGCAGGCCGATGAACACGGCGAGGGTGCGGACCGAATCGGCCGATGCGCTGCTGGCCTGGGTGGCATGGGCGGCCATCGAGGCCCGTTTGCGATCGAGTGCGGTGGTCACGTCGACGGTATGGGTCAGCTGCGCATGCGGCGTGTACCAGTTGGAGAGATCCGGCGGCACGAAGCCGTCGGGGACCTCGAGGCCGAGACTGGCGGCGAGGTCGATGCCCCCGGACAGGAACTCCCGATCGATGGTGACCTCGACGAAGGGGATCTCGAGCGCGGCGGCGGCCGCCACGGCGACCTCATGCACGCGCACATGATCGGGATGCCCGTAGCCGCCGACCGAGTCATCGGCGATGAGCAGGGCGGCGGATTCCTCACGCAGGATCGCGCCCAGCGCGTCGACAGCCGCGGCTGGTGCAGCCGCGCAGAACGAACCCTCCGGCCATCCACCACCGTCGGGAGGTTCGATGCCGGAGTCGGCGAACCCGAGGAACGCCAACCGATGCACTCCGAGCGCCTCGGCCGAGGCCTGCGCCTCGCGTCGACGTCGATCGGCGAGGGTCTCGCCCTGGGTGAGCAACGAGGGATCGAAGAACCCGGCGCCTCCGTCGGTGGCCAGCACCAGCACCACACGGTGACCCGCATCGACGGCCCGGGCGATGGTGCCGGCGCTGATGAGCGCCTCATCGTCAGGATGGGCGTGGAGGAACACGATCGTGCTGGTGGTCACCCGACCATTGTGGCAGCAGGCGCAACGCCGCTCCCGCCCTTCCCGCGGAGTACCGTGAGGCGTCGTCGTGCGTCGCAGGGGAGGTGAGTCGTGGCCGACACCGAACCCGTGCCTGATGGTGATCGCCCGCTGCGCATCGGGCTCGTCTCGGACTGTTACGTGCCCCGTCTCGGCGGTATCGAGATGCAGGTGCACGATCTCGCCCAGCAGCTCCAGCACGCCGGCCATGAGGTGGTCGTCATCACCCCGACCCCCGGCCCCTCCATCGTGGATGGTGTGCGCGTGCAGCGCATCGATGTGCCGCTGCTGCCCTTCGACATCCCATTCACCCGCAAGGCCTTCCGTGCCGTGGGTTCCCTGCTGCGCAGCGAACGGGTGGATGTCGCCCATTTCCAGGGTGGCATCGCCAGCCCCATGACCTACATCGCCGCCCGGGCCGCCCAGCGGGCCGGGGTGCCCAGTGTCATCACGCTGCACTGCGTGTGGGGATACGCGGCGCCCGGATTCGCCCTGCTCGACCGTCTCAGCGGCTGGGGCAGCTGGCCGGTGGTGCTCTCGGCGGTGAGCGATGTCGCCGCCGAACCCATCCGTCGCATCGCCGGGCCCGACCATCCGGTGCTGGTGCTCCCCAACGGGATCTCCAACGATGCCTGGCGCATCGAACCGGCGCCGCGCACAGCGAACCGGGTCACGCTCGTGTCGGTCATGCGCCTCGCCCCCCGCAAGCGACCCATGCATCTGCTGCGGATGCTGCGCCGGGTGGTGGATCAGCTGCCGTCGTCGATCGATCTCCGGGTGGTCATCATCGGCGAGGGGCCCGAACGGCCGCAGCTCGAGAAGTACCTGCGCAGCAACGGGCTCACCGAGATCGTGGAACTGGTCGGCCGCCGTTCACGCGACGAGATCCGCGACATCTTCGCCACCGCCGATGTGTTCGTGGCCCCGGCGAATCTCGAGTCCTTCGGGATCGCCGCACTCGAGGGTCGCTGTGCCGGCCTGCCGGTGGTGGCCAAGGAACAGACCGGGATCCGGGAGTTCATCACCCATGGTCGCGAGGGGCTCCTCGCCGCGTCCGACGACGACATGGTCGTGCAGCTCACCCGGATCATCAGTGATCACGATCTGCGCATGACGATGGCCGAGCACAACCGCAGCACCCCATCCCCGGTGGACTGGTCCGATGTGGTGACGAAGAACGTCGAGGCCTACCGGCTGGCCATGACGCTGGTCTGAGCCCCGGTCCCGGAACGATCGCCGCCGGAGTTCCGACGTCGTTGCCGGTTGCGGGCCAGCAGCTGCTGCAGGACGCGCGCGATGCCGTAGCCGGTGAGGAAGATCACCGCTCCGCCGACGGCGTCGAGCCAGTAGTGGTTGGCGGTGATGATCACCACGAGGATCGTGACCACCGGATAGAGCACGGCGAGTGACTTCGCCCACCAGGTCCGCACCCGCGGATAGAACACGGCGGTGCCCCACATGGCCCAACCGCAGTGCAGCGACGGCATGGCGGCGAACTGGTTCGAGATGGTCTTCATGCCCTCGGAGTTGAACGACCAGAACGTGGGGTACTTCACAAGGGTGTCGATGAACCCGTAGTGGGCACCACCCATGGAGTCGAGCAGACGGGGCGGCATGAGCGGGAACGTGGCGAACCCGATGAGGCCGAGCAGTGTGCCGATGAGGAGCGTGGTCCGCCACAGCGGGTAGTCGTCGGGGAAGCGGCGGTAGAGGAACACGAGGGCGAAGAGGGTGGCGGCCATGTAGACCGAGCCGTAGAAGTAGTTGGCCACCACGATGAGCGGGGTGAAGTCCAGCGCCCACTGCTGCATCTGATGCTCGTGCCAGAGTCCGATGGCCCGCTGCCAGTCGATGAGCCTCTCGGCATTGGCGTAGGCCTTCGCCGGGTTGGCCGAGGAGATGTTGCGGATGCTCTCGTAGACGATGTCGACCACCACGACCAGCAGCACCTCGCGCCACCAGTAGAGCTTCGATCCGTCGGTGAGGGTGCGTCCGCGACGCCAGCGGGGCGCGACTGCACCAGCGGTGTCGGGGGAGTCGGCTCCGGCGGGGATCGTCGCCGTGTCGGTCGGAAGTTCGGTCATGTCGCACCCACGATGACGGAGAGTGTTCCTGACATGGACATGACGTACAACTCTCCCTGATCGTCCTGGCCGAATCCGGTGAGGGTGCCCGGCTCGACGCGTGCGCCGAGCGGATGGTCATCGAGCACGACGTCGTTGCGGCTGAGGAGCCCCCGCAGCGTTCCGGTGCAGTGATCGCCGTACAGATAGACGCCGGCGAGGGCGGGGATGGCGCTGCCTCGGTACACGAATCCACCGATCACGGCACAGGCGCCGCCGTCGTGGTCGTAGGTGAGCACCGGCTCGATCGATGCATGGTCCCGGTCGCCGGCCGAGGCGTCGCCGGAATCCGTCGGGGCGTTCTCGTAGGCGTGATCTCCCTCCCGGGCGGGCCAGCCGAGATCAGCGCCGCCGGGGGAGTCGGCGGCGAGGCGGTCGATCTCCTCGGTGGTGTTCTGGCCGACATCGCCGATCCAGAGATCCCCGCTGCGACGATCGAAGCTGAACCGCCATGGATTGCGCAGCCCGGTGGCCCAGACCGCCGCCGCACCGCCACCGTGCAGGAACGGGTTGTCGGAGGGAGAGGAGTACGGCAGGGGGCCATCGGGGACAGCGGGGTCGATGCGCAGGATCTTGCCCAGCATCGACTCCGGATCGGCGGCGTTGCGGGCGTCGGCGGGTCGACCGCCATCACCCACACCGATGTAGAGGTATCCGTCGGGTCCGAGGGCGAGCTGCCCGCCGTTGTGGTTGGTGGCACCGCGATGATCGATGGTGAGCAGCACCGAACGACTGGCGGGGTCGATCCGGGGGCGGGGGACCGGGCCCGGTGTCGTCGGACCCGACGGCGCGGGCGATGGAGCCGGCGCCGCGGTGTTCGGCGTGGTTCGTGCGCCGGGTCGGATCGTGGTCGTGGTGGTGGGGGCGCCCGAGAAGTCCAGGGGATCGGTGACGACGTAGCTGGCCACGACGATGTCGCCGTTGGTGGCGGTGTGGTCGACGTAGAGGGTGCGGCCGTCGGAGGAGAACGCCAGCCCGAGCAGACCGCGCTCGCCCTCGGTGGAGGTGAGCGCCGAGAGATCGAGCACCGGATCAGGAGCCAGCGTGTACCCGTCACGGACCACCTTCGCGGCACTGACATCCCAGTTGGTGTCCTTGGTGATCACTCGCACCCGCCCCTCCCGCTCGGCCACCCACAGCTGGTTGCGCATCGGTCGGGCGGTCATCGCCACGGGGTCGGTGAGGTCGGTGGCGATCGTCTCGAGGCGGATCCCGGCGCTGAACTCCATGGGGCCGGGCCCGGGATCGGCGGCTGGCGCTGTGGTCGTGGCCGGACCGGCGGTGTCGGAGCCCGGTGCGGTCGAGCCGCAGGCGGGCAGCAGCAACGAGGCGCCGAGCAGCACGAGGAGCCCGGTACGTGCGGTGCGGCGCGCCCATCGGCTGCTCGGTGCTGCTCCGGCCGCTCGTGGGCCCTCGTGCGTCGCCGGTGTGCTCATAGGTGTCCCGAGGTTAGCGATGGTGCTGCGGCTCGGATCGGCGACCTCGGGCGACCGCCGCCGCCCGACGGTCGGGCAGGTCCTTCACCCTGCGTTCACCTGTCCGTTCATCTGGATGTCAGACGTTCATGAACTGTTGGCCGTGGGTTGGTTGCCCGGAATGGGTCCCTCCCGTTCACTTGGGGCATCCGGTCGCTGCGGTCCCACACCTCGCGCCCGGGCCCCTCTTGCTTCCCTCTGGCCGCCCCGCCGGCCTGCCCTCTGGAGAACCCCCACCTGTGTCCGGAATCGATCTGCAGGATCCACCGACGCCGCCGTCGCCGGCTCCGGGTGCCGGCCGCACCAAGCGGGTCGTCACCGAGGTTCCCAGCGTCGTCGACCGTCGCTTCAACGCCATCACGATGGGCGCCGGCATCTCGGTGCTCGTGCTGCTGCTGCTGGTGGGCGCCTTCCTGCTCATCCAGAGCTCCGATGCCATCTCCCAGACCGGCATCCTGCGGTTCCTGACCCGCACCGAATGGCGCACCGACGTGCAGCCGCCGGCCATCGGCGTGCTCGGTCTGCTCACCGGCACGGTCCTGGTGGCGGTGGTGGCGGTGCTGTTCGCCGTGCCGCTCAGCGTGTTCTGCGCATTGGCCATCACCGAGTACTCCACCGCCCGTCGTCGCAAGTGGCTCATCGGCGTGGTCGACCTGCTGGCCGCGGTGCCGAGTCTGCTGTTCGGTCTGTGGGGCTTCCTCTACCTCTCGGACAAGATGATCCCGATCTCCACCTGGCTCTCGCAGAACCTCGGATTCATCCCGTTCTTCCACACCGAGAAGAACGCCAGCCTCACCGGTTCGATCTTCATCGCCGGTGTGGTGGTGGCGCTCATGGTGCTGCCGATCATCACCTCGGTCACCCGGGAGGTGTTCTCGCAGACCCCTCCGGGCGAGAAGGAGGCGGCGCTCGCCCTCGGTGGCACCCGGTGGGGCATGATCCGCTCCGTCGTGCTGCCCTACGGCCGTGGCGGCATCATCGGCGGCTCCATGCTCGGTCTGGGCCGGGCGCTCGGTGAGACCATCGCCGTGGCCCTGCTGCTGCCCCAGGTGCCCCAGCGCATCGGCGACAGCATCCACATCCTCCAGAACGGCGGCGCCACCGTGTCGGGCTTCATCGCCAACCGGGCCGGTGCCGATGCGTTCACGGTCTCGGGGCTGATGGCCGCCGGCCTCGTGCTGTTCATCATCACGCTGGCCACCAACATGATCGCCTCGGTGGTCGTGGCCAGGAGCCGTTCGGGTGCGGGAGTCGACCTGTGAGCACCGACACCACCTCCACCATGCCGACCCCGTCGCCCGCCCCCGCTGCGACCACCGCGTCACCGGCCCGCCCCGCCCCGCAGCGCCGGGCCCGCCGACCCCGCGAGTTCACCAACTTCGACGTCTGGGTCCTGGTCGGATCGGTCATCAGTGCGCTCTGCCTCAACTGGCTCATCTTCTACCGGCTCACCGCCGGGGCCAGCCTCTTCGGCTTCCTGCTGTGCTCGTACCTCACGTTCCTCGCCATCTTCGGTGCGGTCACCGCTGATCGGGTGGGCCGACTCGTGGCCACCGACCGGGTGATGACCGTGGTGGTGGTGAGCGCCGCAGCCATCGTGTTCGTGCCCCTCGTGCTGCTCATCGGGTACATCCTCGTGCAGGGCCTCAAGGCGCTCCGCCCGAACTTCTTCATCAGCGATCAGGAGGGCATCACCCCGGTGCTCCCGTCCACCTCGGGCGGTGCCTCGCACGCCATCGTGGGATCGATCGAACAGGTGGGTCTGGCCCTGCTGTGGTCACTGCCGCTGGCGCTCGCCGCCGCGGTGTTCCTCAACGAGTCCCGCAGCCGGTGGCGCCGTCCGGTGCGCATCTTCGTCGACGCCATGAGCGGTCTGCCCTCCATCGTCGCCGGTCTGTTCATCTTCGCCACGCTCATCCTGCCGTTCGCCAAGAGCGGCAATCCGCTGTTCGGGTACAACGGCTTCATGGCCTCGCTGGCCCTGGCCATCACGATGCTGCCCACCATCACGCGCACCGTCGACGTGGTGCTGCGCCTCGTGCCCGACGGCCTGCGCGAGGCCTCGCTGGCGCTCGGTGCATCCCGGGCCCGCACCGTCATCTCCATCGTGTTCCCCACGGCCCGCACCGGCATGACCACCGCCGTGGTGCTCGGCATCGCCCGTGCGGTGGGCGAGACCGCCCCGCTGCTGTTCACGGCGTTCGGCTACGACCTCATGAACGCCAATCCGTTCGCCGGGTCGCAGGAGAGCCTCCCGCTGTTCGTGTACCGCAACATCCGCAAGCCCGACCTCTCCGCCATCGAGCGCGGTTTCGCCGGCGCCCTCGTGCTGCTGCTGCTCGTCGTGGCCCTGTTCGCCCTCGCCCGCTTCATCGGACGCGATCGCTCCAAGCGGCGCGGCACCCCGAAGGGTGGCGGCGCCGCAGTGCAGATCAACCCCGACGACCCGCTCAACGCCCCGATCGTCCCCAGCACCGGCATCCCGTCCGGTGCGGACCCGTCCTCGCATCCCCAGCAGGAGCCGATCACCTCATGACCGACATCCACGAAAGGGCACTGCCCATGACCGAGACCCTCGTCGCTGAAAGCCCCGCAGTCGGTCGTGCCACGATCATCGGCGGTCCGCCCCCCGGTGCCGCCACGCTCGAGGCCCGCGGCGCCTGCGCATGGTTCGGCGATCGCCTCGTGCTCGAGGGCGTCGATCTCGTGATGCCCGCCGGCCAGGTCACGGCGCTCATCGGCCCGTCCGGCTGCGGCAAGTCCACGTTCCTGCGTCTGCTCAACCGCATGCACGAGCTCATCCCCGGCGCCGCCCTCGACGGTGAGATCCTCCTGGACGGCACCGACATCTACGCCACCGGCACCCGGGCCCAGCAGGTCCGCATGCGCATCGGCATGGTGTTCCAGAAGCCGAACCCGTTCCCGGCCATGAGCATCCGCGAGAACGTGCTCGCCGGTCTCAAGCTGGCCCGCCTCAAGTGCGATGAGAAGGACGACCTCGTCGAACAGTCGCTCATCCGCGCCGGCCTGTGGAAGGAGGTGCGCGACCGCCTCGACAGTGCCGGTGGTGCGCTCTCCGGTGGTCAGCAGCAGCGTCTGTGCATCGCCCGTTCGCTCGCCGTGCAGCCCAACGTGCTGCTCATGGATGAGCCCTGTTCGGCACTCGACCCCACCTCCACCCGTCGGGTCGAGGAGACCATCGACGAGCTGCGCGGTGAGGTCACCGTCGTGATCGTCACGCACAACATGCAGCAGGCCAACCGGGTCTCGGACATCTGTGCGTTCTTCCTGGCCGCCGAGAACCAGCCCGGCGCCGTCGTCGAGCAGGGCCCGACCCGCAAGATGTTCGAGAACCCCGACGATCCCCGCACCCTCGACTACGTCGAAGGTCGCTTCGGCTGATGCGCGCCCATCCGATCCGCCGGCGTGCTGCTGCTGCGTTCACCGCGGTCGCGCTCGCCGTGATCGCCTCCGTGGGAGCGGCCACCGGCGCCGGTGCCTCCCCGGCCCGCATCAACGGGCAGGGCTCGTCCTATGTGGCCCTCGCCATGCAGCAGTGGGTGGCCGATGCCCAGACCTCCGGGCTGCAGGTCAACTACCTGCCCACCGGTTCGCCCGGGGGCCTCACGGCCTTCGGTCAGTCGCTGGCCGATTTCGCCGGCACCGAGGCCGAGTTCTCGGCGCTCTCCTCCCAGGGCGTGGGCGACACCCGCGGCTACCAGTACGTGCCGTCGGTCGCCGGTGCGGTGGCGGTCATGTACAACGTGCAGGACACGGCCGGACGCAAGGTCGACTACCTGCATCTGAGCCGACGCACCATCGCCCGGATCTTCACCGGCGACATCACCACCTGGAGCGATCCGGCGATCAGCGCCGACAACAAGGGTCTGGTGCTTCCCGATCAGCCGATCAACGTCGTGTACCGCGGCGGGCAGTCCGGCACCACTGGTCTGTTCTACGACTTCGTGGCCAATGTGGCCCCCGATGTCTTCGGCCCGTGGGCGCAGCGCAACAGCTTCCCCACCTCGGTGCGCATCATCCAGCTCGACAGCTCGCCCGGTTTCGTGCCGAAGTCCCAGGCCTTCCAGGGCTCCGACCAGATCGCCCAGTTCATCGGCGGCGGGCAGGGTCTGTGGAGCATCGGCTACGACGAGTTCGGCTACGCCAAGACCTATGACGTCCCGGCGGCCTGGGTCCAGAACGCCGCCGGCGAGTCGGTGCTGCCCTACGCCGAGAACATCTCGGCCGCACTCGAGTCGGCGGCCCTGCGTCCGGATCTCTCCCAGGAGCTCTCGGGGGTCTACAACTCGACGAACCCCATCGCCTATCCCATCTCCGCGTACAGCTACATCGTGACGCAGTGCGCGGTGTCGGCGGATCGGCCGACCTGCCGGGGCGCGTACTCCAACCCCGGGATCACCGAGACGCTCACCTCATGGTTGCGTTACATCGCGTGCGAGGGGCAGGTGAACATGGCCCGGATCGGGTACTCCCCGCTGCCGCCGAACCTCTCCCAGGAGGTGGCCAACTCGATCGCCCGTCTCACCGGAGCCGCTCCCGAGCAGCTCACCCAGGCCAACTGCGCCAACCCGCGCTTCGGTGGTTCTGTCGGCGACGGCGGCGCCCCACCGGTGGATCCGATCAAGAACATCGACGCCATCGGCTCCGGCTCCGGCACCGGTGAAACAGCCGCAGGTGGCACCGGATCGGTGGGCGGCAAGGGCACGACCTCCTCGGGCGGTGGCAGCACCGACTGGCGACGGGTCGCCCCGGTGGCATACGTCGGACCCTCCATCGCCTCCTCGAACGGCATCGCCGTGCTGGCCCTGCTGCTCGTCATGGCCGTTCCGCTCGTGGTGGGTGGGATACTCGCCCGCCGTCGCCGGAACGGAACCCCCGGCTGACCAAGTGTTGGCCTGTTCTTCACCTTCTGTTCCGTCGGCCTCGGTCGACGGTTCACCTCGGTCAGGAACACTTCCCCCCGTCGTGCGATGCGCCGACGTCGTTGCACCTTCCCTAACCCCTCCGAAAGGACCCACGCTGTGAAGAGTTCTCTTCTCAAGCGCAGCCTGATCGCCGGTGCTGTGGTCGCCACCTCCGTGGCCGCCTACATCCCGATGATCAACGCTGCCTCCGCCGATGTGATCACCGCTGCTGGCTCGGACACCACCGAGAACGTCATGGGCTCCATCCTCAGCCAGCTCAACACCGACGCCAACCCCACCTACAACGTGCCGGTGTACAACTCCAACAACTTCTCCCTCCCCGGCGACTCCTTCTGCCCGGACATCGTCTTCCCCCGCACGCTCGGCGCCACCCCGCTGCCCACGGCCACTGCTCCGGCGATCGCCACCCCGAACGGTTCGGGTGCCGGCCGCAACGCCCTTCGTGACTACGTGACCAGCACCAAGCGCTACTCCGGTGGCGTCGAGGTGCTCAACACCGACCCCGGCTATCCCACCGCCACTCCGGTGACCGGCTGCGTCGACATCGCCCGTTCCTCCTCGTTCAGCTCCGGCTCTCCGGCGGCCACCAAGGGCCAGTACTACGCCTTCGCCCTCGACGCCGTGTCCTGGGCCTCGCCGAGCTCGAAGGCTCCGGCCACCCTGTCGCTGGCCAACCTGAAGAAGATCTACGACTGCACCTACACCGACTGGTCGCAGGTCGGCGGCACCGCCGGCCCGATCCAGCGCTACCTGCCGCAGTCGAGCTCGGGCACCCGCTCGTACTTCATCACCGATCTGCTCGGCCTCTCCTCCACGGCCACCTTCCCGGCCGTGGGCGACAACTGCCCGGCAGCGCTCGCCGTCGACAAGAACGGCGATCCCTTCGAGGAGAACCGCGGCGACAAGATCCCGACTGCTGATCTCGAGAAGGCCATCTTCCCCTACTCGGCCGGCCAGTGGGCCTTCCAGGCCAACAACTCGGCGAACCCGTCGATCGACCAGCGCAAGTCGAGCACCGGTACGGTCACCCAGATCAAGGGCATCGACAACCATGTCGGCGACTCCCAGCTGTGGAACTCCTCGGCCGTGGTCCTCAACTCCATCGATGGCCGCTACCAGCTCAATGACGCCGGTTGGCAGACCGTCGACCCGACCGTGGCCGCCGGTGGCTACCCCGTGATCGAGGGCAACACCACGAAGGCTTCGGGCAAGGCCTACAACACCGTGGACTACCCGGGCGTCCGTCTCGTCTACAACGTCCTCCACACCGATTCCCCCAGCTACACGACCGCTCGTGGCCTCGTCGGCTTCAACAACATCGACGGTGGCGCCAAGAGCCAGCTGTGCAGCGGCGCCTTCAAGACCACCATCTCGGCCTTCGGGTTCTCGCCGCTCACCAGCACGGTGAACCAGACCTCGAACCTCGCCGGCGCAACCTGCCGCCGCTACCTGGCCTAGTCGATCCGTCCGGTGCCGGGTCGGGTGCTCCCCGATCCGGCACGGGATGAAAGGGTGAACATGCCTGCTTCCTCGAGATGGACCGAACCGAGAGTGATGGTGCCGAGCATCATCGCAGTGGTGGCCATCTGCGCCCTTCTCGGTGTCCTGCTCGTGGGCGGCGGTTCCGATGGGTCCAAGGGCACCGCGGCTCCCGCGGCCGCCGACGGTCCCACCTCGACCACCGCAGCGCCGGGTTCGACCCCCTCGACCACCGTCGTGCCTCCTTCCGGCGGCACTGCCCAGGGCTCCTACACCACACCGACCATGCCGGTGCGGGTGGAGATCCCCGAGGTGTCAGGACGGCCGGTCACCGATGGGGTCGTCGACGGTCAGGCGATCACCGTCCACGGTGATCCCGAACCCGGATCGATGCTCTATGGCGTCGAGGCCCGTCTGTGCCGGGGGGATGTCGCCATCGTCAGTGACGGTGACTTCGCCCCCACCCTGGGTGGTCGTTGCATCGACAAGCCGCTCTCGGCGATCTCCGATGCCAAGGTCGAGGTCGTGGGCACCGAGCCCTACTCCGGTCTCGATGTCACCTTCCGGGTCGGCGTCGGGTCCACGACCTACATAACCCAGTACGACGGTCCCACGACCATCACCTGCGGCCCCGCCTCACCCTGCCAGATCGTGCTGAAGCTCCAGTACCCCAAGGGATTCGGCTTCAAGGGAATCCCTGTCACGTACCGCTGAACCCCTCCTCACTCATCCATCCACCGGGCGCCGAGCGCCCGAGAGAGGTCACACTCTGATGATTCGCTCCTTCCGCTCCCGCCTGGTGGCGGTGTCGACCGGGGTGCTGCTCGCCGCAGCAACCCTGGGGACACTCGCTCCGGTGGCGCAGGCCGAGACCGCGGCGGGCCAGATCCCCGCCACGATCACGGCCTCACCGACCACCGGACTCGTCTCGGGCTCCACGGTCACCGTCTCGGCCACCGCCGACACCAACTGGAACATCTACTCCCTCCGTGCCCGGCTCTGCTCGGCCGATGCCACCATCGACAACGCCGGTGACTTCTCGCCGACCCTCGGTGGCAACTGCATCGCCGCGCCGCTCGCCGACGGCACCGACAAGGACGTCACCGTCACCACCGAGCCCGGTGCTCGTGGTTCCGCCTCGCTCGACTTCAAGGTCGGCGCCGGCACCAACACGTTCACCACCCAGTACGACGGCTCGAAGACGATCTCCTGCGGCGTGGCCTCGGCCACCGGTTGCAAGCTCGTCGTCGAGATGTCGGCCACGAACCTGGCTGCCCGCGTGATCTACAAGTCCTTCCCGCTGACCTATGCCGCTCCGAACGCCCCCACTGGCGTCTCCGCTGCATGGGGCAACGCCAAGGCTGTGGTGTCCTGGACGGCTTCCGCTGCCCAGACCGGACTTCCGGCAGTGACCTCCTACACGGTGACCTCCTCGCCCGGGAACCTCACCTGCATCACCTCCAGCACCAGCTGCGAGGTCAGCGGCCTCACCAACGGCACCGCCTACACGTTCTCGGTGACCGGCACCAACGCCCTCGGCACCTCGGCTGCCTCCACCTCCTCGGCGGCGATCACGCCCTCGAGCGCCCAGTACGTGCTGAGCTCCACCCCGACCACCGGCCTGGTGTCAGGTGACACGGTCGCCCAGACGGTCTCAATGACCACGGGCGCCAGCCTCTATTCCGTGCGCACCCGTCTGTGCAAGGCCTCGGCCACCATCGCCAACGCCGGTGACTTCTCACCCACGCTCGGCGGCAACTGCATCGCCTCGGCGCTCGCGGTCGGCACCGACAAGGACGTCACCGTCACCACTGAAGCCGGTGCTCGTTCCGGCGCCACGCTGAACTTCAAGGTCGGCGCCGGCACCAACACCTTCACCACCCAGTACGACGGCTCGACCACCATCACCTGTGGCTCGTCGGCCCCGTCCGCCTGCGCCCTGGTCACCGAGCTCAGCTACACCACCCCGCTCGGTCTCGGCAAGGTCGTCTACGTGACCACCGGCCTGACCTATGCGTCGGCTCCGGCCACTCCCGCGGCGCCCACCGGTGTGTTCAACGGCGTCGGTGCCGTACAGGTCTCCTGGACCGCTCCGGCCGACGGTGGCTCGGCCATCACCGGCTACCGGGTCGAGGCCGCACCGCAGGTCCTCGGTGTCACGAAGTTCTGCACCACCACCGGAGCGACCACCTGCAAGGTGAGCGGTCTCACGAAGGGAGTCTCCTACACCTTCACGGTGCGGGCCACCAACGTGGTCGGGAACAGCTCCTACTCCGCCAACTCGCAGGCCTTCGTGCCGACCACGACCAACGTCCCGACCCTGTCGACGGCTCCCACCGCACTCACGCTGGAGTCGGCGCTCAACGGCTCGTTCACGGTGACCTGGACCGCTCCCACCGGCAACGGCGGCTCGAGCATCCAGCGCTACACGGTGACCGCCACCGCCACGGGTCAGACCACCCGCAGCTGCGAGGTGGCCTTCGGGGCACCGCTCACCTGCACGCTCGCCCCGGTCACCAACGGTGTGAAGTACCTCATCTCCGTGAGCGCGGTGAACGGCGTCGGCTCGAAGACCTCGACGCTCAAGAACAAGATCGCCGTGTCGACCCCGGGAGCGCCCACGGGCGTGAACGGCTCGCAGACCACCAGCGCCGCTGCGGTGAAGGTGGCCTGGACGGCTGCTGCGGCCAACGGCTCGGCAGTCACCGCCTACAACGTGACGGTCTGGCAGGGTGCGACCCAGGTGTCGGGCAAGACCTGCTCCACCCTCGGGACCACCAACTGCTCGATCAGCGGTCTGGCCAAGAACACCACCTACACCTTCAAGGTCACCGCGACCAATGGCCAGGGCACTGGCCCGGTCGGTTCGGGCACCTACACCACCAAGCCCTGATGAGGAGCTTCTGATCCCATGATCACCAACCGGCTCCGCCGGGTCGGTTCGCTGATGGTGGTGGGTGTCGTGGCAGCAGCCGCGACACTCACCACCCTCGGCGCGTCCGGCACCCCTGTTCGAGCCCAGGACACCGGCATGGCGCCCTGGACCGTCTCGGTCTCCCCGGCCAGCAACCTCACCGACGGACAGTTGATCTCCATCAACCTCCAGACCACCACAGAGCATCGGATCTACGAGGCGAACGCCCAGATCTGTCGGCTCGGGGTCGACTACGCCACCAGCGACGGCGATCGCCCGGCGGCCGATTTCAACGCCGGCGATCTCAACTGTCCGGCCATCCCCATCTCGTCGAGCGCCGATGTGCAGACCGGCGACGCGAACCTCTACTCCAGCGCCACCGAGCCCGGTGGTTCCACGTTCTCGATGTACATCGGCAGCGGTGTGGCCGAATGGCCGGCCCGCTCCAACGGCAGCACCCAACGACTCGCGTGCGACGCCGATCACCCCTGTGCCCTCGTGGTCGAGGTCTACGGCTCAGTCGCCCCCGGCGAGGCCCGATGGATCCCCTTCGTCCAGACCCTCACCTATCGCGTCGATGATCCCGTCGCCGGCTGCGGTGGTCCGGCTGCTGGCGTCCTCAACGCCGCCGGACCCGAGCGCGTCACCGATCTCTGGGTGAACTGGACCCTCGATCAGTGCCATCTCCCCGATGCCCAGACCGGCGCCGCCTCCCGCACGAGCTTCTCCGACGAGGGCGACGCCATGAACGGGTTCTCGAGCGGCTCGCTGGACCTCGCCTACAGCGCCGTCGGCTACGACCCGGGCCCGAAGCTCGGTCTCGGCACCCGGACCGAGGCTCTCACCCCCCGGGCCTCCACGGCCGTCCCGATCGCTCTGAACGCCACCGTGGTGGCAGTCGGCAACGGCCGTCGCGGGCCCAACGATCGCAAGATCCCGTTCACCGACGTGAAGCTCACGATGGATCAGGTCACCCACATGTTCAGCGGTGGGCCGTCGGATTTCACCGACTACTCCTACGACTCGTTCCTCGACCTGAACCCGCAGTTCGCCGAGGCGAGCGTGTTCCTCCCCGCCGCGATCCAGGTGGGTGCCTTCGCCCCGGCGGATGCCTCCTCCTGGTTCCTCACCAGCTTCCTGAAGGCCAATCGTCCGGCGCTGTGGAAGGTGCCCGACACCAACAAGTACGGACCGGAACGGGGTCTCACCCGTGACCCCTCCATCGCGTTCGGTGTCGCTGCGCCTTCGTTCAACGGATCGGTCGACATGTTCACCGGCAACTCGGTGCTCGTGAAGACCATCCGCAGCCAGAACCTCGACGCCTACGGTGGCATCTGGGTGCTCACCGATCTGGTCACCGCCAAGCATCTCGGTCTCGCCGTGGCGAGCATCGAGAACGCCAACGGCGAATTCGTGGCTCCGACCGCCGAGTCGATGGCCGCCGCGGTCCCGACCATGACCAGCACCTCGGACGGGCGACTCCTGCCCGATCCCACCGCCACCGTCGACAAGGACGCCGTGCAGCCGTACCCGCTCACGTTCGTCGACTACGCCATCGCCCCGACCTCGAAGCTCGTGGACAAGAACTGCAAGGGGCGCACCGCCTCGCAGGCACTCCTGAACACGTGGCTCGGCTACGCCACCGGCGACGGGCAGACCAAGCTCCCCGACGGCAATGTCCCGCTCACCGATGAGCTGCGAGCGACGGCCGCCACCGCCATCGCCGCGGTCGGCTCCGCGACCCCGGCCTGCTACGTGGAGGGCGATCCCATCACCCCGCCGCCGGCCGTCGGATCCGCTCCCACCGCGGGCGGCGGTTCCTCCGGTGTGCGTCCGTCCGTGCAGGCCGTCGCCGCCGCCGGTGACGC
>CANFHM010000013.1 GCA_947446975.1 Microthrixaceae bacterium
CAGATCTAGTGCTGGATCGCAGGGGATCGATCAGCCGAGCGGCCCTGTGCGAGTCAAGGGTTCACTGGTGTTCACCCGCCATCGCGCTTCTTGCCCCGGCCGCTTGCGGTCGCGCCCAACAACCACGTCACGCTGCCCGTCCCGAGGCCGAGCAATGTTCCGGCGATGGTCGCGGGGATGCCCAGCTCGAACACTGCGAACCAAGCGGTCGGCGGATACGCGATCAATCCGACAATAAGACCCGCGAGTGCGCCCGCAGATCCGCAGGCCAATGCGCCCCGGAACGCCCACGCAAGCGGCATCGGCAACTCGTCGGTGATGCCGCGCAGGATCGTGCGCATCCGACCGAGACCGCCGGGCGACGGCGAGTGGGCGTTTCGTCCATCTGAACGCCCCATCCGTATGCGCCCTTCGTTGCCGCGGGTCTGAGCGAACCTCGCGTCGATACCGTACTGTTCGCCTTCATGGCTAGTGAAGAGTTCCACGCCCTCCAGCACGCGATGGCGCAGCGTCCGGTTCCGCCGCCGCCCGCATCAATCGTCGAGCACCGTCAGCGCATTGATGACGCGATGGCCCAGATGCCGCTCGCCGCGGGCACCGAAGCAATCGAGCATGACGTCGATGGTGTGTTTGTCATCGAGTGTCGTCCGATCGACCATGCGGCTGACGCCCCGGTCATCGTTTATGCCCACGGTGGCGGGTTCCGCATCGCCTCCGCGCTCGCCTATCGCGCCTACGGCTCACATCTCGCCCGGGCAACCGGTGCACGGGTGATGCTCGTCGACTATCGACTCGCTCCGGAACATGTCTTCCCTGCTGCGCTCGACGATTGCGTTGCCGTGCATCGTTGGGTGTTGGTCAGTGGTGTTCCGGCATCTCGCATCGTGGCCATGGGCGACTCCGCCGGTGGCGGTCTGGCCGCGTCACTTGTCCTGCACACGCTGGCCGAGGGTCCCACGCCGGCCGCGGCCATCTGTTGCTCGCCGTGGGTCGATCTCACCGTGAGTGCGGCCACCTACGACAGCCGGGCCGAGGCCGATCGCCTGTTCTCACGCACGCAGGCTGAGGAGGCCGCTCCGGCGTATCTCGGCACCACGATGCCCGATCATCCGCTCGTGTCACCGATCTTCGGTGATTGGCGCGGCGCCCCGCCCATGCTGATCCAGGTCGGCGACGCCGAGGTGCTGCTCGACGATGCCCATCGCCTGCACGAAGTGGCACTGGCCTCCGATGTCGACGCCACGCTGCACGTCTATCCCGAGATGCCGCATATCTGGCAGATGAGTTACCCCGCCTTCCCCGAAGCGGTCGCTGCAGTCGAAGAGATCGCCGAGTTCATCCGCACAACGCTGGCCACAGCAGATTCCGAGTGACTGGCATGACCGACCACAACACCTCCGCTTCCGACGCCTCCCGCCCGGCACTGGCCCCGGAACTCATCGAACAGTTCTCATTGGCCGGTCGCATCGCTGTCATCACCGGCGCTGCCGGTGGCATCGGTCGGCAGGCCGCCATCACCTTCGCCCAGGCGGGTGCCGATGTCGTCATCGCCGATGTGGGTGTCGAGGGGCTGCGCGGAACCGCCGAACTTGTCGCCGCGGTGGGCGGTTCGGCGACCGTGGTGCCCACTGATGTCTCGAACCGTGATTCGGTCGAGGCGCTGGCCGCCGCCGCACTCGATGCGCATGGCCGTATCGATGTGTGGGCCAATGTGGCCGGCATCATCCGGTACGCACCCATCACCGAGGTCACTCCTGATGATCTCGCCGCCATCGTCGGCGTGAACCAGTTCGGTACCTACTGGGGTCTGGCCGCCGCTGCTCGGATCATGGCTGCCGACCCGGGCAAGCGTGGCGGGTCCATCATCAACATCACCTCGGCCGGTGGTGACATGCCTGCTCCCACGTTGTCGGTGTACGCCATGACCAAGGCGGCTGTCGCCCATCTCACGCGCTGCGCCGCAGTGGAGTTCGGGCCGAGCGGCATCCGGGTCAACGCCGTGGCTCCGGGCTTCACCGACACGCCGATGGTGCAGCGCAACTGGACACGAGCCGATGGCAGCATCGACGAGGAGGCCCGTGCCCGGTTCATGGGCATGCGCGCCGCCCAATCACCGCTCGGCACAACCGCCGAGCCGGAGGACCAGAGCCTTGCCATGCTGTACCTGGCCAGCGATGCCTCGAAGTTCGTCACCGGGCAGATCCTGCGCCCCAACGGTGGCGTGTACATGGCCTGAGCCGCGAACTGCCCGCCCATCCGAATCCCGGTCCCGACATCACGCGTCGACCCGAACCTGCACCACGGAGCCCATCATGACCACCGCCGACAACTCTCCCATCCCCGACTACCTCGCCCGCCTGCGGGTCGACGGCCGCAACTTCGTCGTCGCCGGTGCGGGCATGGGGATGGGTCGCCAGACTGCCCACGCCCTGGCCCAGGCCGGTGCCGCGCACATCGTGTGTGTCGATGTCGACGCCGATCGTGCCGCCGAGGTCGCGGCCGAAGTCGGACCGCAGGCCATTGCCTGGGTCGGCGATGTCACCACCCGTGAGGGTGCGGCGCGTCTGGCTGCCGAGGCCGAGGAGGCGATGGGCAGCATCGATGGGCTCGTCGACATCATCGGCATGGCCCAGTGGCAGTCCATCCTCGACATGACCGATGAGACCTTCGACTGGGAGATCGACATGTGTCTCCGACATGCCTATCTGCTGTCGCAGGAACTGGGCCGCCGCATGGTGGCCACCGGTGGCGGCACGATGGTGTTCATCGCCTCGGTCAGCGGTTTCACGGCCGCGCCGATGCACGCCGCCTACGGGGCCGCCAAGGCCGGGCTCATGGCCTGGGTGCAGTCGGTGGCGATCGAACTCGGCGGTCACAACGTGCGGGCGAATGCCATCGCTCCGGGCACGATCCTGAGCCCCCGCATGGATGCCGTGTTCACCGACGAGCAGCGGGCCTCGAACGCCGGCAACGCCCCGCTGGGACGCATGGGTGAGACCTCCGACATCGCGTCGGCGGCCCTGTTCCTCTCCAGCGACATGTCCCGCTACATCACCGGCCGCACCGTGGTCGTCGATGGTGGTGTCGACGCCAAATTCCCGTATCCCGTCACGCTCGAATAGCACCCCCGCTTTTCGTCCGGGGCCCTCCGCTGACTAGTGTCCGGGGTCGTTCTGCACCCCCCATCGCACTGGAGATCCCCTCGTGAAGACCCCCGTACGCGTCGCCGTCACCGGAGCCGCCGGCCAGATCGGCTACAGCCTCCTGTTCCGCATCGCCAGTGGCCAGATGCTCGGCGCCGACCAGCCCGTCATCCTCCAGCTGCTCGACATCACCCCGGCCATGGATGCCCTCAAGGGTGTCGCCATGGAGCTCGAGGACTGCGCCTTCCCGCTGCTGTCGGGCATCGTGTGCAGCGATGATCCCAACGAGGCGTTCGGCGACATCAGCTATGCGCTGCTCGTCGGTGCCCGCCCCCGTTCCAAGGGCATGGAGCGCAAGGACCTCCTCGAGGCCAACGGCGCCATCTTCACCGTGCAGGGCAAGGCGCTCTCCGACAACGCGGCGGCCGATGTGCGCATCCTCGTCGTGGGCAACCCCGCCAACACCAACTCGCTCATCGCCATGAACAACGCGCCGAACATCCCGAACGAGCGCTTCACGGCCATGACCCGTCTCGACCACAACCGGGCCATGGCGCAGCTCGCCACCAGGACCGGCACCACGGTCAACGACATCACCAAGATGACCATCTGGGGCAACCACTCGGCCACCCAGTACCCGGATCTCTTCCATGCCGAGGTCAACGGCCAGAACGCCGCTGCGCTCGTCAACGATCAGGCCTGGCTCGAGGGTGACTTCATCCCCACCGTGCAGCAGCGCGGCGCCGCCATCATCGAGGCCCGTGGGCTGTCCTCGGCTGCTTCGGCTGCCAACGCCGCCATCGATCACATGCACGACTGGGCGCTCGGCACCCCGGCCGGCGACTGGGTCTCCATGGCCATCCCGTCCGACGGCAGCTACGGCGTGCCCGAGGGGCTCATCTCCTCCTTCCCGGTCACCTGCACCGACGGCGGGTACGAGATCGTGCAGGGTCTCGACATCGATGACTTCTCGCGGGCCCGCATCGACGCCTCCACCGCCGAGCTCGGCGAGGAGCGCGACGCCGTTCGCGAGCTCGGGCTCATCTGAGTCGTCCGCTCGACGCTGCGCGCGTCGACATCCTGCAGCTGTACGAACGGCCCGCCGCGAGGCGGGCCGTTGCGCGTTCGGTCCGAGGTCAGCTGCGCAGCGGGGCGAGCGCGTCGTCGAGGGAGGCGAGCAGATCGGCGTTGGCCAGCAGATGCCGCACATCGCCACCGACCCGCAGGTTGCCGCTCATGAACGCGGCCTGCGCACTGGTGGCTCCGGTGGCCACGGCCTCGGCGGTGGGTCGATCGCAGGTGAACGTGACCGACGGGTCGGCGGCCGGTCCGAGCAGGAGCCGCACCGAGCCACGATCGAATGACACATGCCAGGTGATCTCCCGGTCGGCGTCGTGCACGGTCTGCTGGAGCACGAGCTGCACCTCGGCGCTGGCTCGCTGCAGCTCCTCGTCGGCTCGGATGGAGGCCTCGGCGGCTTCGAACCACGCATCGGACAGGTAGGCGATCACGGGGACGATGGTAGGCGCCGAGCACCCAGCACTAGGGTCCCGGAGATGGTGCGCATCCTGAGTCAGGTCGGTCTCCTCCAGGGCATCCCTATCCCCCCGGAGATCGCGGAACAGTTCGAGATCATCGCCATCCCTTCGGAGGGAGAGCTCGAACCGGGCCTCACCGGCGATGTGCTTCTCACCCGACCGACGCTCGTGCCCAACCTCGCCCATGTGCTCAACCGGGGTCCGCGCTGGGTGCATCTCATCGGCACCGGCATCGATGACTTCCCGCTCGAACTCATCGGCGACGACTGCGTGCTGACGAACTCGCGCGGCCTGAGCGCCATGCCCATCGCCGAATGGGTGCTGGCCTGCATGCTCTCGTTCGAGAAGCGCATGCCCGGCTCGTTCATCACCGAGCCGCCGAAGCACTGGAACATCCCCTCGCCCGGGTTCGGCACGCTGTTCGGCGGGAACCTCGCCCTGCTCGGCCTCGGCGGCATCGGCACGGCGGTGGCGCAGCGGGCGCTGCCCTTCGGCATGCAGATCCGGGCCCTGCGCAACACCGATGCCCCCAGCCCGGTGTCCGGGGTGGAACTGGTGCGGACCATCGATGAACTCGTCGCCGACGCCGATCACATCGTGCTGGTGGCCCCGCTCACCGACGCCACCCGGCGTCTGTTCGACGATCGGGTGTTCTCGCTCATGAAGCCCGGGGTGCATCTGGTGAACGTGGCCCGCGGCCCGATGATCGACGACGCCGCGCTCCGTCGGGCGCTCGACACCGGCATCGTGGCCTGCGCCAGCATCGACTCCACCGATCCCGAACCCCTGCCCGCCGGCCACTGGATGTACGAGCACCCGGGTGTGCGGGTCAGCCCGCACTCCTCATGGAACTGGCCCGGCGCCTTCCCGGCCATGTTCGACATGTTCCTCGAGAACCTGCGGCGCCATCTGACTGATGAGCCCCTGCTTTCGGTCGTGGATCCGGCCAACGGGTACTGAGCAGCGGCGCCTGACGACGCCCGGCTGCCGCGGAGCCGGGCGGGCGCCCAAGTAGTGTCGTCCGGATGCATGCACATCTGCTGAGTGTCGTCCTCGCCGTCGGACCCGATCCCCAGAAGCTGGTCCAGTCCATCGGTCTGATCGGTCTGTTCCTCGTGATCTTCGCCGAATCGGGCATCCTCATCGGGTTCTTCCTGCCGGGTGATTCGCTGCTGTTCGCCGCCGGGTTGGTCACCGCCGGTCTCACCACCAGCAACGGCACCGAGTGGACCCTCGCCGGCGGGAACATCGCCGTGGTGGCCATCGGCTGTGCTCTGGCCGCGATCCTCGGGGATCAGTTCGGCTACGCGTTCGGCAACAAGGTCGGGCCCTCACTGTTCAAGCGCCCGGAATCGCGTCTCTTCAAGCCGGCGTATGTGGATCAGGCCGAGGCGTTCTTCGAGAAGCATGGTTCGAAGTCCATCGTGCTGGCCCGGTTCGTGCCCATCGTGCGCACCTTCGCCCCCATGGTGGCGGGCGTGTCGAAGATGCATTACCGGACCTTCGTGAAGTTCAACGTCATCGGTGGTGCGGTGTGGGCGATCGGGTTCACGGTGCTCGGCTACTGGCTCGGCAACTCGTTCCCCTGGATCGGCAAGAACATCGAGTACGCCGTGGTGCTCATCGTGCTCATCTCGCTCATCCCGGTGGCCATCGAGTTCATCCGTCATCGCCGTGGTGGCAGCAAGCCCATCGGCAAGCACGCCAAGTAGGAGCACCGCCGAGCAGGAGCACCGCCCAGCAGGAGCGCCGCTCGGCGGCACAGTGCGGGCGGACCGGGAATGACGCCGGCGCCGCTTCCCTCCATCTGGAGGCAGTTCGGCGCCGGGCGAGTGGTCTGATCGGTCGGGCGGCCGGAGCCGGGACCGTCTGGCTGCGGGGTGACCGCAGGTGTCAGTGCTTCTGGCCCGAGAGCTTCCGGTTGGCCAGCTTCGACTTGAGGAAGTCGCGGTTCATCATGGCGATGAAGTCGATGGGGATCTCCTTCGGGCACGCCTCCTGGCACTCGCCGTAGTTCGTGCAGGAACCGAAGAACAGCTCCATGGTCTCGACCATGTCCTCGGTGCGCTTGTAGCGCTCCGACTGACCCTGGGGCAGCAGGTTGAGATGCGCCAGTTTGGCGGAGGTGAACAGCTGACCGGCGCCGTTCGGGCAGGCGGCCACGCAGGCACCGCAGCCGATGCAGCCGGCGGCGTCCATGGCGGCGTCGGCCGCCGGCTTCGGGATGAGGATCTCGTTGGCGTCGCGAGCCGCACCGGTGTCGGCGGTGATGAAACCACCGGCCTGCACGATGGCGTCGAAGGCGCTGCGATCGACCATGAGGTCCTTCACCACCGGGAAGGCCGCAGCGCGCCACGGTTCGATGGTGACGGTCTCGCCATCATGGAACTTGCGCATGTGCAGCTGGCAGGTGGTGGTGCCCTTCTGGGGGCCGTGGGCCTGACCGTTGATCATGAGGCCGCAGGTGCCGCAGATACCCTCACGGCAGTCGCTGTCGAACACGATGGGTTCGCGACCGGCCTCGATGAGGTTCTCGTTGACGGCATCGAGCATCTCGAGGAAGGACATCTCGTCCTTCACATCGGTGGCCTGATAGGTCTCGAAGTGGCCGGCGTCGGTGGGGCTGTCCTGACGCCAGACCTTGAGAGTGAGTTGCATGTGATTCTCCTCGGTGACGGCGCCGGCTACTTGTAGCTGCGCTGGGTCGGCTTGACGTTCTCGAACACGAGCTGTTCCTTGTGCAGGGTCTGGGCGGTTCCGTCACCGTTCCATTCCCATGCTCCGACGAAGGAGAACTCCTCGTCGTTGCGCTGGGCCTCACCGTCGTCGGTCTGATGCTCGACGCGGAAGTGGCCACCGCAGGACTCCTCACGCATGAGGGCGTCACGGCACATGAGTTCGCCGAGATCGAAGAAGTCGGCGACACGGCCGACCTTCTCGAGCGACTGGTTGACACCCTCGGCACTGCCGAGCACCCGGACGTTCTTCTGGAACTCCTCGCGCAGGGCGGGGATCTCCGAGAGGGCCTTCTCGAGACCGTTCTTGTCGCGGGCCATGCCGCAGTAGTCCCAGACGAGCTTGCCGAGTTCACGGTGGTAGTACTCCGGCGACTTGGTGCCGCCCACCGAGAGCCAGCGACGGGTCTCGTCGCGGACAGCCTGCTCGGCCTCGACGAACACGGGGTCGGAGGTGGGCACCACGCCCTGTCCCAGCAGGCCGGCGAGGTAGTCGCCGACCGTGTACGGGGCCACGAAGTAGCCGTCGGCCAGACCCTGCATGAGGGCCGAGGCACCGAGACGGTTGGCACCGTGATCGGAGAAGTTGGCCTCACCGAGGGCGTACAGACCGGGCACGGTGGTCATGAGGTTGTAGTCCACCCACAGGCCACCCATCGTGTAGTGGCTGGCCGGGTAGATGCGCATAGGAACCTTCATGGGGTTCTCGTCGGTGATGCGCTCGTACATGTCGAAGAGGTTGCCGTAGCGCTCGAACACGGTGGTCTCACCGAGACGGCTGATGGACTCGGAGAAGTCCAGGTAGACGCCGTTCTTGAGCGGGCCCACGCCACGACCCTCGTCGCACACGACCTTGGCCGCACGGGAGGCGATGTCGCGGGGTGCCAGGTTGCCGTAGGAGGGGTACTTGCGCTCGAGGTAGTAGTCGCGGTCCTCCTCGGGGATCTGGTCGGCCGGACGGTTGTCGTCGAACTTCTTCGGCACCCAGATGCGGCCGTCGTTGCGCAGCGACTCGGACATGAGCGTGAGCTTCGACTGCGACTCGTCGGAGGCGGGGATGCAGGTCGGGTGGATCTGCGTGTAGCAGGCGTTGGCGAACAGAGCGCCCTTCTTGTGGGCCCGCCATGCCGCGGTGACGTTGGAGTTCATCGCGTTGGTGGACAGGTAGAAGGCGTTGCCGTAGCCGCCGGTGCACAGCAGCGTGGCGTGACCCGACCAGCTCTGCACCTCGCCGGTGGTGACGTTGCGGGTGACGATGCCGACGGCCACGCCGTCCTTCTTCACCACGTCGAGGAGCTCGGTCTTGGTGTGGAGCTCGACCCGGCCGAGCGAGACCTGCTGCATGAGGGCCTGGTAGGCGCCGAGCAGGAGCTGCTGACCGGTCTGACCACGGGCGTAGAAGGTGCGGCTCACCTGGGCGCCACCGAACGAACGGTTGTCGAGCAGGCCGCCGTACTCACGGGCGAAGGGCACGCCCTGGGCCACGCACTGGTCGATGATGTTCACCGACACCTGGGCGAGGCGGTACACGTTGGACTCGCGGGCGCGGAAGTCGCCGCCCTTCACGGTGTCGTAGAAGAGGCGGTAGACGCTGTCGCCGTCGTTCTTGTAGTTCTTGGCGGCGTTGATGCCACCCTGCGCGGCGATGGAGTGCGCACGACGGGGGGAGTCATGGAAGGTGAAGCACTTCACCTGGTAGCCGAGTTCGGCGAGCGTGGCGGCAGCGGCGGCGCCGGCGAGACCGGTGCCGACCACCAGCACCGTGAACTTCCGCTTGTTCGCGGGGTTCACGAGCTTCATGTTGAACTTGTGGTTGTCCCAGCGGTCCTGGATGGGACCTTCGGGGACCTTGGAGTCGAGGACGACGTTGCTCATGGATTCCTCTTTCAGCCGATGATGCCGGTGAGGGCGGCGATGGGGAAGGTGATGTTGGCGCCGGCCACGACGATGGCGAATCCGGCGGCGATGCCCTTGCGCAGGGGGTTGTGGCGGGGGTTGAAGCGGGGGCTCAGCGATCCGAAGGTCTGGAAGAGGCTCCAGGTGCCGTGGAAGAGATGGAAGCCGAGCGCCAGGTTGGCGAGGATGTACAGCGCCGCCACATAGGGGACATGCAGGCTGGCGGTGATGGTGTCGTAGGGGTTCCCGGTGACGAACTCGGGGTTCGCCCAGCCCCACGTGATGGTGGCCAGATGCCACAGCAGGAACAGGCCGACGATGATGCCGCTCCAGCGCATGGTGCGGGCCGCCCAGTTGACCGCCACGTAGTCACGCGACGACTGGTACTTGATCGGACGGGCCTTCCGGTTCATCTGGGTGAGGCTGTAGGCACAGGCGATGTGCAGGACGAACGCCCCCAGCAGGCCGACACGCAGGATCCACAGCACGCCGGTGGGTGGGATGATCGGGACGAGCAGCTCGCGCAGGAACTCGGCGTACTCGTTGAAGTGCGACTCCCCCAGGTACATCTTGAGGTTGCCGATCATGTGGAAGAGCACGAAGCCCATGAGCATGACGCCCGTGATGCCCATGATCCACTTCTTGCCGACCGATGACTTCCAGAGGTCGACGACCGGGAAGGCACTGCGCTTGTGGCGCTTCACGATGGGTCGCGACGAGATGTCGGACGTGAGTGCGGGCGGTTCCTTGGTTGCTGTCACGTGCAGACCTTTCCTGCGTGGGGCTGGTGACGGGGGCCAGACCGATCCGCAGGTCGCGGGGTCTCGTCCTCCCTGATGGCGACACGCTAGTCAGCGTGCAGCGCCACCGACGAACCCTGGTGGCGGCCCGGATCGGACCCGTTCGGCAGGGTTCAGCGACAGGGTTCAGCGCCAGGATTCAGCGGCAGTGTTCAGCGGCGCACGAGGCGATGGTGGGTCCGCTCGAGGCGTCCGACCGATCCGCCGGTGAGCACCACCGAGATGGCCAGGGTGTCGACGGCGCTGCGGGGCTCGGGGACACGGGCGCGCAGCACCCCGACACGGATGACCTCATCGGGGCCCACGGCGCCCGTCCAGCCCGCCCGATGGAGCACCCGGCCGGGATCCGAGAGCCAGGTGAGCGTGATGATGACCCGGAGGTCGTCGACCGGTTCGTGGCGGTCGCTCACGAGATGCACGGGGAGTGCGAGCCGGTCGTCGGTGCGCAGTTCGAGCGGTGGTGCCTCGAGCAGGGCGATGATGGGGGCGCAGGCACCGACGAACCCCGCCCAGGCCGGTTTGGGGCGCCGATGGTGGTCGAGCATGGCGGCCGAGATGGCCGGAACGGTGTCGGCGAGGGCGAAGGCGCTGAACCCGCCGGTGGGCCGGTACTTGAGACGGCGGAGGGTCTCGACATGGCTCACGACGAGCTCGCGCTGATGGCCCTGCATGGCGGTGGTCCATCCGGCGGCGGTGGCGAACCCGCCGGGCGGCACCTGCTCGATGAGCGCGGGCAGTTCGAGGGCGCTGCGATCCGCGATCGCCGGCCAGTCCAGCTCGGGCCAGTCCTGTCCCGTGAGCAGTTCCGTGTCGGCTGGTGCCTGGGCCCCGAACTCGGACACGAACCGGCCGAGGCGGGGCCACCAGCGCAGCAGTCGGGCCAGCCCATGGATCCGGCCCCAGCGCCATCCGATCCAGAGATGGGAGGCCTCGCCCGACAGGCGCGGCAGCGCCGGCCACGAACCGCTCTGCGCGAGCACGGGCCGAGTGGGGTCGCTGGCGGCGAGCGTGTCGGCCACCGATCGGTCGAGGAGGCTCCGGTTCCAGCTCGGCAGCAGCTGGGCGGTGATCATCCGCAGTCGCATGGCCCGTCGATCAGCGGGACCGGCGCTGCGCCAGGACGCCGGCTCACCCGCCCAGGGCTCATGATGGGCGTTCCACACGAGGATCGACGGATGGTGGGCGAGCTGGTCGACGATCCATCGCGCCACCCGCCGGGCCGCCGGTTTCGCCTGACGCTGCAGCGCCCACTGGATGGGCAGGTCCTGCCAGATGAGGATGCCGAGGCGGTCGGCCTCGGCGTAGAGCTCGGGACGGGCCATATGGCCGTGCACCCGGACGAGATCGAGCCCGGCGTCGGCCACGAGAGCGATGTCGGCGGCGACCTCCTCGGGGGTGCAGTCAGCGATGGCGAGGCGCGTCGGACCGAGGGAGACGCCCTTCAGGAAGAGTCGGCGGCCGTTCACCGTGGCGATGAAGTCATCGAGGCGCACGGTGCGCAGTCCGGTCCGCCAGGTGTCGAAGTCGCTCACCCGTCCGTCGATCAGCACCTCGATCCCGACGTCGTGGAGCGGTTGATCGCCCAGCGCCCGGGGCCACCACAGCGCCGGGTCGGGGATGGTGATGTCGAACTCGGTGCGATTCTCGCCCACGGCGAGGGTGTGCTCGCGCTCGACGACGATCGAGGCGGACTCGCCTGGTTCGAGCAGCGAGAGCTGGTCCTCGACCCGACGGACCCAGGTGCGGATGGTGACGACACCGGCCCGTTCGGCGTCGAGCACGACCCGCAGCGACAGCGTGGCCTGCTGCTCGGTGGCCTCGCTGCAGCGCAGTCGACAGTGCTCGATGCGGACCGGTCCGGTGGAGCGCAGTTCGACATCGCGCCAGATGCCGCCGGGGTTGTGCCCGCTGCCGAGCAGCGCCGAGCGACCGAACGCGCCCGAGAGATCACGGACCCGCCCGGTGCCCACCGGTTCGAACCCGGCCTCGATGGCCACGACGTGGTCGTCGTCGGCAGTGGTCCCGCCGAGCAGTCCCGTGACCTCGAACGTGTGCGGGACCGCATAGCCGCGGGTGTCACCGAGATACGTGCCGTCGAACCAGACGTCACCGGCGGCCATCACCCCACCGATCACGAGGAAGCGTCGCTCGTCGGCGCCGAGGGGCTCGGTGCGGAACCGTCGGCGGTGGAGCACCGGGCCGTCACTGGTGGCGAACTCCGGGTGTGAGCGCCAGTGTCCCGGCACCGGGAGCTCGGGCCATGTCGAGTCGTCGACCGTCGGGGCGGCGAGGCGATGTGCGGCGTCGGCCTCTGAGCCGGTGTCGCCGGGCTCGGGAGGTGTGGCGAGATCGAAGGCCCGCCACATGCCGGAGAGGCGCTGTACCCGGGAGGCTGTCATCCCGCCACGCTAGCGATCGACGCCGATCGCCCGGCCCGGGCACGTCACGGCGGTGCGGGCGGCGATAGGTTGGCGCCACCTCAGCGCGAAGGAAGAACGATGTCGGACAGCACCACTGCATCAGCTCCAGCAGCACGACCCGCTCCCACGACCCTCGGCGCCCTCCGGGCATCGGGCTGGGTGAGCCGTCCCGTGAAGGAGGAGCTGCGGGCCAACGCCATCGAGCGGATCCGCTCCGGTCAGCCGTTGTTCCCGAACGTGCTCGGGTACGAGGACACCGTGCTCCCGCAGCTCGAGAACGCGCTGCTCGCCGGTCACGATGTGATCTTCCTCGGTGAGCGCGGACAGGCCAAGACCCGCATGATCCGCTCGCTCACCGGTCTGCTCGACGAGTGGATGCCCATCGTCGCCGGGTCCGAGATCAACGATGATCCCTACAACCCGGTCTCGAAGCATGCCCGTGATCTCGTCGCCGAGCTGGGCGACGACGCCCCGATCGACTGGGTCAACCGTGAGGATCGTTTCGGCGAGAAGCTCGCCACCCCCGACACCTCGATCGCCGATCTCATCGGTGAGGTCGATCCCATCAAGGTGGCCGAGGGTCGCTATCTCTCCGATGAGCTCACGCTCCACTACGGCCTGGTGCCCCGCACGAACCGGGGCATCTTCGCCATCAACGAGCTGCCCGATCTCGCCGAGCGCATCCAGGTCGGTCTGCTCAACGTGCTCGAGGAGCGCGATGTGCAGGTGCGTGGCTACAAGGTGCGGCTCCCGCTCGACGTCATGCTCTTCGGCTCGGCCAATCCCGAGGATTACACCAACCGCGGCCGCATCATCACCCCGCTCAAGGACCGCTTCGGCGCCCAGATCCGCACGCATTACCCGCTCGATGTCGAGACCGAGGTCACCATCGCGCTGCAGGAGGCCCGTCCGTTGGTCGCTGACGGTGTCAGTGTCACCGTCCCGCACTTCATGACCGAGATCATCGCCGAGTTCTCCCAGCTCGCCCGGCGCAGCCCGCACATCAACCAGCGTTCCGGCGTGTCGGTCCGGCTCACCGTCTCCAACCTCGAGACCCTCGTGGCCAACGCCGCCCGACGCTCGCTCTCCCAGGGTGACACCGAGGTCGTGCCCCGCGTGTGCGATCTCGATGCGCTCGCAGCATCCACCACCGGCAAGCTCGAGATCGAGACCATCGAGGACGGTCGTGAGGGTCAGATCGTCGACGTGATCCTGAAGAGCGCCACGCTGTCGATCTTCCGTGAGTACGTGGCGGTCGAGAACCTCCGTGGTGTGGTCGAGGCCTTCGACGGCGATCGCATCGTGCAGGCCGGCGAGGACGTCAGCGCCGCCGAGTATGTGGCGCTGCTGGCCGAGGTGCCGGCGCTCGAACCGGTTGTGGCCTCGCTCATCGGCGACGACCGTTCACCGGCCATGGTGGCCAGTGCCGTCGAGTTCATCCTCGAGGGTCTGCATCTCTCGAAGCGGCTCAACAAGGAAGCAGTCGGGGCGAGGGCCCAGTACCGCGGCCGCAGCTGACGCACCTCTCCGTTGACCAGATCCGTCGATCTGGTCGACCGACGATGCCCCGCTGGTTCAGCGGCGTTCGTTGACCAGCTCGTGCACGCCGGCCGTTCCGGCCACCACGACCCGCTCCACCATCGAGCCGGGGAAGATGCCGTGCTCCACGATGCCCGGCGTGAGCGCGAGCGCCGTGCCCAGCGCCACGGGGTCGGCGATGGAACCGAACTGTGCGTCCATGACCAGGTTCCCGTTGTCGCTGCGGCGTTCGCGGGTGGTGACTGCAGTGGCGCCGAGCGCCAGGACCGCGGTGGTGACCACGCCGGGCGCGAAGTCGAGGACCTCGAGCGGCGTGCCGAACGGGCCGAGGGCGTCGACGATCTTGGTCTCGTCGACCACCACGATGAAGCGCGGGGTCATCGAGGCGATGATCTTCTCGCGGGTGTGGGCGGCGCCACCGCCCTTGGTGAGGTTGAACGCCGGATCGACCTCGTCAGCGCCGTCGATGGCGATGTCGAGTGTGCCGATCTCATCGGGGCTGATCACCCGGAGCCCGAGGGAGGTGGCCAGCTCATGGGTCTGCACCGAGGTGGCCGTGCACACGATGTCGAGTGCACGGTCGCCGAGTTCGACGATGGTCCAGTGCACGGTGGACCCGGTGCCGAGTCCGACTCTCATACCATCGGTGACGTAGCCGGCGGCATGGCGGCCGGCCTCCTCCTTGGCCCGATCACGGGCAGTCGCATCGCTCACCCGATGAGTCTCCCACTCCCACCGGCGAGCCCGCGCATGACCTCTGCGCTCGGCCTCGGGTTCCGATCCCTGTCGATCACCCCGGTGGGCACGGCGAGTCCGCACTCGGGGGTCCAACCGTCGATGGCGGTCTCCCAGAAGACATGAGAGAGGTCGACGCCGTCGTCGAGGGCCCGGTCGATCTCGACGGCGAGCGCCTGGAGGGTCTCGATCCTGCGGGCGTCCTCATGGGCGACGAGACCCGTGCCGAGCAGTGCGATGGGGCGATGCAGCCCCGCCTCGGCCAGCTGTCGGAGCGTGAGCCCGAGCCCTTCCGTCCACAGCGCCCGACCATCGGCGGCCGGCACCGCATCGGCGGGGTAGGGGCCCGCTGTGCCATCGGCGAACACCGTGCGGGCATTGCGCTGCGTGAACCCGACGATGTCGTAGCCACCGGCGAGCCCGGGGAGTTCCCGTTCCGCCAGACCCGGCACCGACACCACGCCGTCGCGCAGCGCCCGGATCCAGCTGCCGAACCGCATGCGATCGATGCGCGCCGCTCGTTCGGCTGCGGCGATCCGCTCATCGGGCTGGCGCGACTGCACGCCGCCGACGGTCGGTTCCGTGTCGATGCAGCAGGCCACCGGTGCGTCCCCGCTGGTCAGCAGTCGCAGGGCCTCGAAGGACGCGAGGTGCAGGGCCAGCAGATGGTCGACGAACTCCTGATCGGAGCGGCGCCCCGGCGGGAGGGTGCCCTCGAGAGGTCCGGTGGAGGCGATCGTGAAGGGGTCGAGCACCGGGACCCACACGTCGATGAGGGCGCCGAAGGTCTCGGCCACCCGATCCACATGGCGGGGCCAGGTCCGTCGCAGTCCGGTGTCGTCGTCGAATCCGCCGCTGTCATCGGCGAACCAGCCCGGCAGGGCACCGTCGTGGAGCACGGCCCACACCTCGACCCCGTTCTCACGGGCGGCTCGCAGCACCTCGGTGATGAGATCCACCGCCTCGCTGTCCCATCGGCCCTCATGTGGTTCGAGTCGGGCCCAGTCGATGGTCCAGCGGAACGCTCGCAGTCCGAGTTCGGCGGCCTGGGCGAGATCGGCCCGGAAGTCCACGCCGAAACCACTGCCCTCACCCGACCGCGGCAACCGACTGTCGGCCTCCCACGGCGCCCATGTGCTGCGGGGGGCGATGCCGAGCGTGCTCTGTGCGCTCGCTGCAGCCCCCCAGATGGGCGATGGGGGAGATCCTGCTGCGTCTGCCATCGGAGCAGTATTCCCGTTACGGTGCCCCCATGGGAAAGAACAACCGCGTCCGGTACTCCCGCTGGGACGGCACCCAGGTCGGTTTCGATCTGGACGCCACCGACATCTTCAGCGAGATCACCGACGATCTGCTCTACCACGGTGATCTCAATGCGGCCCTGCGTCGCATGATGCAGACCGGCTTCGACACGAAGGACGGGCAGCGCATGCAGGGGATGCGCGAGATGCTCGAGAAGCTGCGCAAGAAGCGTCGTGAGGCGCTCGAGAACCACGACCTCGGTGGTGTCTACGACGACATCGCCCGTGGGCTCCGTGATGTCGTCGACACCGAACGTGATGCGCTCGACGCTGCGGCGGCCGAGGCCCGCGAGTCGGGTGATGCCCGTCGTCAGGAGCTCACCGATCAGGTCAACGCCGAGCGCCACGCCGCACTCGATCTCCTCGCCCCGGATCTCGCCGGGATGGTCCGCGATCTCCAGAACTACGAGTTCACCTCGGCCGAGGCGCGCGAGAAGTTCGAGCAGCTGATCGACCAGCTCCGCGAGCAGCTCATGCAGCAGTACGTCGATCAGATGACCGGCGCCGTGGAGGGCATGACCGCCGAGGACATGGCCCGCATGAAGGACATGTTCGCCGAGCTGAACCAGATGCTCGAGGCCCGCCAGCGCGGTGAGGAGCCCGACTTCGACGGGTTCATGGAGCGTTTCGGCGACTTCTTCCCCGAGAACCCGCAGAACCTCGACGAGCTGCTCGAGATCATGGCGAGGCGCATGGCGGCGGCCCAGGCGATGCTCAACTCGATGACGCCGGAGCAGCGGGCGCAGCTGCAGGCACTCTCCGATCAGCTCATGGACGACATGGATCTGCGCTGGCAGGTCGATCAGCTCGGGCAGAACCTCCAGCAGATGTTCCCCGACATGAACTGGGGTCAGCAGTACGACTTCTCCGGGAACGACCCGCTCGACATGGCTCAGGCCAACCAGCTGCTGCAGGAGCTCGGCGACCTCGACCAGCTCGAGAACATGCTCTCCGGTGCGAGCTCCCCAGGTGCGCTGGCCGAGGTCGACATCGATCGGGCCCGCGAACTGCTCGGCGAGGAGACCGCCCGCAGCCTCGAGCAGATGGCCGAGCTGGCCCGTCGTCTCGAGGAGTCCGGTCTCGTCGAGAACAAGGAGGGCCGTCTCGAGCTCACACCGCGCGGCATCCGTCAGATCGGGAGGAACTCCCTCGACGAGCTGTTCACGAAGATGGCCATGGACAAGGCCGGGCAGCATGAGATCTCCCGCATCGGCATCGGCCATGAGCGCGATCACTCGACCAAGCCCTATGAGTTCGGCGATCCGTTCAACCTCGACATCGGTCGCACGGTCCGCAACGCCATCCAGCGCGGTGGCAGCGGCTCGCCGGTGCGGCTCACCCCTGATGATTTCGAGGTGGAGCGCACCGAGCACATGGTGCGATCCAGCACCGTGCTCATGATCGACCTGTCGCTCTCCATGCCGATGCGCGACAACTTCCTGCCGGCCAAGAAGGTGACGATGGCGCTCCATTCGCTCATCACCTCGAAATTCCCGCGCGACTACATGGGCATCGTCGGGTTCAGCGAGAGCGCCCGCGAGCTCAAGCCCGAGCAGCTGCCCGAGGTCTCATGGGATTTCGTGTACGGCACGAACATGCAGCACGGCCTGCAGATCGCCCGACGGCTCCTGTCGCGACAGACCGGCACCAAGCAGATCATCATGATCACCGACGGCGAACCCACTGCCCACATCACCCAGTCGGGCGACGTCTACTTCAACTATCCGCCGGTGCAGGCCACCGTCGACGCCACGCTCAAGGAGGTGATGCTGTGCACCAGGGACAACATCAGGATCAACACCTTCGTGCTCGACGCCACCCCTGATCTGCGTCATTTCATCGAGAAGCTCACCGAGCTCAACCGGGGGCGAGCGTTCTTCACCACCCCCGAGACCCTCGGCGACTACGTGCTCGTCGACTTCATCGAGCACAAGCGGCAGCTCCTGCGGGGTCGCCGGGCTGGGTGATCTGCAGCGTCGATCAGCCACGAACACAGATCCCCCTTGCATTTCCTAGGTTTTCGGGGCAAGATCACAGCCGTGTAATTACACGGCAGCACCTGATCTCGATCCTGGGGGACCGGCACATGACCGAATCCGCATCATCCACCGCAGCAGCTCCGGGCAGCGCGACCTTCGCCAACGCCACCGCCGATCTCGCCGTCGGTCTCGCCGAGGACAAGTCATGGCAGGACCTCGCCAACTGCCTCGGCGTCGACCCTGATCTCTTCTTCCCCGAGCGCGGTGCCTCCACCCGTGAAGCCAAGGAGGTCTGCCGGGGCTGTGTCGTGCGCGACGACTGCCTCGAGTACGCCCTCGCCAACGGCGAGAAGTTCGGCATCTGGGGCGGCATGAGCGAGCGTGAGCGTCGCCGCATCCGCCGCCAGAGGGCACTGGCCCGGGCTGCGGCCGCGTCGGCCCGCACCTCCGCCACCGCCTAGTTCCGCAGCAACCGCTCGCAGCAGTCCCGGACGACGCCTCAGCCCTCGGCGAGGCGTCGTCCGCGTTCTGCCAGCCGCCGCTCGATGGTGCGCTCCGGGCCGAGGTCGAGCTGCTGCCAGCGGGCGGGGTCGATGGCATCGAGTGCGGCTGCGGGCAGCAGGCCCACCAGTTCGGCGCGGGCGATCCTCGTCCTCGCAGCCACGGTGTCCCACACCCGGTCCGGTCCGGTGTGCATCGGATCGATGAGGTTCATCGACACCTGGACCGCATCGCCCACCTCCAGGCCCAGCGCCCGCACCTGATCGGAACGCAGGGAGCGGGCGATCGAGCGGGCCAGCGCGAGATCTGGCTCCTGCAGCCACAGGTTGTAGGCGACCAGCGGTGGTCGCTGACCGACGGCCACCGCTCCTGCAGTGGGATGAGGGAACTGCGGACCGTGATCGGGTCGGAGGGTGGTGAACGCACCGCGCCGCACCTCGGGGAGGGTGCGTTCTGGTCCGTACAGGAAGCAGGGGAGCGCGAGTGCGTCGCCGGCCCAGCGGGCGAAGGCGTCGCGGGCGTCGAGGGCATCGTGCGCCGATGACCCCTCGAGGGCGATGAACGGGACCACGTCGAGCACACCGATGCGGGGGTGGGCGCCATGGTGGGTGCCGAGGTCGAGCAGTTCGGTCGTGCGTCGGGCGATGGCCCGGGGAGCATCCTCGCCGACGACGGTGAGCACCGAACGGTTGTGATGCACACAGCTGTGCACATCGAGCAGATCAGCCCCGGCGACCGAGGCGATCTCGTCGATCAGATCGGAGCGTCGGCCCTCGCTGATGTTGATGACGGATTCGAGCATTGGATGATCCTGCCCCACCGACGGGTGCGACGTCAGTGGGGCAGGATCAGATCGTGGGGGGAGATCAGGTCGTGGTCACTCGCTGAAGGCGGGGACCCGGATGCCGCGGGCCTTGAGGATCCGGCGGCGCTGCCGCTCGGAGGTGCCGCCCCAGACGCCGTGGTCGATGTGGTTCTCCAGGGCGTACTCGAGGCAGGTGTCGACGACCGGGCAGGTGACGCAGATGCGCTTGGCCACCTCGACCCCGACGCCATCACTCGGGAAGAACGTGGCGGGAGGGTGATCCCGGCAGGTTCCGTCGTCCATCCAGTCCGTTGCTGTTTCCATGCGGCGCAACCTACGGACGAGGGTGAAAAGGTCCCCTAAGTCGATGGCAAAGTCGCGGCAAAGTCCCGTCATGGATGTGTCGGGCATGCCGACCACTAGGATGTGATCCGCGGGTCCCATCTGTCCGGGCCCGCGTTGACGCCGAGGAAAGTGCAGTTCGCCGATGTCGATGACCGAAACCCAGACCGATCAGCCGCCCCGGGGCCACGTCCGGGTCATCTATCTCGGCCCGGTGGCGCCCCACTGGGATGTCCAGGGCGACTCCGAGGTCCGTGGTCTCGTCGACGACTTCCGGTCGCGGGTCATGGCCCGTCTCCTGCTTCTGCCCCCGCACGACCCCCAGTTCCGTCGCAACCGCGAACGTGTCGTGCGCGATGCCGAGCGCGAGAACCTCGTGCTCACCTGGGATCTCGGACTGCCCGACGAGGGCTGAGACCTCCGGATGCCCGAGGGTCCCCCCACCCCTGGATCCGCGAACGGACCGACCTCCCTCCCGGCGGTGGGTCGCTCGAGGCCCATCCCGGGCACGATCGACGATCCGGCCGGCTCCCCGGAACGCTTCCTGAACCGGGAGCTCTCCTGGCTGGACTTCGACGCCCGCGTGCTCGCCCTGGCGTCCAACCCGGCGATGCCACTGCTCGAACGGCTGAAGTTCGTGGCGATCTTCTCGCAGAACCTCGATGAGTTCTTCCAGGTGCGCGTCGCCGGTCTGAAGGATCAGGTGGCCGCCGGCCTCGGCAACCGCACCGCCGACGGACGTTCGGCCCGCACCCAGCTGCGCGAGATCCGTGAGCGCCTGCAGGTGGAGCGTCGCCGTGCCGAATCGGTGTTCCTCGACGAACTCGTGCCCGAACTGGCCGAGGCCGGTGTGGTCTTCTGCTCGTTCGCCGATCTCGACGACGCCGATCGGGCGCATCTGGGCACCTATTTCGATGAGCGGATCTTCCCGGTGCTCACACCGTTGGCCGTCGATCCCGGTCATCCGTTCCCGTACATCTCCGATCTCTCGCTGAACCTCGCGGTGGTCGTCAACGACCCCGTCAGCGGCGACCATCGCTTCGCCCGCGTCAAGGTCCCCAATCTGCTGCCGCGGTTCGTGGTGATGCCCGACGGTGTGCGGTTCGTGTCGCTCGAGGAGGTCATCGCCGAGCATCTGGCGGTGCTGTTCCCGGGCATGGTGCTGGGTCAGCACCATGCGTTCCGCGTCACGCGCAACGCCGATCTCACCCTCGAGGAGGAGGACGCCGACGATCTCCTCGAGGCGGTCGAGCTCGAGCTGCGTCGCCGTCGGTTCGGTCGGGCGGTCCGCCTCGAGGTGGATGAGGCCGTCTCCGCCGAGATCCTCGATCTGCTCGTGCGGGAGCTCGACCTCGAGCCCGAGGACGTCTACCTGTGCTCCGGTCCGCTCGACCTCGGCGGGCTGTGGTCGGTGCACGGGATCGATCGCCCCGACCTCAAGGACGAACCGTGGGTCCCGATCACCCAGTCCCGTCTCGTCGGTGAGTCATCCGATGAACCGGTCGACATGTTCTCGGTCATCCGCGACGGCGATGTGCTGCTTCACCATCCGTATGAATCCTTCTCCTCCTCGGTGGAGGAGTTCATCCGGCAGGCGTCCCGGGATCCCCAGGTGCTGGCCATCAAGCTCACGCTCTACCGGACCAGCTCGGACACCTCGATCATCAAGTCCCTCGTGCGGGCCGCCGAGCGGGGCAAGCAGGTCGCGGCGCTGGTCGAGCTGAAGGCCCGCTTCGACGAGAAGAAGAACATCGGCTGGGCGCGTGAGCTCGAGAACGCCGGCGTGCATGTGGTCTACGGACTCAAGGGGCTCAAGATCCACACCAAGACCACGCTCGTGGTGCGCGAGGAGCCCGATGGCATCCGTCGCTACAGCCATGTGGGCACGGGCAACTACAACCCGAAGACCGCCCGCCTCTACGATGATCTCGGTCTGCTGACCTGCGATCCCCAGATCGGCTCCGATCTCACGCAGCTGTTCAACCTGCTCACCGGATTCGCCCGCGACCCGCAGTTCACCAAGCTGCTCGTGGCGCCGCGCTCGGTGCGACCGGGGATCGCCGCGCTCATCACCGCCGAGGCCGGCCACGGCGAGCAGGGCCGCATCGTGCTGAAGATGAACAGTCTTGTCGATCCCGAGCTCATCGATGCCCTCTATGCGGCATCGCAGGCGGGGAACCGCATCGATCTCATCGTCCGAGGGATCTGCTGTCTGCGTCCCGGCGTGCCCGGACTCTCGGAGAACATCCGTGTCCGTTCCATCGTCGGGCGGTACCTCGAACATTCCCGCCTCTATCACTTCGCCCACGGACTCGACGGCGGACCGATCTCCTACATCGGTTCGGCGGATCTCATGCCCCGCAACCTCGATCGTCGGGTCGAGGCGCTCGTCCCGATCGAGGACGCCGCGCTGCAGCAGCGACTGCAGCAGATCATCGATGTGCAGCTCGCCGATGATCAGCTGGCATGGCGTCTCGAGCCGGACTCCACCTGGTCGAAGGTGCGGGGCGGATCCCGCATCGACACCCATCAGGTGCTCGAGGAGCTGGCGCTCGGTCGACGTGATCCTCGATGAGCGGTTCGCTCGAACGCGAGGTCAAGTTCGGCGGTCGTCCCGGGTTCACCATGCCCGATCTCGCCGGTGTGCTCCCCGGTGTCTCCGTCGTCACGCTCGCCGGTCTCGATCTCGACGCCACCTACTACGACACCGCTGATCTCCGGCTCGTGCGCAGCGGCGTGTCCCTGCGACGTCGAACCGGCGACGGACCGCCCACCTGGACCCTCAAGCTCCCGGCCGGGCCGACCGGGTCGGGTTCGTCCCCATCGGTGCTCCAGCGTCGTGAGTTCGATCTCGAATCCGACGCCACCGAGGTGCCGGACACCTTCCGGGGTCTGGTCACCGGCTGGGCACGATCCGAACCGCTCGTCGCCGTCATCGACATCCTGAGTCGTCGGGCGCGCACCGCGCTCGTCGGTGCCGACGGAACCACCCTCGCCGAGCTCGACGACGATCAGGTCACGGTGGTGGAGGGCGGCGTCACGGCGGCCACGTTCCGCGAGATCGAGCTCGAACTCGCAGCCGATGGCACCGACGCCCTGCTCGACGCCGTCACCGCTGCACTGCTGGCCGCCGGTGCCGGAGCACCCGACCCGATGTCGAAGGTGGCCAGGGCGCTCGGACCGAGGGCACTGGTGCCCGGCCCGCTCGAGGGTCCGCTGCCGCGCCGCGACGCCTCGATCGCCGAGGTGATGGCCGCCGGTCTGCGCTCGGCGGTCGCCGAGATCATCGCCAACGACCATGTCATCCGTCTCGATGACGACACCATGGGCCTCCATCGCGCTCGCTGGGCGCTGCGTCGTATCCGGGCTGATCTCAAGACCTTCACCCGTGAGTCCGACGACGCCTACCTGGATCGCCTCCGCACCGAACTGCGCTGGCTCTCCGACGAGTTCGGCACCCTGCGACGCGCGGATGTGCTCGTCGAGAGCGTCGAGCGGGCCACGGCCTCGGCCCGCGACAACGACGCCACCGCCGTGGAGGGGTTGCTCGATCGGGCCCGCAACGAGCGCCGGCGTGCGCACGATGTGGTCATCGAGACGCTCGGGTCCAAGCGCTACGTCGAACTGCTCGACGCACTGGTGGCCATCACCCGACCGGACGCCCTGTTCAGCGCAGGGTCCGCAGCAGCCGTCGAGGTCATCCCGCCGGCGATGATGCGGGTCTGGAAGCGGGTGCGGTCCGCGGTCCGCGACCTCCCCGATGAACCATCGGAGAACGACATCCGTCAGGTGCGGCGCCAGCTCATCCGCCTGCGCAGCGCCACCGAACTCGCCGTGCCCGTCTTCGGCGCAGCCGCCGCCGACTTCGCCGCGCTCACGGCGCAGGCGCAGCACGATCTCGGGGTGCATCTCGATGCGCTGGCATGCGAACGCTGGCTCCGCAGCAGGGTCGCCTCGCTCGAGGGTCTCGAACCGTTCGTCGCCGGTCAGCTCGTCGCCGCCCAGTCGGTGGTCTCCGATCAGGCGCTCCGCGCCTGGCTGGACTCCTGGCGGGCATGTTCCAGCCGTTCGGCTGTGGCATGGTTCCGTCCATGAGGCGGCGCACATCCTCCCGGGGTTCCGGACGCACCACCGAGGAGCTCGATCCCAGCATCGAACCCGAGGTGCGGGCCGCCGGAGGTGTGGTCTGGCGTCGCGGTGCACACGGGATCGAAGTGGTGCTCGTCCATCGCCCGAAGTACCGCGACTGGACCTTCCCGAAGGGCAAGCTCGACCCGGGTGAGTCCGATGCGGTCGCCGCCCATCGCGAGGTGCTCGAGGAGACCGGCTTCGAATGCGTGCTGGGCCGCGAGCTGCCCTCGGTCAGGTACCGCGACGCCAAGGCCCGGCTGAAGCAGGTGCGCTACTGGGAGATGACCGTGGCCTCGGGGGAGTTCGCCGCCAACGACGAGGTCGACGAGCTGCTGTGGGCCGAGGTCGAGGTCGCCCGGCGTCGGCTCACCCATTCCCATGATGTCGGGGTGCTCGACGCCTTCATCCGACTCGCCACACCCTGACACGACACGACACGACACGACACGACACGTCCGGACCGGAACCGTCGCACCGGAACCGCCGGACCCGCAGCAGGCCCCCGGCTGCGGGTGCTCTGAATGACGACTTGCCCACCTGTTCATGTTCCGGACACCTTCTGCTCGCCCGGGCGTCACCTCGAAGCCCTACCTTGCCCTTTGATCCGGACCCGCCGTTGATCGCGTCATCACCTGTTCAAGGGAGCAGCACCTTGCGTTCATCCAGGAAACCCCTCGCCCTCCTCATCGCCATCCTCGCCATCTTCGGCGTGGTGGCCGCCGCCTGCGGTGGCTCGAAGTCCGATTCGGACGCCAAGCCCGACACCTCCTACGACTACGCCTCGCTCTCGGGCACGCTCAACGGCTCCGGCGCCACCTTCCCCAAGGCCTTCTACGAAGAGTCGATCGCCGGCTTCGCGGGCGTGGCGAAGGGTGTCACCGTGAACTACAACGGCGTCGGCTCGGGACAGGGCAAGAAGGACCTCGCCGCCGGCACCTCGGACTGGGCCGGCACCGACAGCCTGGTCGCCGATGCCGATAAGGCCACCTTCAAGGGACCGTTCCTGTACTTTCCCACGGTGGCCGCCCCGATCACCGTCTCCTACAACCTCTCGGGTGTGAAGACCCTCAACCTCTCGGCCGCCACGCTGGCCAAGATCTTCTCCGGCTCGGTCACGAGCTGGGATGACCCCGCCATCGCCGCCGACAACGCCGGGACCACGCTGCCCAGCACCAAGATCACCGTGGCCGTGCGTTCGGACGGTTCGGGCACCACCTCGAACTTCTCGAAGTTCCTGGCCGCCGCCGCCCCCGATGCCTTCACCCTCACCGCCGGTGACACCGTCGCCTGGCCCAGCGCCCAGTCGGCCAAGGGCAACGCCGGTGTGGCTGCGATCGTGAAGAGCACCAACGGTTCGATCGGCTACGTCGATCTCTCCGATGCCGTCGCCTCCGGCCTCACCTTCGCCTCGATCGGCAACAAGGACGGCAAGTTCGTCCAGCCCACGCTCGAAGGGGCCTCCGCCGCCCTCGCCGGCGCCACCATCAACGCCGATCTCACCTACTCGGCGCTCAACGCCTCCGGCGCCGATGCCTACCCGATCACCGCCGGCACCTATATCATCGTGTACTCGTCGATCACCAGCCCGACGCAGGCCAGTGCCATCCGCGGCTGGATCAACTACGTCCTGACCGAGGGCCAGACCATCGCCCCGGATGTGGACTTCGCCCCGCTGCCCACCTCGCTGCGCGACAAGGCGATCGCCCAGATCGCCCAGATCCAGGGCTAGGTCCGACGCCGTATGGCGATCGATCAGAAGGACATGGCCGTCACCCCCGGAGATCGCTCCGGGGGTGACGCCGCGTCCCTGCTCGTCGCCAGTTCGGGGCGTCGCACGGATCGACTGTTCCGATCGGTCGCGCTCGTCGCCGGGCTGCTCGTTCTGGCGATCCTGGGACTCATCGCCGCATCCACCACCCATGAGGCCTGGCCGGCGTTCCGCTCGGAGGGACTCTCGTTCGTCACCTCCAGCACCTGGATCCCGGCGGAGGGGAAGTTCGGTGCGCTGGCGTTCATCTACGGCACGGTGCTGTCCTCGTTGCTGGCGCTCGTCCTCGCCGTCCCGGTGAGCCTCGGCATCGCCCTCTATGCAAATGAGGCGGCTCCCTCACGCATCCGTCGCCCGATCATCTACGTGATGGATCTCCTGGCGGCCATCCCCTCGGTGGTCTACGGGCTCTGGGGGTTCATCGTCCTCGCCCCGTTCCTCGGCCCGCATGTCTACGCCCCGATCAACGACGCCGTGGGCGGATGGCCCGTGATCGGCTGGTTCCTCAACGGCTCGAGCGGGCGGAGCTTCATGACGGCGGGCATCATCCTCGCCATCATGATCACCCCGATCATCACCTCGCTCAGCCGTGAGGTCATCGCCACGGTGCCTCGGGCGCAGCGTGAAGCGGCCTACGGCATGGGTGCCACCCGCTGGGAGATGATCCGACTCGCCGTGCTGCCCTGGGGGCGCGGTGGCATCGTCGGGGCCATCATGCTCGGACTCGGTCGCGCCATGGGCGAGACCATCGCCGTGGCGCTCGTCATCGGCTCGCAGGCCGGGCAGATCACCACGCATCTGTTCGAGGCCGGCGACTCCATGGCCGCAGTCATCGTCAACCAGTTCGGTGAGGCCTCGGGAACGCATCGCGCCGCACTGGTCGGCCTCGGGGTCGTGCTGTTCCTCGTCACCATCATCGTGAACGTCTCGGCCCGCAGTGTCGTGGCGCGTTTCGATCGTCGGGCGCAGGGGTTCTGATCCGGATGGGTGCTGATCTGGACGATCTGTTCGTGCGTGCCGAGGATGGTGAGCTCCTGCTGCGCGGCACCACCGGGCGCTCCCGTCGGATCCGGAACCGGCTGGCCTCGATCTGGATGGTCGGGTCGGTGGTGGTGGCGGTGATCCCGCTGGCGCTCGTCATCGGCTATGTGCTCGTCAAGGGCATCGGGCAGTTGACCCCCGACTGGTTCACCAAGGACCTGCCCGCCGTCACCCGACGAGCGGGCGGCGGCATGGGTCCGGCCATCGTCGGCACCCTGCTCATCACCGGTGTGGCGGCTGCGATGTCGGTGCCGCTCGGCGTGCTCGGAGCCATCTATCTCCATGAGTACGGCGGCCGCGGTCGACTGGCCCGGCTCATCCGGTTCATGGCTGATGTCATGACCGGCGTCCCGTCGATCGTGATGGGTCTGTTCGTCTACACGATCTGGACGATCGCCCATGGGCTCTCGGCCTTCGGCGGCGCACTCGCGCTGTCCTGCCTCATGCTGCCGATCATCATCCGCACCACCGAGGAGATGCTCCGCCTCGTGCCCGATGAACTGCGTCAGGCCAGCTACGCGCTCGGCAACCGGAAATGGCGCACGGTGGTCACCGTGGTGCTGCCGGCGGCCTTCGGGGGTATCACCTCGGGCGTGATGCTCGCCGTGGCCCGCGCCGCCGGCGAGACCGCGCCGCTGGTGTTCACCATCGGCGCCGCCCGCAATCTCAACCTCAGCATCTTCAACGGCCCGACCACCGCACTGTCGGTGCAGATCTTCGGCAACGCCCAGACCCCCTTCGAGGCGGCGCAGGCCCGGGCCTGGGGGGCGGCGCTCACGCTCGTCGCCATCGTCTTCATCCTCACGATCCTCGCCCGAGTCGTCTCGGCGGGGGTGGCCCGACGCCACAACGCCTAGATCATCAGGAGCATGCCGTGACCGAAGGAACCATCAACGAGATCGATGCGCAGCCCGAGGTCGCAGCGCCCGTCATGGACACAGCGTTCGGCGTGGTCGCCGATGCACCGGTCATCGCCGATCCCGAGATCGTCTTCGAAGTCCGGGACCTCGACGTGTACTACGGCAGCTTCCGCGCCGTGCGCGATGTGAACCTGCAGATCCGTGAACGCGAGATCACTGCGTTCATCGGGCCCTCGGGCTGCGGCAAGTCCACCGTGCTGCGATGCTTCGATCGGATGAACGATCTCATCGAGGGGGCGCGGGTCGAGGGCCGGGTGCTCTACCACGGGGTGGATCTCTACGATCCGCGCATCGATCCGGTGGAGGTGCGCAAGCGGATCGGCATGGTGTTCCAGAAGCCGAACCCGTTCCCGAAGTCCATCTACGACAACATCGCGTTCGGTCCGCGCATCGCCGGGACGAAGGAGAACCTCGACGACGTCGTCGAGCGGGCACTCCGGCAGGCGGCGCTGTGGGATGAGGTGAAGGATCGGCTGAAGAAGTCCGCCATGGGCCTCTCCGGCGGCCAGCAGCAGCGTCTGTGCATCGCCCGCGCCATCGCCGTGCGGCCCGAGGTCATCCTCATGGATGAACCCTGCTCGGCGCTCGATCCCATCGCCACCGCTCGTATCGAGGACCTCATGCAGGAGCTCAAGTCCGAGTACACGATCCTCATCGTCACCCACAACATGCAGCAGGCGGCCCGTGTGAGCGATCGCACGGCGTTCTTCACCACCGAGGTGAACCCCGACAGCGACACCCGCACCGGACTGCTCGTCGAGTACGCCCCCACCAACAGGATCTTCTCCACTCCCGAGGATGAGCGGACGGAGAACTACGTGACCGGCCGGTTCGGATGACCTCCGCGCTGTCCGTGCCGCCCCAGCGTTCCGCGTCAACGATGACCGTGGAGGTCCGTCATGCCTGAACAGCGCAAATCGTTCCATCAGGAGCTCGACGAGATCCGGGACCAGATCGTGGAGCTCGGCGCACTCGTGCGCGAGTTCATCCCGCGTGGCACCGAGGTGCTCCTCACCGGCGACATGGGCGGCGCGCTCGCCCTCATCGATGCCGATGACGAGATCGACGCACTCACCCTGCGCGTCGAGGAGCAGTGCTACAACGTGCTGGCCCGTCAGCAGCCGATGGCATCGGACATGCGCAGCATCGTCACCGCTGTGTGGCTCACCGGAGAACTCGAACGCTCGGGTGATCTCATGGTGAACGTGGCCAAGGCGGCGCGGCGCATCTATGGCGCAACTCTGGATCCCCGCCTGCGGGGTCTCATCGAGCGGATGAGTGAGGAGGCGTCGCGACTCATCTCCCTGTCGCTCGACGCGTATGTCGAACGCGACGCCAGCCTCGGTGCTGCGCTCGCCGATATCGACGACGCGCTCGACACCATCCACGGCGACTACATCGAAGCGATCTTCGATGCGCATTCGGCGGACGATCTCGGCCTGCAGCCGGCGGTGCAGCTGGCACTGGTGGGTCGCTACTACGAGCGCATCGGGGATCATGCCGTCAACATCGGTCAGCGGGTGCAGTACATGGTCACCGGCTGGCTGCCCGAACAGACCGGTGCTGCCCGACTCCGGGCCCGAGCGGCGTTCGGCGATGCGGCCGATGGTGATCCCTCGGCCGAGGCTCCATCGGACCACGAGCCGATCGAGGACCACGATCGTCCGGGCGAGGGCCCTCGATGACGATCACGGCGGCGCTCGTCATCCCGACGGGCACGGCGGTCCTCGGGGCCTGTGTGGTCCTCGCACTCGTCGCGGTGGCGGTGGTGGCCCTCACACGTCGCACCGACCGGCGCGTCATGGCCCGGCTCGGGTCGAGCCTCGACCGTCTGGGCCTCGACACCCTCACGACCTCCGGGGACAGCGCAGGGCATTCCTCGGGCGACGCATCGCTCGATGAGCTCCTGTCGAGGATCGAGCAGACGCTGCGGCGGAGCCGTCTCGCCGGTGAGCAGGAGCTGGGCGCCATCGGGCGGTTGCAGGAGGTCCTCGACACCCTCCCGCTCGCAGTGATGGTCGTCGACGCCTCCGGAACGATCCTCGAGCGGAACATCGCCGCCGGGGCGTTCATCGATGCCCGCCACTCCGACGCTCTCGTGGGTGCGCTGGTGAACGAACTGCTCGCCGAATCCCTCGCCGGCCGACCGGCCGAGCGCACACTCGAACTCTTCGGTCCTCCCCGACGGGCGGTCGATGTCATCACCCGGCCCCTCGGGGTCAACGGCATGCGATGCGCGGTGGCCATCATCGAGGACATCACCGAACGTCGCCGACTCGAGGCCGTCCGCACCGATTTCGTGGCGAACATCAGTCATGAGCTCAAGACCCCGATCGGCGCGATCGGGCTGCTGGCCGAGACCCTCCAGGCCGAGGACGACCCCGAGGTGGCCGATCGCCTCGCCCAACGGATCCAGATGGAGTCGTACCGGGTGGGTCGCACGATCGAGGATCTCCTCGAACTGTCTCGGATCGAGGTCGACGAGACCCGGGTCGCCGATGTCGTCGAGGTCGGCTCGATCCTCGACGAGGCCGTGGATCGCCTCCGCCCCGCGGCCGAGCAGGCCGGTGTGGTCATCGAGGTCCTCGGATCGGAACTCGACGACTCGCTGCGCTGCGACCGTCGGCAGATGGTGTCGGCGCTCACGAACCTGCTCGACAACGCGATCAAGTACTCCGATCCCGAGGGACGGATCGAGATCCGCGGCGCCGTCGGTGCTGAAGAGGTCGTGTTCTCGGTGACCGATCACGGCATCGGGATCCCGGCCCGGGATCTCGACCGGGTGTTCGAACGCTTCTACCGGGTGGATCAGGCCCGCAGCCGCCAGACCGGCGGCACGGGGCTGGGCCTCGCCATCGTCCGCCATGTCGCCGTCAACCATGCCGGTTCGGTGGACGTCGAATCCCGCCTCGGCGAGGGCTCCACCTTCTCGCTCCGGTTGCCGGTGTCACTGCTTGGATCCCCGCCCGACCCATCTCCGAAGGAACCGCAATGACCTCCATCTCCGTGCTCATCGTCGAGGACGAGGAGTCGTTCATCGATGCGCTGCAGAGCGGCCTCACCCGCGAGGGGTTCACCGTCACCGTGGCGCGTGATGGCGCCGAGGCACTCGACATCTACGAGAGCCTGGCCCCGGACCTCATCCTCCTCGACGTGATGCTGCCGCGGGTCTCGGGCATCGATGTGTGTCGCGAGATCCGATCCCGATCGAACGTCCCGATCATCATGGTCACCGCCAAGAGCGCTGAGATCGACACCGTCGTCGGACTCGAGGTCGGGGCCGATGACTACATCACCAAGCCCTATCGACTCCGCGAACTCGTGGCCCGCATGCGTGCTGTGCTGCGGCGTCGGTCAGTCGAGCCGGAGTCCGGGGCCGTGGCATCCAGTTCCACCGCAGCGGTCTCGGGTGAGGTCGTCGAGATCGGCGAGGTGCGACTCGATCATGTGCGCCACGAGGTCACCATCCGGGGTGAGGATGTCCGCCTCCCGCTCAAGGAGTTCGAACTGCTCGCCCTGCTGCTCGAGAACGCCGGACGGGTGCTCACCCGGGATGTCCTGATCGATCGGGTCTGGGGCTCCGACTACGTCGGTGACACCAAGACCCTCGATGTGCATGTGAAGCGGCTGCGGTCGAAGGTCGAGTCCGATCCGGCGAACCCGACCTCGATCGTCACCATCCGCGGTCTCGGGTACAAGTTCGAGGTCCCTCGTTCCGCTGTGACCTCCTGAGTCGCGGGGAGGGGGAGTCACAGGTCCCTCCTACGATGGATGACGTGGACGCCGAGCCCCCCTTCAGCGAGCAGGTCGTCGGTCGCGACCCTCGTCGGCCCTGGGCCAGTTCACCGTTCTCGCTGTTGGCCCGCACCCATGCGGCCTCGGTCTCCGGCGATGCCCTGTTCGCCATCGGCCTCGCCGGGTCGGTGTTCTTCTCGCTCGACTTCAACTCCGCCCGCTGGCGGGTGGCGCTGTACCTGGTGCTCACCATCGCCCCGTTCGCCGTCGCCGCCCCGCTCATCGGCCCGGCCATCGATCGCATCAGGGGTGGGCGTCGATGGATCATCGTCGGCTCCCTGCTGCTGCGGGCCGTGCTCGCCCTGCTCATCACCCAGCACATGCAGACGCTGTTCTTCTACCCCGAAGCGTTCGGCATGCTGGTGCTGCAGAAGATCTACTCGATCTCCAAGAGCGCCGTGGTGCCCGGCACGGTGCACAACGACGCCGAGCTCGTCGAGGCCAACTCGAAGCTCACGGTCCTCTCCGCGCTGGCCGTGGTCGTCGCCGCCGTGCCCGGCGGCATCCTGCTCAAGCTCGGCGGAGGCGCCTGGAGCGTCGGGCTCAGCGGCATGGTCTTCGTCGTCGGCACCGTGCTCGCCCTGCGGCTGCGCCCCACCGTCGTGGCGGTCGAACCCGTCGACGAAGCCGAACGGGAGGAGCTGCGGTCGGCCGGCATCGTGCTCGCCTCCTCGGCCATGGGGCTGCTGCGGGGCATCGTCGGCTTCCTGTCGTTCATGCTGGCCTTCGGGTTCAAGGATCGCGATGCGCCGCTGTGGCAGCTCGGTCTGGTGGCCTCCGCCGCCCAGCTCGGGTTCTTCGTCGGCGCCGTGCTCGCACCGCGGGTGCGTCGTCTGCTGTCGGAGGAGCGGATCCTCATCGCCTCGCTCGTCCTCACCGTCATCGCCGGAACCCTGTGCGCGTTCATCGGTGGGCTCGCCGGCTCGGCGGTGCTCTCGATGCTGGTCGGCGCCACCGGCAGCACGGCGAAACAGGCCTTCGACTCGATCGTGCAGCGCGATGCGCCCGATGCCAACCGTGGTCGATCCTTCGCCCGCTTCGAGACCAGGTTCCAGCTGGTGTGGGTCATCGGTGCACTCATCCCGATCGTCATCCCGATCCCGATCGTGGTGGGCTTCGCGTTCATCGCGTTCATCGCCGCCCTGGCGCTGGTGCGCTATCTGCTCGGCCTCCGTCAGATCCGCAGTGGTCGGGTCCCCACGCCGTCGCGTGGGTTCCGTCGACGCACGACCGTCGATCCCGACCTGCTGGCCAGGGAGGGCTTCGACCTCGACCTGCCCACCATCGATCCCCCGCTGTATCCGGCGGGCACCGTGGAACCTCGGGGAGCAGCGGGAGCAGGGGGAACAGGGGGAGCAGTCGAGCCATCACCGCCGTTCGATCGCACGGTTCCTGATCGCACAGTTCCTGATCGCACGGTTCCCGAGCATCCCGATCCTCCCTACGATCCGGCGCGTCGGTGGATGCGGCGCTCGGCCCCGCTCCCTGCGCCCACACCGGTGGCCCCAGCTCCGTCGCGGGCTCCGGCTCCGCAGCGGCGGGGCGATGGTCTGCTGTTCAGCGCGGAGGCCTGGGAGGATCCCAGCGTGGTCGGCCCGCCCGAGGACGAGTGACAGCACGGCAGTGATTCCGGGCCAGTGATTCCAGAGCAGTGCGAGCTCGGGCTGGAGGGTGCGCTCAGTCCTGCGGCAGTTCGATTCGGGCCAGCCACAGGCCGGGGGCGTCGAGTTCGTTCGGGGTGGGGAGGGTCCGCTCCGATTCCCAGAGTCGGGCGAGTCCCTCGGCCCCGGCACGCTCCACCACGCCCTGCACGAACGCCGCGCCGCGGTCGTAGGTGCGCTGGCCGAGTTCGAGTCCGAAGAGCCGCTCGACGAACCGGTCGCTGGGATCGGCCTCGACGCGGCGTCGACGCAGCGCCTCCGAGAGCATGGAGTAGTTGGTCAGCAGATTGGTGCCGACGGTGTCCATGATGTGGTCCACGTAGCCGACGATCGTGGCGATGAGGGCCTCGAACCCGGGCAGCAGCTCGCGCTGGGCTGGCGACTGCATGGCTCCGAGCAGCATCTGCGGATCACCGAAGGTCACCTCGATGTTGCTGATCGCCGATGGGTCGGTGATGTCGAGGTTCTCGAGGTGCTCCTCCAGCGCGCCGGCGTCGGGTTCGAAACTCGAGACGTACCGCAGCAGCGCGTCGTCGAGGCGCGCCCGGACATGGGGCACCAGCAGCACCGAGTGCACGGCGATCTCCTGCAGACAGATCCAGAGGCGGAGGTCGTCGGGAGGCAGGCTCCACTCCTCGCCGAAGGCGTCGAGATTGCTGGGCAGCACGAAGAGCTCGTCGCTGACCGGGCGGGGGATGGGCAGGTCGTACTGGCCGAAGCAGCGACGGGCCAGATGCCCGACCATCGAGCCGGCGGTCATGCCCAGCATCATCGGCCCCACCATCTTCATGAGCGGAGCGAGGAAGGCGAGCGGGTTGCCGGGGTCGGGGAGATCGGCGGCACCGTCATTGCGCAATGATCCGGCCAGTGCGTCGAACAGCGGACGCCAGGCCTCGAGTGCGCTGGTGACCCATTGGCCGCGGGTGACCGGTGTGATGGTGATGCCGAGGCCCGAACGCGACACGGGGAGTCCGGTGGCGGTGGCGATCTGCAGTTCGGCGACCCGGGCCAGCGACTCGAAGCGGATGCGTTCGAGCGGGTCGACGTTGGGTTCCTGTCCACCATCGGTGGCCACGGAGAGCGCCAGCTGGCGGGCGGCGTCCCAGCCCATGTCGCCCTGCTGGGCGAACAGGCGGGAGAGATCGCCGAACAGGGGCATGCCCTTGAACGGGTCGGAACCGTCGTCGCCGAACGGGGCGCCGAAGGGGAGGTCGGGAGGAAGGTCGGGGGGATCGGAACTCACAGGGGGAAGGCTAGGGCGGCCGGGGCTCCGGTGGCACCCGGGGCGGGGCATGATGGGGTTTCGGCCATGATGTGACCGACCAGTGGTGGAAGCGACGAGTGGAGAGCATGGACGAGCGAACCGGGGAGGCACCGAGCGGTCCATCGGAGGTCGTCGTGGTCACCGGTGCCGACGGTCCGATCGGTCATCGGGTCGTGGCCTCCCTGCTGCTCGATCCGGCGGTGGCCGAGGTGGTGGCGGTCGGCCGACGTCTCCGTGACGGGGCATGGGCGCCGATCACCCGCGTGGTGGACACCCGTCTCGTCACCGCACGCATGGTGCTCGACGATCCGGCACTGGCCCTGCTCGTCGGTGCGGCCACCACCGTCATGCTGCTCGGGCCCCGTGGTGGTCTCGACATCGATGGCACCGGTGGCGCCGAGGTCGACATCGCCGGCACCCGGACCCTGCTCGGCGTCCTCTCCACTGCGCCGCGGCTCCGGTCGCTGCTCGTGCTGTCCTCGGCCCTCGTCCACGGAGCCCGACGCGACAACCCGGTGCCGCTCACCGAGGGCGCCCGGGTGCGACCCAACGCGTCGATCCCGGCGGCGATGGAGCGCGCCTCGCTCGAACGGCTCTGCTCGGACTGGGCCGCCGAGCGCGGCATCCGGTGCACGCTCATGCGACCGAGCGTGGTGGTCGGACCCGACAACGGACAGTGGTTGGCCCGATCCCCGTGGTCGACCGCCGGCCTGCAGGTCAGCGATCGCACCGGTCCGGTGCAGTTCCTCCACATCGACGATCTCGTGTCGGCGATCGAACTGCTGCGCACGAACGGTCCCGACGGTGCCATCAACATCGCGCCCGACGGCTGGCTCACTGCCAGTCAGGTCAGCGCCCTCAAGGGACCGGCGCCGCGCGTGCGTCTCAGCCGTTCACTGGCGGTGCTGGTGGCCGGCGTGGGCGCCCGACTCGGGCTGGCGCCGGGTGATCCCTCGATGCTCGTGGCCAGCTCGGCTCCCTGGGTGGTGGCCAACGATCGCCTCCGCGCACTCGGGTGGGAGCCGGCCTTCACCAACGAGGAGGCGTATGTCGACTCCGATCGCGGGGGACTCTGGGCCCGCCTCACCCCTCGTCATCGGCAGGAACTGGCGCTCGGGGGAGCGGCGTTCGGTGCTGTTGTGGTGCTCGGCACCGTGGTCGCCGTGATCCGGCGTCGGTTCAGGGTCGATCCCCGAGCACCGTCGTCGTGACCTTCTGGACGCCGTCACGGATGTAGGTGATCGAGATCGAGTCACCGATCTCATGGCGGCGCAGCGTCATCACGAGCGAGGTGGCGGAGGTGACCGGCGAACCGTCGACGCTGACGATGATGTCGCCGACGCGGAGATCGGCGGCCTCGGCCGGGCTGGCGCCGCTGACCTCGGTGAGCACCGTGCCCGATCGGCCGAGACGCGCCGTGGTGCCGGAGTCGAGGTCGTCGCTCATGACGCCGAGCCAGGGGAGACGGGCGGAACCGGTGCGCACGATGGAGTCGGCCACCCGGACGGCGTAGTCGATCGGCGTGGCGAAGCGGGTGTGGGCGAGATCGGTGCCACCGTTCGCCGTGGCCGTGGGGTCGGCGGGACGCGTGGTGAAGATGCCGAGGATCGCCCCGCTGTCACTGCACAGCACGGCGTCGTCGAAGGTGGTCGTGGTGTCCTGCGCGGCGATCATGTCGTGGAGGGTGGATCCGCCGATGGCGTCGACCCGTCGGCTGTTGTCGGCGATGGTCTCGGAGCTCGTGATGGGGTCGGTGACGCTCTCGTCGAGGCTGAGCGCGAGCACCGGATCACCGGGCACGAGCGCATCGGGATGGCCGAGCACCGCTGACTGCACGTCGGGGAGGTCGATGCGCAGCACGGCGATGTCGTCGGTGGGATCGAGGCCCACCACCGATGCCGGTGTCGAATGGCCGTCGGTGGTGATCACGACCACGGAGTCCGCTCCCGACACGGCATCGGCAGTGGTGAGCACGTAGCCGTCCGAGCGGTAGATCACGCCGGTGCCGGCGGTCATCACGCCGGCCCGGGTGGTCTCGATGCGCACCACGGTGGGGCGGATCCGGTCGACGATCGCAGTGGTGGAGAGGTTGGCGTCGGTGGCGGTCTCGATCTTCTCGATCACGACCCGGGCCGGCGGGGGATCGAAGGCCCCGAACGCCGAGAGCGCCACCATCGTGATCCCGGAGCCGAGCACCAGTGCGATGAGCGCCACGGGAAGCAGCACCGAACGCCCGGAGCGGAGGTTGCGCCGGGCCGGGCCCGAGCCGCTGGGGCCCGAGCCTCCGGGGCCAGAGACTCCGGGGCCAGAGACTCCGGGGGATGTTCCGGGGGTCGAGCCGCCACCGGCACCGCGTGCGGCGGCCTCCGACGGATGGCGCCAGAGACGGTCGTCGGGGTGCGGATGAGGTCCGAAACCGGTGCCCTCAGGCCCCGCGCCACCGCTCATGTCATCCGGTTCCACATCGTCTGGCAGGTCCGACGGCATCCGATCGACGTTAGTGGGATGCCCCGCATCGGCGACCGCGCCCCCCACTACGATGACGCCGTGCCCGTACCGCCGCCCGACGTCCACACCTGGATCGCACTCACGCACCATGTGCTCGATATCGGAATCGCGAACGAGTGGCTGGGTCAGCCCGAGTGCGGTGCCGTGGTGCTGTTCAGCGGCCTCGTCCGCGATCACGCCGATGGCACCACCGGAGTCACCCACATCGACTACGAGGCCTACGGCGAGGAGGTCATCCCCCGTCTCGAGGCGCTCGCCTCCGAGGCCCGCAACCGTTGGCCCGACCTCGCCCGGATCGTGCTGTGGCATCGCGATGGTCGGGTGCTGCTCGGCGAATCCTCGGTGGTGGTGGCGGTGTCGTCGCCGCACCGTGATGTCGCCTTCGAGGCGTCCCGGTTCCTCATCGACGCCCTCAAGGCCACCGTCCCCATCTGGAAGAAGGAGTTCTGGAACGGCGGATCGGACTGGGCCCGCGGCTCCCAGCACATCGTGGGGATCACCGACCTCGACGACCAGCACCCGGGCCCCGACCACATCGGGACGGCATCAGCCGATGCGGACACCGGAGCCGGCCGATGAGCGGTGTGAGCTTCCTCATGATCGTCGTGGTCATCAGCGTGGTGGGATCGATCATCGTGTGGCTCCGCAACCGCCAGCCCAGTGATCCGCTCTCGAGCGTGAGCGATTTCCAGCGCGAGATGGAAGCGCTCGGCACCTCTCCGCCGTCGGTCGCCGACGGTGGTCTCGAGCAGGTCCCGCCCCGACGGGTCAACACCGTGCACGTGCGCCCGAACCCCACCCGTCCGCCTGCGTCGACGAACGCAGCTGCCGACGCCGACACCGGCACTGACTCTGGCACCGGCACCGGCACCGGCACCGACAGCGGAAGGGAGCGCTGAGCATGGCCCGCGACCTCGCCATCGACCTCGGCACCGCCAACACGCTCGTCTACGTGCGCGGTGAGGGGATCGTCCTGAACGAACCCTCGGTCATCGCGCTCAACAGCCGCACGCAGGATGTGCTGGCCATGGGACACGAGGCCTGGCAGATGATCGGGCGCACGCCCAGTTACATCGTGGCCGTGCGACCACTGCGTGGTGGGGCCATCACCGATTTCGAGGTCACCCAGCGAATGATCCGCCTGCTGCTGGAGCGGGTCGGGGTCAATCGGTTCAACAAGCCCCGGGTGGTCATCTGCGTCCCGTCGGCCATCACCACCGTGGAGCAGCGTGCCGTCACCGAGGCCGCCCGTCGGGCCGGGGCCACCGAGGCGCATCTGATCGAGCAGCCCATGGCGGCCGCCATCGGTGCCGGGCTCCCCATCAACGAACCGCTGGGCAACATGGTCATCGACATCGGCGGCGGCACCTCGGAGGCGGCGCTCATCTCCCTCGGCGGTGTGGTCGCGCTCGAGGCGGTGCGTGTCGGGAGCTTCGACATCGATGCGGCCATCCAGACCTACATCCGTCGGGAGTACGGCATCGCCATCGGTGAGCGCACGGCCGAGGAGATCAAGGTCACCATCGGCTCGGCCTGGCCCTCCGATGAGGAGTACGCCGCCGAGGTGCGCGGCCGCGAGCTCATGAGCGGTCTGCCGAAGACCGTGGTGCTCACCGCCGCCGAGGTGCGCGAGGCCATCGATGAACCGGTGTCGGCCATGGTCGACGCCGTGGTGGCCTGTCTCGGTCAGGCCCCGCCGGAGCTCGCCCAGGATCTCATCGACCAGGGCATCCATCTCGTCGGCGGCGGCGGCATGCTCCGCGGTCTCGACCAGCGCATCGCCGCCGAGGCGGAGGTTCCCGTGCAGCTGGTGCAGTCCCCGCTCGAGTCAGTGGTGCTGGGCGCTGGTCACTGCATCGAGTCCTTCGACTCGCTGAAGGTCATGTTCATGGACTGAGGTCCTCGGCGGCCTGGCGCACCTGCCAGTCGCGGTCGGACCGGGCTCGTTCGATGGCCTCGGCGACCTCGGGACCATCGAAGGGGGCGAGGGCGATGATCGCCCGTCGCCGCACCGTGGCCCGGTCGGTGGTAGCGCGCAGGATCGTCGGCACGGCACGGGCGTCGCCGAGCGCGCCGAGTGCGGCCACTGCGGCCTCGCGACAGAGGGCGTCGGTGTGGTCGGTGGTGATGGTCACGAGCAGGTCGAAGGCGCGCTCGGTGGCGGGGGGATGCTCGCCCCACGCCCAGGCGGCGATCTCCACCACGGTGTCATCGGGGTCGAGGAGCCGATCGGTGAGCGCCTCGGCCAGCGCATGGGGCAGCGGTGCGCCGGCATCGAGCAGTCCATCGGCGGCAGCATCGAGCAGGTCATCGGACGCAGCATCGTCCCGGCCGGCCCCCGTGTCGTCCCCTGTGTCGGCCACCGTGCCGGAGCTGTTGTGCCAGCGGGCGGTCTCCTCACAGGCTCGCCGACGCACACCTGCATCCGCATCGGTGAGGGCGAGGCACAGTTCCTGCTCCTCGAGCGCACCGAGACGGTTCAGTGCACCGAGGGCTGTGGCCCGAACCTTCGGATCGGGATGGTCGAGGAGTTCCCTCGCGGTGTCGATGTCGCCGGTGTGGCCGGCGATGGCGGCCCGTCGACGATCGGCGGCGGCGGATCGATCATCGGCCGGGGTGATCGGGGAGCGGGGCACGCCGCATCCTCCCACCCGTGACCCGTCGGCTGCGACACCGCGATGGGTGCGGCGTGGCAGGCTTCAGGGGCACACGCCCCAGGGAGCCCCCGTGTCCGACATCGACACCCCACAACCACCCACCCGTTCCTCCACCCGGACACGCCGCCTCGTCGTCTGGATCTCGGCGGCGCTCGTGGTCGCGCTCGTGTCGGCGGCGCTGTTCATCCGCCTGCCGTACTACACGCTCTCGCCGGGATCCTCCCGGGCCACTGAGCCGCTCATCTCGGTCACCGATGCCCAGACCTACCAGAACGAGGGCGCCATCGACTTCCTCACGGTGTCGTTGCGGCAGGCCACGGTGGCCGAACTCGTGGCCGCCTGGACCGACTCGGCCGTCGAGGTGGAATCCCAGGATGATCTCTTCGGCAAGCAGAGCGAATCGGAGAACCACGACATCAACGTGCGGATGATGGCCGATTCGAAGGACGCCGCCACCTATCAGGCCCTCACCCGGCTCGGCTACACCATCACCACCTCGGGCACCGGCGCGGTCGTGGCCGGTGTGCAGCCCGACGGCCCGGCCCACGGGGTGCTGGCGAAGGGCGATGTCATCGTCGGCGTGCAGGGACAGCCGATCACGCTCAACAGTCAGCTGGTCGCCGCGCTCGGCGCCGGCACGCCGGGTTCACTGATCGACCTCACGGTGCAGAAGTACGACGGCAGTGATGAGCGCACCATCGAACTGCGGCTCGGGGCGCGGCCCGACGATGCGTCGCGCGGCTACCTCGGGGTCTCCACCTTCACCCGTGATCTCAGCTTCGACTTCCCGGTCACGGTCTCGATCAACTCGGGTGCGGTCAGCGGTCCCTCGGCGGGGCTGGCCTTCACGCTCGGGCTGCTCGACGTGCTCACCCCGGGCAGCCTCACCGGCGGGCTGCACATCGCCACCACGGGCACGATGGATCTCAACGGGGTCGTGGGTCCGGTCGGCGGCGTGCATCAGAAGGTGGTCGCCGCCCGACGATCCGGTGCGGAACTGATGCTGGTGCCCAGCAGCGAGCTCGACGATGCCCGTCGCTACGCCGAGGGGCTCCGCATCGAACCCGCCGATTCCCTCGACGAGGCGCTCGCCGTGCTGACCACGGTGGGCGGCGGCAACGACGTGCTGCCACCGAAGCCGGCCGCCGAGGCGGGGTTCTGAACTGATCCATCGCGACCGGCCGACCCCGACCGGTACGATCTGCGCCGATGGTCCTGCCCGCCGAACCTGACGACATCGACGCCATGCTCGACCCGAACTTCGCGATCGTGCGGCGGGGTTTCGATCCGGGGGAGGTCCGTCGGGCGCTGCTGCAGCTCGCCGGCGAACTGCGCGCCGGACAGGAGCGCGAGGCCCTGCTGGCCCGACAGCTGGAGGCGGCGGAGGCTCGTGCCGCGGCGATCGATCCGCTCGATCCGTCGCATCTCACCAAACTGCTCGGTGATGAGGTGGCGAGGATCCTCGATGCCGCGCGCATCGCAGCTGCCGAGATCCGTCAGCGTGCCGATGAGGCCGCCACCCGTCTCCTCGACGAGATGCGGGCGGAGGCTGCTGCCGAGGTGGCCGCCCTGCTCGAACGAGCGCAGGCCGATGCCCGCCCCGATGGCCCGCTCGAGGAGCGCCCCGAGGCGCACACCGACGAGCGCCCCGAAGACCGCCCCGAGGAGCTCCCTGCAGCGCCGGAGCGACGCCCCCGCCGCACCGGCATCGATCCGGCGCGCACCTCGGATCTCTTCGCCACCCTGCGGGCCGAGCAGGACTGAACCGACACCGGCGGAGATACCCATCCGCCTGCGTGGCCGTGGTGATGGTTCCCCCTTAGGCTGACCCCGATGCGTGTACCCACAGATCTGCCGAATCCTCGACGCCGGGTGTCCCGCGGCCGCCTCGTCATCATCATCGCCGTCGCCGTCGTGTTCTTCCTGGCCTTCTCGCTGCGGGGAGTCGCCGGCTTCTGGACCGATTTCCTGTGGTTCGACTCACTCGGACTCTCCTCGGTGTTCACCGGGGTGCTCTGGTCGAAGATCGCGCTCGGCGTCATCTTCACCGGGGTGTTCGCCGTGCTCATGTTCCTGAGCCTCACCATCGCCGATCGTCTCGCGCCGAAGGTGCGGGCCATGGGGCCGGAGGATGATCTCCTCGACCGCTACCACGCCGTGGTCGATCGTCGTGCCCGACTCGTCCGGGCGGTCGTGTCGCTCGTGCTCGGCATCATCGCCGGTGCCGGGATGTCGAGTGAATGGAACCAGTGGATCCTCTTCACCAACGGCGGTTCGTTCGGTGTGAAGGACCAGACCTTCCAGACCGATGTCGGCTTCTACGTGTTCAAACTGCCGTTCTATTCCACGGTCGTGAACTGGTTGTTCGCCTCGGGCGTCATCATCCTGCTGGTCACCGTGGTGGCCCACTATCTCAACGGCGGTATCCGTCTGCAGGTCCCCGGACAGCGGGTCACGCCGCAGGTCAAGGCGCATATCTCGGTCATCCTCGGGCTGCTGGCGCTGGTGAAGGCCGCCGATTACTGGCTGCAGCGCTATGCGCTCACGTTCTCCACCCGGGGGGCGGTCGACGGCGCCACCTACACCGATGTCAAGGCGCAGCTCCCGGCCATCTACCTGCTGCTGTTCATCGCCCTGCTCTCGTTCGGGTTGTTCATCTTCAACATCTTCCGCCGGGGCTGGACCCTTCCCGTGGTCGCCGTCGGCCTCTGGGCCCTCGTGTCGGTGATCGCCGGTGTCGGCTATCCGGCCTTCGTGCAGCGGTTCCAGGTGGAGCCCGAGGAATCCACCCGTGAGGCGCCGTACATCGATCACAACATCAGCGCCACCCGCGCCGCGCTCGGGCTCGACAACGTCGAGACCAAACCGTTCATCTACAACCAGGACAAGGCGGTGGCCACGGCCAACGTCAATGCCAACCCCGGCACCATCCGCAACATCCGGCTGCTCGATCCGCTGATCGTCAACCCCACCTATCAGCGTCTCCAGAGCCAGTACGCGTTCTACCGGTTCAACGAGCTGAGCATCGATCGCTATCCCATCCGCACCCCCAACGGCGATGTCGCCAACACCCAGGTCGTGCTCGGTTCGCGTGATCTCAACGTGTCGGGCATCCCGCAGCAGTCATGGGAGGGCGCGCATCTCGCCTACACCCACGGCTACGGCGTGGCGCTCGCCCCGGCGAACTCCACCACCACCCAGGGCCGCCCGAACTTCCTCGTGAAGAACGTGCCGGTCATCGTCGACGACGCGGCCATCAAGGTCGATCTCTCGACCCCGCAGACCTACTACGGCGAGAACGTGGCCGGCTACGCCATCACCAACGCCGGTCGTGATGAGGTCGACTACGTCGAGGTCGACGGGCAGACCAAGTTCACGAAGTACTCCGGTTCCGGCGGCGTGCAGCTGAGCTCGCTCATGCGTCGGCTGGCCTTCGGCGCCAGGTTCGCCGACTGGAACCTGGTGATCTCGAACTTCATCAGCTCCGATTCGCGCATCGTGTTCCAGCGTGATGTGCGTGATCGTGTGGCGGCAGTGGCGCCGTTCCTCCGCTTCGACGGTGATCCCTATCCGGTGATCGAGGACGGCCGGATCGTCTACATGTTCGACGGGTTCACCACCACCAGCAACTACCCGAACGCCCAGCGCGCCGATTCCAGTGGTCTGCCCTCCGACAGCGGTCTGCAGGGGATCAACTTCAACTACATCCGCAACGCGGTCAAGGGTGTGGTCGACACCTACGACGGCACGGTGAAGCTCTACATCGTCGATCCCGCGGATCCGATCATCACCGCCTACCAGAAGGCCTTCCCGGCGCTGTTCTCGCCGGTCGAGGACATGCCCGCCCAGCTCAAGGCCCATTGGCGCTATCCGCAGGATCTCTTCCGGGTGCAGACCAACATGTTCGGCCGCTATCACATCAGCGATTCGGCGGCCTTCTACGAGAAGACCTCGAGCTGGTCGGTGGCCCAGGATCCGGGTTCCTCGGTCAACGGCGCCACCTCGGTGGCCACGGCCAACCAGCTGCTGGCCTCGCAGGGCGTCACGGTGCGGGCCAAGGAGGCCCGGATCGAACCGAACTACCAGCTGCTGCGTCTGCCGGGCGACACCACCGAATCGTTCGTGAGCCTCCGGCCGTTCGTGCCGTACTCGGAGGACGATTCCAAGAAGACCCTCACCTCGTTCATGATCGCCAACAGTGATCCGGGCCAGTACGGCAAGCTGATCGTCTACGAGATGCCGGGCGGCTTCAACATCGACGGCCCGGCGATCGTCAACTCCAACATCCTCGCCGCACCTGATGTCGCCCAGCGGCTCACCCTGCTCAACCAGCAGGGCTCGCGGGCCCAGCTCGGTCAGCTGCAGCTGGTGCCGGTGAACAACTCGATCGTCTATGTGCGATCCCTGTACGTGTCCTCCGACAACACCACGCAGATCCCCGAGCTCAAGCAGGTCATCGCCGTGTGGGCGGGTGAGGTCGTGATGAAGCCCTCGCTGCGTGAGGCGCTCCAGACCCTCTTCCCCGGCGCCGATCCGCAGACCTTCGAGAGCGGCTCGATCAGTCAGGACGACATCAACAACAACAACGCCAACGGTGGGGGAGGCTCCACCGATCCGTCCACCTCGACCACGACCACGACGGTCCCCAGCACGGGCAACCAGACCAAGGATCAGCTGATCGATCTGGCGGCCCGGGCGCTCGCCGACGCCGATGTGGCGCTGCGCAACGGCGATCTCGCCGGCTACCAGGCCAAGGTCAGGGAGGCACAGGGGTACCTCAACCAGGCCTCCACGATGGCGAACGGCTCGACCTCGTCGACGACCTCGACGACGATGCTGGGCGCGGGTCGGGGCGCACCGGCGTAGTCGTCAGAGTGCTGCGGGTCTGTGGGCCCGCAGCACTTGAGCCCAGGGTCAGTCCTCGACGAACCCGGCCTCACCGCCATCGGCGAGGACATGCTTGAGGATCTTGCCGCTCGGGTTGCGCGGGAGGCGGGCCGTGCGCAGCTCGATGTAGGCGGGGATCTTGTAGGAGGCCAGCGAGGCCCGGCAGTGGTCGTGGATGGCCAGATCGGTGATGTCGGTGTCCTCGGCCACCACGACGATGGCCTTGACCTCCTGGCCGAGGATGTCGTGATCCACCCCGATGACGGCGGTCTCGATCACGCCGGCGAGCTCCTCGATGCAGTTCTCGATCTCGAACGGGTAGATGTTCTCGCCACCGCGCAGGATGAGGTCGCGCTTGCGGGAGGCGATGTAGATGCATCCGCCCTCCATGCGGCCGAAGTCGCCGGTGTTGAACCAGCGCCCCGGGAAGAACGCCTCGGCGTTGGCTGCCGGATGGCGCCAGTACTCGTTCATGAGCAGCGGGCTGCGGACCGTGATGTTGCCCTCGCCGCCCTCGGGCACCTCGGCGCCCTGATCGTCGGTGATGCGGACCTCACAGGTGGGCAGCGCCGGGCCGATGCATTCGGGGGCGAGTTCCAGCATCCAGTTGGGGGCGTACGAGATCAGCGAACCGGTCTCGGTGGAGCCGTACCCGGAGGCCATGGTGTGATCGAGATGCGGGAACCGTGCGGCGAGCCGCCGCATGATCTCGGGGGTGGTGGCGGAACCGCCCATGCCGACCGACACGACCTGCTCGGGCGGGATGTCGGCGCACAGCGGGCTGTCGAGCAGACGCAGGATGTGCGTGCCGGTGCCGCTGATGAGATTGACCTTGTTCTCGATGATGAACGGGATGACGGTGTCGGCGTCGAAGCGCGCTGTGAACCATGCGCCGGTGGAGCCGGTGTGCAGACCGTTGACCGTCGCCCCCAGACCGGACACGTGGAACAGCGGGAACACCGCCAGGCGGATCGGCGTGGGCCCGCCCGGTGCCCGACCAGCGAGCACCATCCCGCGGGCGCCGATGAAGTTCGACAGCGACGAGTAGTGGATGACGCTGCGATGCGAGAGCACGGCGGCCTTGGGGCGACCGGTGGTGCCGCTCGTGAAGATCAGGATGGCGGGATCGTCCTCGTCGATGTGGTTGGCGGGGATGGATGCATCGGGGGCATAGGCGAGCATCTCTTCGAGATCGATGTCGAGATCGCGGCGGGGAGTGGTGATGTCGGCGCCCAGACGCTCTGCACGTCGGGCGTCGAACATGAGCAGCTTCGGTTCGGTGAGGTCGAGCGCATGGCGCATCTCGGGTTCGGTCCACCAGCCGTTCATGGCGACAGTGGTGGCGCCCATGGAGAGGCAGGCCCAGAACGTCACGATCCAGCCGTAGGAGTTGGCTCCGCAGATGGCGACGCGGTCGCCGTGACCGATGCCGTGCTCGCGCTGGAGCCAGGCGGCGGTGGAGGCCACATCGGAGCGGAAGCCGGCGAAGGTGACCCGACGACCGTCGTCGAAGATCATCGACTCCTTGTCGCCGAACTCGAAGGAGTTCTCGAGGATCTCGCGCAGCGACCGGGGGCGGTTGCGCAGCACACCCATGGTCTCGCCGCGGACGTCCTCCTGCACGACCTCGAACGGGCCGCCCGGGCCGGTGAGGCGGGCGGTGGCATCGAGGAACGCCTCCCAACGGGGGTCGAGGTGGACCGGGGTGGATTGGTTGGTCACGGCTGCTCCAGGGAGGGTCGAGGACGTCCTCGGAGCGTAGTTGTGTCCCATGGTTGGCATCTGCGGGCTGCTGCCGGTAGGGTCTCGTGCACGCCGCGGGGTGGAGCAGTCTGGTAGCTCGTCGGGCTCATAACCCGAAGGTCGTTGGTTCAAATCCGACCCCCGCCACCAACG
>CANFHM010000014.1 GCA_947446975.1 Microthrixaceae bacterium
CTCATGGCCTACGACAGCCTCGAGCAGTCGTTCATGACCTACAGGATCCGTCGCGACCCGAACTGCCCGGCCTGCTCGATCGATCCCGGCGAGATCGTCATCGCCGAGTACGACCAGTTCTGCACGCCGCACGCCCGGCACTGATCAGGTCGGGGCGCCGGTCGGGGCCCCGACGTCTGAGCAGCTGACCCGGGGGATGCGGCCCCTCGGGACCGACCCGTTGCTAGCGTGTCATCGGGCGGAGGGCTCGGCATCTCGCCGCGCCCGTGTCGACTCCCGAGGCCGAACGAGTGTCCTTCCCCCGTGCACACAACCATGGCAGCACCTCCCGGCGTGGTGGTCGCGCCCGGGTGCTCCCGCTGGTGCTGGGGCTGCTCGCGGTCGTCACGCTGGCCTCGGCCTGTCTGCCCGCTGATCTCACCGCCAAGCTCGTCACGCCCCCCACCAGCGGCCGGGTGCAGGGTGACGGGCCCCTGACCTCGATCTGGAACGCGGCGAAGGAGAAGGCATCCTGCGGGCTCACCCCCGCCCAGCTCTCGGCCATGCTCATCGTGCCCACCTCCTTCGAATCGGGGACGAAGTCGCCTTCCCCGATGACGCTCTCGCGCTGGGACAACGTCAACGTCTGGTCGCTCAACAAGAACCTGTTCCCCTTCGCCGCCACCGATGGTCCGTACACGGGCGCGTTCTACAGCCCGGGCATCGGTCTGTGGCAGTTCGACTCCGCCGGTGGATGGAACCTCACCGCAGCGTCTGCCATCGACACCGACACCGCTGCCATACAGGCGGCGACCACCATCTCGTATCGGTGGTGCAACGCACCCGCCGATCGGCTCGATGATCCCGTTCGCCGTCGGGCGTACGCCTGGGGCGCCTGGTACTACTGCTCCACCGATTCGCGCTGTGAGGACGCCTACAGCTCGTTGCTGGTGGGGGACAAGCTCGACATCGGCTCCGACAGCGCCATCAGCAACCTCGGAGGCATGGAGAAGCGGGTGTGCAACGTGCTCGGTCTGGGCGAGGGGCTCACCTGCTACTACATCGATCCCTCACGGGCACAGGGCTCGCGCAGCTGGACCTACGGGACCTACGACCCCACCAGACCCGACTACCTCACCCCGCTCCCGAAGCCGTTCTACGACATCGAGACGGGTGGGAAGGAGTACCGGATCTGGGTGCGCGACGACACCGGATTCGACATCGGCATCACGGCGGTCAAGCCCGTCACCTCCAACGCCCGCACCTCGGTGATGTGGAGTCGGGCATCGAACCTGTGCGATATCACGGTGCAGCGCGGCGACTGTGCGAAGGCCCGCGTGGCCGACACCCCGTGGGGTCCGCTGACGATCGATCCGTTCGGCAGCTTCGACTCGAGCTCGGTGTCGGTGCTCAACCGGGTCACGCTCACCGGTTGGACCATCGACCCGGACACCAACGATCCCACGCCGGTCGACATCTCCGTCGACGGTGCGGTCGTCGCTCGTGTCACCGCCGACAAGGTGCGCACCGATGTGGCCTCGGTGGTGCCGGGCTACGGCGATGCCCACGGGTTCGAGACAACCGTCGATCTCACCGGCGGCGACCATTCGGTCTGTGTCACCGCCGTGAACATCGGCGTCTTCGGCACGGGTGATCGTTCGATGGGGTGCCGCACCGTCTCCATCGTGGGCGAACCGATCGGTGCCCTCGAATCGGTCACCGCCGCGATCGGTGGCGTGAACCTGCGCGGCTACGCCTTCGACGCGGACACGGATGCTCCGCTGCAGATCCAACTGCTCGCCGATGGTGCGCCCATCACGACCTTCAGCGCTGATGTCGCCCGGAACGATCTCGCCGCCGACCATCCGACTTTCGGGGCGGATCATGGATTCTCGCGATTCGTGCGCCTGCGGGCCGGGGTGCGCAACGTGTGCGCGGTCGCCGTGAACGCTCCTCCCAGCGGTTCCTCGAACACGACCCTCGGCTGCCAGAGCGTCACCGTCGCCGGTCAGCCGTTCGGCAGTTTCGACTCGCTCTCGACCGCTCCCGGCGGATTCCGGGTGTGGGGCTGGGCCTTCGATCCCGAGACCGCCGACGCGAAGGTCCGCATCACCGTCGACGGCACACTCGTGAAGACGGCGCTCACCGGCGTGGAACGTCCCGATGTCGGTTCCGTGTACCCGAATCTCGGCATCCGTCATGGATTCAACGCCGTGGTCCCGACCTCACCGGGCACCCATTCGGTCTGTGTCACGGTCGTGAACGAGGGTCTCGGCGGCACGGATCTGGCCCTCGGTTGTCGTTCCGTCACGGTGGTCGCCCACTCGCCGATCGGGAATCTGGAGTTCGCGAACCGGGCCTATGGCGGAGTGATCCTCGGCGGTTGGGCGCTCGACCCCGACGCCGTCGGTGCCGTGTCGCTCGCCGTGTCGGTGAACGGCGCCGCCCCGAAGATGTTCCGTGCCGCCGACCCGCGCCCCGATGTCGGTGCGGTCTATCCGGGGTACGGCGACAACCACGGGTTCCTCGTGTATGTGGCCATCCCTGCCGCGCCGACCACTGTGTGCGTGCAGCTGCTCAATCTCGGTGCGCCGATGCCCAACAGCACATTGTCGTGTCGGACCTACTGAGTTCGCGCCCGATCCCCTCGGGGGCGTGGCATCGACCGACTGCTAGAAAGTCCGCATGAAGGGTCTCATCCTCTCCGGTGGCGCCGGCACCCGCCTGCGCCCGATCACCCACACCAGCGCCAAGCAGTTGGTGCCGGTGGCCAACAAGCCGATCCTCTTCTACGGGATCGAGGACATGGTCGAGGCGGGGATCACCGAGATCGGGATCATCACCGGCGACACCGGCGCCGAGATCCGCGACGCCGTCGGCGACGGTTCCCGCTGGGGCGCCCACGTCACGTACATCCCCCAGGACGCTCCACTCGGTCTGGCCCATTGCGTGCTCATCGCCCGGGAGTTCCTCGGTGAGGATGACTTCGTGATGTATCTGGGCGACAACCTGCTGCGTCAGGGCATCGCCGAGTTCGTGGAACGGTTCGAGGCCGATCGCCGTCTCGCCGACGGCGCCGATGCCACCGCCCCGTCGGCCCAGATCCTGCTGGCGCGGGTACCCGATCCGCAGCGATTCGGTGTGGCCGAGATCGGTCCCGACGGCGAGGTGCTCCGCCTCGTGGAGAAGCCGGTCGATCCTCCCTCCGACCTGGCACTCGTCGGTGTGTACCTGTTCGACCGGAGCATCCATGAGGCCGTGTCGACCATCGAACCCTCGCCCCGAGGGGAGCTCGAGATCACCGACGCCATCCAGTGGCTGATCGACCACGACCACCGTGTGCGTCATGAGGTCCTCGACGGCTGGTGGAAGGACACCGGGAAGCTGCAGCCCCTGCTCGAGGGGAACCGACTCGTCCTCGAGGCGATCGAACCGGCGATCCATGGCTCGGTCGACGCCGACTCGCTGATCGATGGTCGCGTCGTGATCGAGGAGGGCGCCGTCATCATCAACTCGACCGTGCGCGGTCCCGCCATCATCGGCGAGCGCACCCGCGTCGTGAACAGCTACATCGGACCCTTCACGTCCATCTACTTCGACTGCGAGATCACGAACACCGAGATCGAGCATTCGGTGGTGCTCGAGGAGTCCATCGTGCGCGATGTCACCCGGATCGCGGATTCGCTGATCGGCAAGAAGGTCGAGGTCCGTCGCTCGGAGACCCGTCCGCATGCCACGCGGCTCATGGTCGGTGACCACTCCGTCGTCGACCTCGCATGAACCGACTTCGCTCGGCGGCGTGTGTCGTCGCGCTCATGGCGCTCGCCCTCGCACTCGTGATCGGACATGTGCACAGCTACACCGAGGTCTCGCCGGTCGACGAGCTCCAGCACCTCGACTACCTGATCCGTGCCGGTGACGGGCACCTCGTCGGGCTCGGTGACCTGTTCTCACAGCGCTCTCTCCGACTCGAGACCTGTCATCGGCTCGATGCCGAGTTCGATGCCAAGGTCCCGGCCTGTGTCACCGATCCTTCGATCGAGCTCGACCCGACGACCTTCCAGGAGAGCGGATTCAACACCGCAGCGATCCATCCGCCCACCTATTACGTGGTCGATGGCGTGGTCGCCCGTGTGATCGCATCGGTGCTGCCGGTGAAGGACGATCCCCTCACCAACGGTCGGGTGGCCGGTGCGGTGTGGTTGATGGCTGCGGTGGGGGCACTGTGGTTGCTGCTGCGGGAGCTCGGGGCGAACCGACTCCTCTCATCGGCGCTCATCGCCATCACCATCTCGGCTCCGACGGTGCTGTTCGCCGCCGCCACCATCAACACCGATGGCACCTCGCTTCTGTGCGGCGCCCTGTTGGTCTGGGCGGTCATCCGATGGGAGCGGGGTCGGCTCCCGATGTGGGTCGTGCTCGCGGCTGCGGCCCTGTGCGCCGGCACCAAGGTCACCAACCTGATCGCGGTCGCGGTCGTCGTGCTCTACCTGCTCATCAGGTGCAACTGGTCAGCATGGCGTTCGGCCCGCCCGGAGCGGGAGTTCGTGCGGGTGAACCGTCGTCGGCTGCTGCCGGTGGTCTGGATCAGTGCCACGGCGGTGCTGGTGTCGGGGATCTGGCAGGTGGTGGCGACTTCCATCGCCATGGTCGCCGGGGCCGATATCCCCATGACCCAGCGCTACACGGTCACACAGTTCCCGATGAGCCAGTTCATCGGCTCATGGCGCCAGACCTTCGACCCGCTGTTCGGGCCGTATCTCCCGCCCTTCCTGCGCACCGACGCCGTGACTCTCATCTCCGGCCTGATCGCCCTGCTGCTCATCGTGTTCACCATCGTGGCGATGGTGCGGTCGCCCCGGGGCTCGCGGGATCGGGCACTCGCGTGTGCAGCACTCGCCGCCGCTGCAGTCGCCGGACCGGCGATCGTGCTGTTCAACTACGGCTTCCAGTCCGTCTATGTCGACATCCCGTTCCGATACGCCCTCGTGGCCGTCCCTGCCCTCATGGCCGCCGCAGCCGCGGTGCTGCGGGGTCGCTGGGCGACCCTGCTCACGACCGGCCTCGCAGTGGCGAGCGTGGCCAGCGTCGGTATCGCGTTCAGGTGAACACCGGTGGACCACAATGGTCCGTCGAACACGAGGTGCGCCGGCACCGACAGGAGTACCCCCACGATGCCTGATCCGATCCGCAGACTCCGTCACCTCGGTGAGGCCATCCCGACCGGCACGGTCTCGGTGGGCGTCGGTCTGGTCATCTCCTCGATCACGGCCTATGCGTTCGTGGTGGTGGCGCTGAACGCGCTCGACGGCTCCGCCAAGGCGGCGTTCTCGGCGTTCTGGGCCGTGGTGTTCGTGATCGGCCCGGGCTTCTTCCTGCCCCTCGAGCAGGAGGTCGCGCGAGCGCTCGCCCATCGTGAGGCGCAGGGGGAGGGAGGCCGACCCCTCGTCGTTCGGGCCGTGCGCATGGGTGCGATCCTCACCACCGTGCTCGTGGTGGCGGTGCTCGTGGCCACTCCGTGGCTGTCCACCGAGATCTACCACGGCGACAACCTCTTCGCCCTGAGCCTGTCGCTGTCACTCGTGTCGTTCTGCATGCTGCACCTCACCCGCGGCGTGCTGGCCGGTGAGGGGCGGTTCCGTTCCTACGGCGAGCTGATCGCCATCGACAGTTCGGTCCGCGTGATGCTCGCCATCGGGTTGGCGTTCGCCGGCGTGCACAGCGCCGGTCTCTACGCCCTCTGTCTCGGACTCTCCCCGCTCATCGCCCTGCCGATCGTGCTGCTGCGGGGCCGTCCCGACCTCCGCCCCGGACCTGACGCCCCGATCTCGGAGCTGTCGGCGAATCTCGGCTGGCTGCTCGCCGCCTCGGTCCTGGTGCAGCTCGTCTCCTACGCCCCGCTGCTGGGCGTGAACCTCCTCTCCACCGAGGCCGACCGCGACATCGTCACCGGTTTCGCATCGGCGTTCTTCGTGGCCCGTGTCCCGATCCTCGCATTCCAGGCGGTGCAGGGGACCCTGCTTCCGAAACTGGCCGGCCTGGCCGGTGCCGGGCAGCACGACGAGTTCCGCCGGGGGTTCAACCGCCTCATGGTGGTCGTGATCGGCATCGCTGTGCTCGGCACGCTCGGCGCCTATGTGGCCGGACCCTTCGTGGGCGGGATCCTGTTCAAGGACTTCACGATGTCGGCCTCCTCCCTGGCGCTGCTCGCCGCGGGCAGCGGGGTGTTCATCGTCGCCCTCACCATGGCGCAGGCACTCGTGGCGCTCGGCGATCATCGCATCACGGCCATCGCGTGGGCGTTCGGTCTCGTCGCCTCACTGATCGTCATGGCGACGATCAGCGGGCTCGAACTGCGGGTCGATCTCGGATTCCTCGTCGGCTCGGCGGTGTCGGCACTCGTGATGGGGATCGCCCTGATGGCCGAGCAGAAGAAGATGGCGACCACCAGCATCTCGGCGCTGGTCGACGCCATCGAGCACGAACCCATCGAACTCTGATCGACCTCCACAACTGATCCCGCCGCCCCGGCGACGCATCGGCCCGACCCATCCCTGTGGCGCTTCGCCGGTACCGTGGTGGCCCATGCGCAGGTCAGCGTCGGTCCTCATCGCCGCCCTCCTGCTTCTGGTCGTCGCCGCAACCCCGGCGGGTGCGCTCCTCACCGGCGTCGATGTGGCCAGCTACCAGCATCCCGGTGGCGCGCCGATCGACTGGGTGAAGGTGCGGGCGGCCGGGCACAGCTACGCGCTGGTGAAGGCCACCGAGGGGACCACCTACACCAACCCGTACTTCGTCGACGACTGGACCGGTGCCGGCGCGGCCGGGCTCTATCGGGGCGCCTACCACTACGCCCGCCCGGCCCTGCCCTACTCCACCGCACTCGATCAGGCCCGCTACTTCGTGTCGAAGGCCGGTTCCATGACAGGAAGGCTCGACATCGGAGCGGTGCTCGATCTCGAGGAGAAGGGGCGACTCACCAGGACCCAGCTGGCGACCTGGACCCGCACCTGGCTCGCCGAGGTCACACGACTCACCGGTCGTCCGCCGATGATCTACACCGGCTACTACTTCTGGAAGGACGCCGTCGGGAATCCGACCGATATCGGGAGCACCTATCGCCTGTGGCTGGCGAGCTACCCCGACGATCCCAACAGCACGACCTTCCGGCCACTGGTTCCCGCCGGCTGGTCGAACTGGACCTTCTGGCAGTACCGCTCCGACGGCACCGTCCCGGGGATCGGATGGCGGGTCGACATGAACCGCTTCTGCTGCGATCTCGCCGCACTCGCCGCCCTGGCCGGCGGGGGGAGCGGTGCCGGGGCCCCGTTCGGATCCCTCGACGCCGTCTCGACGAGCAGCGGCACGGTCACGCTGAGCGGCTGGGCGGTGGATCCCGACACCGTCGACCCGATCGACGTGCACGTGTACATCGACGGGCGATGGGGTGGGGCGACGAGGGCTGATGTCGAACGGCCCGATGTGGACGCCGCGCTCAGCGGCTTCTTCGGGCCCGATCATGGGTTCCGGGTGAGCCTCCCGGTGAGCGCCGGACTGCACGAGGTCTGCGCCTACGCCATCGACTCCACCGCCGGTACCAATCCCCAGCTCGGATGCCGCACCGTGGTCGTCCCCTCGGAGGATCCCTTCGGGAACCTGGAGGTGGCGCTTTCGGTGTACGGCTTCAACTACCTGAAGGGCTGGGCGCTCGACCCGAGCGCCGACACCCCGATCTCGGTCACGGCCTACCTCTACTCCTTCTCGCTGGGCACCTGGGCCACGGTGCCGATGACCGCTGACCTCGACCGTCCCGATGTGGGCGCGGCGTACGGCCACGGTTCGGCGCATGGCTACGTGCACCAGGCGCCGCGGCGGGGTGTCGGTGCGCAGTTCGCCTGCGTGGTGGGCACGAACATCGGCGACGGATCGAACGCGTTCGTCGGCTGCGCCCTGTTCTGATCGACGGAAGCGCTGATCAGATCCCGGCGATCCGACGCACGGTCCGCCAGTACAGCGCGAGCGCCCGCTCGATGATGGCGGGTGGCCGAGAACCGGGGAGGTTCCCGGGGCTGAGGTGGGTGGCGAGGAGATCGTCGAAACGGTTCGGGGCCGCGGTGCGGGCCGCCATGACCGTTGCCCTCCTGCGCCGGATCCGGTGCCGGTCCTGCAGCACCGCCCGGTAGGCACGGAGCTTCTGCGGCAACCAGCCCTCCTTGGCGGCGAGGGCGAGGAGAGCGAGTTCCATCACCACCAGCAGCGGGGCGATGCCGAGCAGATGTCGGGTGTCGAAGCACGTGAGCGTCGTGACGAGGCGGTTGCGCTCGAGAAGGAAGTACTTCTCGAGGTTGCGGGAGAACTCGTAGCGATGGACGACGACAGCGTCGGGCACGAACACGACCCGCAGACCCCGCTGCCAGCAGCGGATGCTGAACTCGGTGTCCTCGAAATAGGCGAAGAAGGAGTCCTCGAGACCGCCGAGCGCATCCCAGAGCTCTCTGGTGCAGGCCATCGCCGCACCGCTCGCCGAGGCCACGTCGACGACCTCGTCGAAGGATGCCGCTGGTTCGTCGAAGTGCCCGGCCCAGCTCAGACCGAGGAAGTTGATGTCGTTGCCGGCCGAGTTCATGCGGTCGGGAGCGCTCGCCAGTCGCAGTGAACCCGACGCGATGCCGACGTCCGGTCGCCGCGCCATCTCGCCCAGCGCCGCCAGCGCCCGCGGCTCGGCGATCGCATCAGGGTTGATCAGTGCGATCACCGCAGCGGTGGCCACAGCCACGCCCAGATTGCACCCCTCGGCGAACCCGGTGTTGCGTTGCGGGCGGACCACCCGGACCCGGTCGAGACGTTCGAGCTCGGCGATGGTGGACTCGGATCCGCCGTTCTCGACCAGGACCACCTCCACCGAGACACCCTCGGAGTCGAGGACGGCGTGCACCGACCGCTCCAGCCACGGTTCCTCCCCGTAGACGACGATCACGGCGCTGATGTCGGGAGGCGTCGCGTGGTCGCCGGCGTGGGACGGTGCGCTGGCCGGGGACGGTGGCTTCTCCACGGCGTGGACGCTACCAGTCGCCCTGTCAGCACTAACCTGCCCGTTCTTCGACCGGGAGCCTCCGATGGAACAGTCAGACACCGCAGGCTCGTGGTACACCGAGCGTCTCCGCACTCGTCCGCAGGCGATGTGGAAACGGGTCATCCCCAACCCGTATCGATGGAACCTGCGCCGTCTCCGTCCCGGTCGGGTGCTCGACGTGGGCTGCGGCGTGGGCCGGTGTCTCGGCTTCCTCGACGGACACGGTGTCGGGGTGGATCACAACCCGACATCGGTGCAGGAGTGTCGAGCCAGGGGATTCGAGGCGTACACCCCCGAGGAGTTCGACACCCTCGATCTCGGGCCCTTCGACACGCTGCTGCTGTCCCATGTCATCGAGCATCTCGAGCTCCATGATGCCGAGCAGCTCGTGCGCTCGTATCTGCCCCATGTCCGACCCGGTGGTCGCGTCATCCTGATCACCCCGCAGGAGGCCGGCCAGCGTTCCGACCCGACCCATGTGCAGTTCATCGACGGCGGATCGGCCCGTGGTCTCATGGCCGCTCTGGGGCTCGGCGAGGTGCGCGTCCGCTCCTTCCCGTTCCCGCGTCGGGTGGGCCGGATCTTCGTGCACAACGAGACGATCGCCATCGGCACCCTCTCCGGTGCGGCGGGCACCGGCGACTAACCTCAGCCCGTTCCGATCACCCGCGGGAGCGTGCGATGGCTGAAGTGACCGAATCCGACACGATCGCCGGCGTCTTCATCGTCGATCCCACCATCCACGGCGACGAACGCGGGATCTTCGTCGAGACGTATCGCCGCGAATGGTTCCCGCAGGGCCGCGAGATGATCCAGGGCAACCGGGGTGATCGTCAGGCGGGCGCCGTCGTCGGGCTCCATTACCACCTGCATCAGGCCGATTACTGGTACGTCCCCTACGGCACGGCCCGCGTGGTCCTGCATGACCTCCGGGTCGGTTCGCCCACCGATGGGGCCACCCAGTCCTTCGACCTCGGCCTCCAGCCCGATGGCACCCATTCGCATCGCGGCATCTTCATCCCGCCGGGTGTGGCCCATGGTTTCGGGGCGCTCACCGACATGACCATCACCTATCTCGTCGACGGGTACTACAACGCCACCGACGAATGCGGCGTGGCCTGGGACGACCCCGAGATCGCCGCCGACTGGGGGATCACCGACCCCATCCTGTCCGAGCGGGACCGCACCAATCCTCGTCGGGCCGACATCGAGGCGCAGTGGCGTCCCCATCGCGGGCTGCGGTCATGACCATCCCCATCCCAGCACGAGGCGCACTCCACCAATGAAGCTCTTCATCACCGGCGCCGCCGGATTCATCGGATCGAACTACGTGCGTCACGTCCTCGACACCACCGACGACGAGGTCACGGTGTTCGACGCCCTCACCTATGCGGGCAACCTGTCGAGCCTCGCCGATGTCGCCGGGAACCCCCGCTACCGCTTCGTGCAGGGCGACATCTGCGACCGGGCCGCGGTCACCGCGGCGATGGACGGCCACGATGCGGTGGTGCATTTCGCCGCCGAGAGCCATGTCGATCGTTCCATCGTCGACCCCGACACCTTCGTGCGCACCAACTGTCTCGGCACCAACGTGATGTGCGATGTCGCCCGCACCGTCGGTGTCGATCGATTCCTGCACATCTCCACCGACGAGGTGTACGGCTCGATCGAGGAGGGTTCGTTCGTCGAGACCGATCGCCTCGGTCCGCGTTCTCCGTACTCCTCCTCGAAGGCTGGCTCCGATCTCATCGCTCTGTCCTATGAGGAGACCTACGGGCTGCCGGTCATCGTCACACGATCGTCGAACAACTTCGGGCCCTACCAGTTCCCCGAGAAGGTCATCCCGCTGTTCGTCACAAACCTGCTCGATGGTCGGAAGGTCCCGCTCTACGGCGACGGACTCAACATCCGCGACTGGATCTACGTGCTCGACAACTGCGCCGGTGTCGATCTCGTCCTGCGTCGGGGAGCGGTGGGGGAGATCTACAACATCGGCGGCGGCAACGAGACCACCAACCGCGACCTCACCGACCGTGTGCTCGCCCTGCTCGGCTGCGGCGAGGAGATGATCGAGTACGTCGAGGACCGTCTGGGGCATGATCGCCGCTACTCGATCGACTGCTCGAAGGCGGCGGCGCTGGGATGGACCCCCCAGCGTTCCCTCGACGAAGCCCTCGCCGAGACCGTCGAGTGGTACCGCGCCAATCGGGCGTGGTGGGAACCCTTGAAGGGCTGATCACATGCGCGTCCTGATCACCGGCGCCGGCGGTCAGGTCGGCCGCGAACTCGTCGAGCGATTCCTCGCCCACGGCCGCCATGAGGTGCTGGGCCTCGCCCATGCCGATCTCGACATCGGTGATCGCGACGCCGTGCTCGGGGTCATCACCGGCACCGCACCGGATCTCATCATCAACCCCGCAGCCTGGACCGCCGTCGACGCCTGCGAATCGGATCCGGATCAGGCGTTCCGCAGCAACGCACTGGCTGTCCGTCATCTGGCGGAGGGTGCCCGTCGGGTCGGTGCCCATGTCGTGCACATCTCCACCGACTACGTCTTCGATGGCACGAAGGCGGAGCCCTACCACGAGTGGGACACCCCTGCTCCTCGTTCGGTCTACGGCGCATCCAAGCTCGCCGGTGAGCGCGAGCTCGACCCCGATGCCACGATCCTGCGGACCTCATGGGTCTGTGGCTTCCACGGCGGCAACATGGTCAGGACGATCCTCCGCCTCGCCGGGGAACATGAGATCCTCAGCTTCGTCGACGATCAGCGTGGTCATCCGACCTTCGCCGATGATCTCGCCATGATGATCGAACGGCTCGCCGTGGAACGACGTCCCGGCCTGTTCCATGTCACGAACCAGGGAGCAGTCAGCTGGTTCGAGTTCGCCGGGGAGGTGCTGCGCTGCGCCGGGCTCGATCCCGAGCGGGTCCGGCCGGTGTCCACCGCCGAACTGCTCCCGGCGCGGCCGGCGCCGCGGCCGGCGAACTCGGTCCTCGACAACGCCGCCCTGCGTCTCTCGGGGATCGAACTCCTCGACGATTTCCGGGTGCCGCTCCAGCGGCTCGTCACGAGGCTCATGTCGTGACCATGACCCCGGGGATCGTGCGTGTCGTCGTGCTCAACTTCAACGGCGGCGATGACACCCTGCGATGCTTCGACCATCTCGTCGCCACCGAGTGGCCCGAGGAGCAGCTGCAGCTCATCTGTGTCGACAACGGTTCCACCGATGGGAGCGTCGAACGGCTCCGTGCAGCCCATCCGCAGGTCGAGGTCCGGGCCCAGGCGCGCAACACGGGATTCCCCGCCAACAATCTCGCCCTCGGTGATCTCGAGCAGGTCCGGTATGTGGCGCTCATCAACAACGACGCGTTCGTCGAACCCGATTGGCTGGCACCGCTCGTGGCCACCCTCGACGAGGATCCCGGACTCGGGGCGGCCTGTCCGAAGCTGCTGCTCGCCTCCCGGTTCGCCGAGGTCCGCGTGCAGGGGCCGGTGCTCGTGTCCGAGGGGAGCGGGGGTCGCGACCTCAGCATCCTGCTGCGGGGATGCGCCGTCGACGGTGTCGATGTCTGGCGCGATCTCCATGTGGCCAGCGGCGGTTGGGGGCGAGAGGCCTCCACCCTCGGGACCTTCGAATGGATCGGTCCCGACAGCGTCATCCGCATCCCTCTGCCCTCCACCAGCGCCGAGCCGGCCGACGACCCGTCGGCGAACCCTCCGATGGTCGCGCTGCGCATCGACGCCACCGAGGCCTGCGAACTCTCGATCGACGGCCGACCCACGGCGGTGCGCCCCGGTGCGTCCACGCTGGTGTTCCCCGCTCCGGCCTCGTCGGTCGATGTGGTCAACAACGTCGGTTCGATCGTGTTCGAGGATGGCTGCGGTGCGGATCGGGGATGGCTCGAACGCGATCTCGGTCAGTTGGACGAGTCGGTCGAGGTGTTCGCATGGTGCGGTGGAGCTGTGCTGCTGCGGCCGGCCTACCTCGCTGATGTCGGGCTCTTCGACGAGTCGTTCTTCCTCTACTACGAGGACACCGATCTCTCCTGGCGGGGCCAGGCGCGGGGATGGCGGTACCGCACGGTTCCCTCGAGCGTCATCCGCCATGTGCATGCCGCCAGCAGCGGCGAGGGCTCGGAGGTGTTCGCGTTCCATGTCGAACGCAATCGACTGCTCATGCTGGTGAAGAACGCACCGGCGCGAACCGCCGTGCGTCAGGCGCTGCTCCATCTGCGGGCCACGGCGTCCTATGCGCTGCGCGATGTGATCCGACCCATGCTCCATGCGCATCGTCCCCGCATCACGATCGTGCGGCGTCGACTGCGTTCCTATCTGGGTTTCCTGGCCCTGCTCCCCGCCACGCTCGCCGAACGCAGGGTGCTGCGCTCACGCCGACTCGTCGCCGACCGCAGGCTCGAACCATGGTTCGTGCGGCGATGACCATCCGCACGCCGAACGAGCTCCGGGTCGCGGTCTACGACCGCTTCTGGTCCGTGGCCGGTGGCGGTGAGACCTACGCCGGCACCATCGCCGAGGTGCTCAGCCTCGATCATCGGGTCGATCTCATCTCCCATGAACCCGTGGATCTCGCCGCGCTCCAGGAACGACTCGGCCTCGATCTCTCCCGGGTGCGGGTGGTGGTCGTGGATGACTGCGAGCCCATCGAGCGGGTGTCGCGCGGCTACGACCTGCTCATCAACGCCACCTATCGCGACACCAGCCCGAACGGTGCCCGGCGGGGGATCTCCATCGTGCACTTCCCGCATCTGCCCACCGCCGGGTTGGCGCCCTGGCAGATCCGGATGATGGGGGTGCTCGCCGGTCCGGCCCGCCGGGCCGCCGGACCACTCGAGTTCGACGCCGGCTTCCATCCCGCTGATGTCATCCGCTGGCAGCAGGTGCGCTGGACCAACGGCAGGGGAGTGCTGCGGGCGATGGTCACCCCGGCCACCACGCGGATCCTCCGGGTGGCGGTGGCACGCTTCCTGCCCGATGGCACTGATCGGCTGGTCCGGGTGCGAGTCGACGGCGAGGATGTCAGCTCGTTCACCATCACCGCCGCCCGCGGTCGCCGCCAGCTGCTGCGTCCCATGATCGTGGAGGTCCCGGTCGAGGGTCGGCGCGGTGGGGTCACGATCGAGCTGCTGAGCGAGACCTTCGTGCCAGACACCACCTCCGGCAACGGCGATCAGCGCCAGCTCGGCGTCCCGGTGGTGTGGGCCGGTTTCGGCGCCGGTCCGCTCTCCCGGCTGCTCGAACCGGTGTCGCTTCTGGCAGGGCCTCGCCGGGGCATGCCGTGGCTCGACACCTATGACCGCATCGTGGCCAACTCCGGCTACGGGGCCAGTTGGGTGACCCGTCTGTGGAACCGCCGGTGCGAGGTGCTGGTGCCGGCGGTGACCCAGCGACAGGCCGGTGACAAGGCGCCGATCATCCTCTCGGTGGGCAGGTTCTTCGCCGCCGAACGGGGGCACTCGAAGAAGCAGCTCGAGCTGGTGCGGGCCTTCGCCCGGCTCTCGCCGGCGTTCCCCGACTGGGAGCTCCATCTCGTCGGCGGATGCGCACCGCAGGATGCCCCGTATCTCGATCTCGTGCGACGCGCCGCCGAGGGGCTCCCGGTCGTGTTCCACATCGCAGCCACCGGCGAGGAGCTCGACGAGCTCTACGGGCGGGCCTCGATCTACTGGCACGCCACGGGTCTCGGCGAGGATCTCGAACAGGATCCCGAGCGGGCCGAGCATTTCGGAATCACCACTGTCGAGGCCATGTCGGCCGGTGCCGTGCCGATCGTCATCCGCGCCGGCGGGCAGCTCGAGATCGTCCGTGAGGGGATCGACGGATACCTGTTCTCCGATGCGGAGGGTCTGGTCTCCCGCACCCGGCAGGTGATCGAGGATCCGGCGCTGCGCTCGCGACTCGCCATCGCCGCCACGGAACGCGCCACGGTGTTCAGCAGGGCGGCGTTCGAGCGGCGACTCCGGACCATGGTCGCCGACGTGCTGCGATGATCGATCCCGGTGCGGCGCTGCCGTCGGTCGATCCCACGGGCGCCGATCCGGCCCGCTGGTAGTTTCAGCCCATGTCTGCGGCAACCGTGGTGTTCGTCTGTGCCGACACCGTCGGCGAACGGATGGCTGGTCCGGCGATCCGTTCGGTCGAACTCGCCGCCGTCGTGGCCGCCGCCGGGCATCGGGCGGTCCTCATCGCCCCAGGGGGCAGCGCCCTGGATCGGGAGGGCATCGAGTTGCGCACCTGGACCGACGCAACCTCGCTCCGCATCGGCCTCTCCGGGGCTGACGTCATCGTCGTCTTCGCCCCGGTGCTCGCCGATCACCTCTGGATGGCAGCGCTGGGCATCCCGCTCGTGGTCGATGCCTACGACCCGGGACTCCTCGAGACGCTCGAGCAGCGTCGGGGCGAGCCGTTCAACGCCCAGCGCACCTGGGTCCTCGATGCCGGTCGGCACCTCGTCGAGCCGCTCGCGGTGGCCGATGTGGTGCTCGTCGCCAACGAGCGGCAGCGCCATCTCGTCATGGGCATGCTCGCGGCGTCCGGTCGCATCGGACCGAGGGTCACGGCGGAGGACCCCACGCTCGAACGGCTCATCCGCTGTGTGCCGTTCGGACTCCCGGCTGCAACGCCCGATGGCACTGGTTCGCGTCTTCGCGGCCCGCAGGGCTCGTTCGACGCGGAGTCCTTCATCGCCTACTGGGGTGGAGGTCTCTACTCCTGGCTCGACCCGATCACGCTCATCGACGCAGTGGCGTTGGTGGATGACTCCCGGGTGGTGGCGGCGTTCCTCGCCGGACCGCATCCCACGCCGGTGGTGGGTGAACTCCCGCTCGCCGTCGTCGCCCGTCGTCGCGCCGAGGAGCTCGGGTTGGTCCCGAGCAGGGTCAGCTTCATCGATCAGTGGGTCCCGTATCTCGATCGGGGGGCATGGCTCTGCGACGCCGATGTGGGGATCTCGCTCCATCACGCTCACGCCGAGACCGAACTCTCGTTCCGCACGCGGGTCCTCGACTACCTGTGGGCCGGCCTGCCGGTGGTCTGCACCCACGGCGATGTGCTGGCCGAGCTGGTGCAGCAGCGGGGACTGGGCATCGTGGTCCCTCCCGACGATCCCGCAGCTGTGGCGGCGGCGCTGCGCACCCTCGCCTCCGAGCCCGCTTCCGAGTCCGCGGCACGTCGGGTCAGGATCGCCGACGTGGCCGCCGAGATGACCTGGGAGCGGGTGGCGGCACCGCTCGTGCAGTTCTGCGCTGCTCCGATGCAGGCCCCTGATCGTCGTGTCGTCGTCGATGGTGAGGAGCGGCTCGTCGAACGACTCCGCAGGGCGCTGCGCATCGCCCGAGGTCGAGGGTAGGGACTGGTAACGTCATCGGGCGCCTGACGCGAAGGGGCCCTGTGACAGCCGCAATCGAGATCTGGACATATCGGAACCTCATCTACAACCTCGCGCAGCGTGAGCTGCGGGCCCGGTACAAGAAGAGCGTCCTCGGGTGGGCGTGGTCGCTCATCAACCCGGCGTCCACGCTGCTCATCTTCAGCCTCGTGTTCGGGGTGTTCCTGAAGCAGATCCCGCCGGCCTTCGGCAACGGCGACACCGGCGTGTTCGCCCTCTACCTGTTCGCCGGTCTCGTGGTCTGGAACTTCTTCAACGCCACGATCAACGGGTCCATCACGGCGCTGCAGAACTCGGGCCAGCTGCTCAACAAGGTCTACTTCCCGGCATCGTGTCCGGCCATCGCCAACCTCATGACGGTGATCCTGCAGGGGGTCATCGAGGGGGGCATCCTCGCCGTCGTCATGGTGGTGCTCGGCAACGTCTCCGTCACGTTCCTGCTCTTCCCGTTCACGCTCCTGCTGCTGGCCCCGTTCGCCCTGGGGATCGGTCTGGCGGTGTCGATCTTCAACGTGTACCTGCGCGATGTCGGCTACCTGGTCTCCATCGGCATGAATCTGCTCTTCTACGCCACGCCGATCGTCTACCCGGTGACCTCCATCCCCGAGGAGAAGTGGGGTCTGCCGCTGCGGACGATCTTCTCGCTCAACCCGGTGGCTCAGTTCGTGGGCTGGTCCCGTGACGCCTTCTATCTGCTGCGCTGGCCGAGCCCGGCCAACGTGGCGGTCATGCTGGCGGTCTCCGTGGGCACGTTCCTCCTCGGCTGGAGCATCTTCTCCTGGCGCTCCAAGAACGTCACCGAGGAACTCTGATGGCAGCCGAGAAACCGGCCATCCGGGTCGATCACGTCTCCAAGTCCTTCCGGCGCTACAAGGACCGCCCGGGTTCGCTGAAGGAGATGATCACCAAGTTCCGCATGGAGCGCTGGGAGAACTTCCTGGCCGTCGACGACGTCTCCCTGCAGGTCGAGCACGGTGAGGTCTACGGGCTGGTCGGGCACAACGGGTCGGGCAAGTCCACGCTCCTCAAGATGATGGCCAACATTCATCGCCCGACATCCGGCACCATCACCACCGACGGTCGCATCTCCGCCCTGCTCGAACTCGGCGCCGGCTTCCATCCCGATCTCACCGGTCGCGAGAACATCTACCTCAACGCCTCGATCCTCGGACTCCATCGGCGCGAGGTCGACCTCCTCCTCGACGACATCGTCGACTTCTCGGGCCTGAGCGACTTCATCGATTCCCCGGTGCGTCACTACTCCAGCGGCATGTTCGTGCGTCTGGGCTTCGCCGTCGCCGTGCATGTCAATCCGCAGATCCTCATCGTCGACGAGATCATCGCCGTGGGCGACGAGGAGTTCCAGCGTCGATGCTTCGAGCACCTCTACAAGCTCCGCAACAACGGCGTCACCATCGTCATGGTCACCCACAGCCTCGAGATCGTCCGCACGATGTGCGACCGTGCTGCGTGGCTCGATCACGGGAAGCTCATGGCCGAGGGTCGCTCGGTGGATGTCGTGCGCGAGTACCTCGCCCGGGTCAACGACGCCGAGTCCGAGCGTCAGTTCGAGCTGGATCGGGAGCGGGCTGCTGTCGAACAGGAGGCCCGCCTCCGGGAGAGTCCCGTCGGTGAACCGGCCGAACGTCTCGTGGCCCTCGGCGAGATCGAACTCATCGATCACAACGGTCGTGAGACCCGCTACCTCGAGACCCATCGCAGCGCCACCATCCGGGTGAACTTCGAGTGCCGTCGACCAGTGCGGCGCCCCAAGTTCTCCTTCTCCATCGAGACCCAGGCCGGTGTGCTCGCCTCCAACCAGGGCACCACACCCGATCACGGCGAGCAGCCGGAGTACAGCGGGTCCGGTTCGATCGACTTCGTGATGCCCGCGGTCGTCCTCGGCCCGGGGGAGTACAGCCTGTCGGTCGCCGTGCACGATTCGGACGGCACCATGGTCGTCGACAAGCGCGAGCGGGTCATCACCTTCCGGGTGGGCACCGATCTCCCGTTCACCGGTGTCACCGATCTCCTCGGCACATGGTCCGATCCGCGGTTCGGCGACCCCCGATGAGCGACACAGATCCCACTGGTTCCCCCGGTGCCGCCGAGCGGATCGCCCGCGTGGTCGCACCCACCGATTCCACGGTGCGGGCGGTGCTGCGGGCCGGTCGGCAGCTGGCGCTCGACGGCCGTGAGTACGCGCCCCGCCTCCGCGAGATCTGGGACACCGCCTCGGACCCCATCGACCATGAGCCGCACTACCGCTCGTGGCTCGACGCCCGTCGGGGCGATCACGAACTCTTCCTCGAGCGACTCGAACGCGGCGATCTCGACGATCGTCAGGTGTCGGTGCAGCTGCTCGTGATGGTCCCCGATGCCGCAGCCGCCGATCGCCTCCCGGCAACGCTGGAATCCCTCGATCAGCAGTGGATCCCCGACTGGGATCTCACCGTGGTCACGTCGGTGGAGATCCCAGTCGCCACCGATCCGCGGGTGCAGGTCCGACAGTGCGGATCCGAGCGCTGTCTCTCCGAGATCGCATCACTGATGCTCGACGGTGATCCGGCGGCCCATGTCGTGGTCCTGCTCGCTGGCGATCGTCTCGAACCGGACTTCCTCCATGAGCTGATCTCGCGGATCTGGGACACTCCCGAGGCCGCAGTGGTGCACTGGGACGACGATCTCGTCCGGGGCCGTCGCTCCTCGACCGACCCGCTCTTCCGCCCGTCCTGGTCGCCGGAGATGCTCTACAGCGCCAATCCGCTGGGCCGGTCGTTCTCGGTCCGACGCAGGGAGCTCATGGCGGTCGGCGGACTGGAAGCGGCCCTCGGAGATGCCGCATGGTGGGATCTCCTGCTCCGGCTCGATCTCGATGCCCAGCAGGTGGCCCGTATCCCCAAGGTGCTCGCGCATCTGCGACGGCGGCCCGAGGTGTCGGCCAGCGCGGGTGTCGAGCTCGTCGATGCTGCGCTCGCCCGTCGCGGCGAGGCGGGTCATGCCGTCGCCTCCGGTGGTGCCGTTCGGGTCCTCTGGGAGCTCCTCGACCCTCCGCATGTCACCGTCATCATCCCGACCCGCCACAACGTCGCGATGATGCGCAACTGTCTCCCCACCCTCGCCGCCACCGACTACCCGTCGTTCGATGTGCTCATCGTCGACAACGGCGGCCGCAGCGCCGAGGCGGAGCAGTGGTATGTCGAGAACTCCTGCGGGCTCGATCTCGAGGTCCTGTGGTGGGAGGAGGACTTCAACTACTCACGGGTCAACAACGTGGCCGCCGCTCGCTCCCGCGGTGAGGTCCTGCTCTTCCTGAACGACGACACCGAGGCCGTCGACCCGGACTGGATGCGCGAGATGGTCTCCTGGGCGGTCCGCCCGGAGATCGGTCTCGTCGGTCTCCAGCTCACCGATGCCGACGGACGCATCCAGCATGGTGGTGTGGTCGTCGGGGTGGATCGATTCGCATCGCATCTCTTCGTCGGTCTCGAACCGCACACCTCGACGATCTTCGGGTCGACCGACTGGTACCGCGACGTCCTGTCGGTCACCGGTGCGTGCGTCGCGGTGCGCCGCAGCGTCTTCGAACAGATCGGTGGGTTCGACGAACGATTCGTGCTGTGCGGGAGCGATGTCGTGCTGGGCCTCGACACGAAGTTCCTCGGCCTGCGCAACCTCGTCACCCCGATGGTCAGGGTGAAGCATCTCGAGTCGGTCACCCGGGGCACGAGCGTCCCCTCGGGTGATTTCTTCGCCAGCTACTGGCGCTACCAGAAGTATCTGCGGGGCGGCGATCCCTACTTCTCACCCCAGCTGTCCAACCGCACCGGCGCTCCCGAGCTCGCCCGCCGCAACGAGATCCCCGCGGTCGAGGCGGTGGGGCCCATGCTCGGACGGAACTTCGCCCCGTTCCGCCAGACCTCCACCAGCCGGGAATCCGAACTGCTGGCCCGATCCTGTCGGGCTGATGACGACGTGGTCGATGCCGTGCGGGCGCGGCACGCCGCCGAAGCCGGCCGCTTCGAGGTCGGCAGCATCAACTGGTACTTCCCGGACATCGACAGTCCGTTCTACGGGGGGATCAACACGGCGCTGCGGATCGCCGATCAGCTCCGCTCCACCCATGGGGTGATCAGCCGGTTCATCATCCAGGGGAACCCCAACCCCGAGTTCTTCCGCTCGGCGCTGGCGGCTGCGTTCCCCTCGCTGCTCGACAGTGAACTCCATTTCCTCACCGGGCCCGACGATCCGGCGCTGCAGGAGCTCCCCTTCGCCGATGTCTCGATCGCCACGCTGTGGGTCACCGCCTATTCGGTGGCGAGGGTCACCAACACGAGGCGCAAGTTCTACCTGATCCAGGATTTCGAGCCCTCGTTCTACCCGGCCGGCACCAACTACGCCCTGTGCGAGGAGAGCTACCTGCTCGGGCTCTACGGGCTGTGCAACACCCAGCGACTCCTCGACATCTACCAGCGCGACTACCGCGGCGTGGGCGGTGCCTTCATGCCGGCCGTGGACCACACCGTGTTCCACGCCCACGGGCGTCGTCCCCTCGATCACGAGGGTCCCACCACGGTGTTCATGTACGCCCGTCCCGGGCACTGGCGCAACTGCTGGGAGATCGCCGAGCCGGCGCTGCTGGCGGTGAAGGCCCGGTTCGGGTCCGATGTCCGCATCGTCACCGCCGGTTCCTGGGCCACACCCGATGAGCTCGGTCAGGGGATCGAACATCTCGGCATGCTCGACTACCGCGACACCGGTGAGCTCTATCGCCGTTGCGATGTCGGCATCGCCCTCACCCTGTCGGCCCATCCGTCCTATCTGCCGCTCGAGCTCATGGCCTGCGGCACGCCGGTCGTGGCCTTCGACAATCCTGCGGGGGACTGGATCCTTCGTCAGGGCCACAACTCCCTGCGCTGTCGGCGCACCGTCGATTCGCTGGCGGAGGCGGTCTCGTCCCTCGTCGCCGATCCCGGGCTGCGGTTCCGGCTCGGTGCTGCTGCTGTCGACACGATCGCTGATCGGTTCGCCGACTGGACCACCGCACTCGCCGGCGTCCACGACATCCTCTCCGATCCGGAGGGCTGGGTCGGGCCGGTCGCGGGTGCCGAGTTCCCCTGAACCCCGAGTCGGTCGGCGGGCTCGGACGTGCCCCGCTGATCAGCTGGTGGTTCCGGTGAACCGATCGAGGAGCTGACGGGCGGCACGGGTCGGGGTGCGGGTGCCGGTGGCCACCGCCGCCTCGGCGTCATGGAGCAGCTCGGCGACGGCGGGGTCGGCCCGGAACCGATCGAGGAGCGTGTCGCTGATCTCGCTCCAGAGCCATGCGGTGGCCTGCTGGGCACGGGCAGTGCGCAGCTCGCCGGACTGTTCGAGTGCCTCGGTGAACCGCTCCACCGCCTCCCAGATCTCGACGATGCCGGTGCTGCCGAGCGCCGAGCAGGACATCACCTCGGTGGCCCAGGCCTGCCATTTCGGTCGCAGGAGATGCACCGCGCCGGCGTAGTCGGCCCGGGTGCGCCCGGCGGCGGCGGCGAGATCACCATCGGCCTTGTTCACGACGACGAGATCCGCCAGTTCCATGATCCCGCGCTTGATCCCCTGCAGTTCGTCGCCGCCGGCGGGGGAGACCAGCAGGGTGAACATGTCGACCATGTCGGCGACCGCCACCTCGGACTGGCCCACGCCGATGGTCTCGATGATCACGACGTCGAAACCGGCGGCCTCACACAGGAGCATGGCCTCACGGGTGCGACGGGCGACCCCGCCGAGATGACCGCTGCCCGGTGAGGGTCGGATGAAGACCTCACTGCGATGGGAGAGGTCGGCCATACGGGTCTTGTCGCCGAGGATCGATCCGCCGGTGCGACGGCTGGAGGGATCGACGGCCAGCACCGCGAGCCGGTGCCCCTGATCGACCACATGGAGCCCGAAGGCTTCGATGAAGGTGGACTTGCCGACACCGGGAGGACCGGAGATCCCGATCCGGATGCCTGCGCCCGTGCGATCGAGGATCGCCTCGAGCACCTCGTCGGCCATCTCGCGATGATCGGCACGCGTGGATTCGGCGAGCGTGATGGCCCGGGCCAGTGACCGACGATCACCGGCCCGGATCCCCTCGATGAGGGCTCCGGCGGTGTCGACGGTGCGGGTCACGCCGCCGAACGGCGTGCGGCGATGAGACCGATGACCTTGCGGGCCGCTGCCGGGATGTTGGTGCCGGGACCGAACACGGCGGCCACGCCGGCCTCGTACAGCATGTCGTAGTCCTGGGGCGGGATGACGCCGCCGCACACCACCACGATGTCGCCCGCTCCGGCCCTGCCGAGTTCCTCGATGAGCATCGGGACGAGGGTCTTGTGGCCGGCGGCCTGGCTCGAGATGCCGATGACATGCACATCATGCTCCACGGCGTCGCGGGCAGCCTCCGCCGGTGTCTGGAACAGCGGGCCCATGTCGACGTCGAAGCCGAGATCGGCGAACGCCGTGGCGATCACCTTGGCGCCGCGGTCGTGACCGTCCTGCCCCATCTTGACCACGAGCATGCGGGGACGACGGCCCTCGGCCTCGGCGAAGGTCTCGATCTCACCCTGCAGGGCGGCGAAGTCCTCGTCGCCCTGATACGCGTCGGCGTAGACGCCGGCGATGGTGCGGATCTCGGCCTTGTGACGACCGAAGACCTCCTCCATGGCGTCGGAGATCTCACCCAGCGTGGCCCGGGCCCGGGCGGCGTCGACGGCGAGAGCCAGCAGATTGCCGGTGCCCCGGGCTCCTTCGGTGAGCGCGGCGAGCGCGGCCCGACAGGCCGTCTCATCGCGTGAGGCCCGCACGTCGGCCAGCTTGGCCAGCTGCTCGGCGAGCACCTTGGCGTTGTCGATGTCGAGGACATCGACGCTCTCGACGTTGTCGGGGACGTACTTGTTGACACCGACGACGATGTCCTGACCACGGTCCACGCGTGCCTGCTTGCGGGCGGCCGATTCCTCGATGCGCAGCTTCGGCATGCCGGACTCGACGGCCTTGGTCATGCCACCGAGCTCCTCGACCTCGCAGATGAGCTCCCAGGCGGCGTCGACGAGGGAGGTGGTGAGCGACTCGATGTAGTAGCTGCCGCCGAGCGGATCGACCGTGCGGGTGACGCCGGTCTCGTCGGCGAGGATGAGCTGGGTGTTGCGGGCGATGCGGGCGCTGAAATCAGTGGGGAGACCGAGCGCCTCGTCGAAGGAGTTCGTGTGGAGGCTCTGGGTTCCACCGAGCACGGCGGCGAGCGCCTCGACGGTGGTGCGCACCACGTTGTTGTAGGGGTCCTGCTCGGTGAGCGACACCCCGGAGGTCTGGCAGTGGGTGCGCAGCATGAGCGACCCCGGCTTCTTCGGCTCGAACTCGCTCATGACCCGGTGCCACAGCACCCGGGCGGCGCGCAGCTTGGCGATCTCCATGAAGAAGTTCATGCCGATGGCGAAGAAGAACGAGAGACGTCCGGCGAAGGCATCGACGTCGAGGCCGTTGGCCAGCGCGGCGCGCACGTACTCCTTGCCGTCGGCGATGGTGAAGGCCAGTTCCTGCACGGCCGTGGCCCCGGCCTCCTGCATGTGGTAGCCGGAGATCGAGATGGAGTTGAACTTCGGCATCTCGGTGGCGGTGTACCCGATGATGTCGGCCACGATCCGCATGCTCGGCGACGGCGGGTAGATGTAGGTGTTGCGGACCATGAACTCCTTGAGGATGTCGTTCTGGATGGTCCCGGCCAGCAGCGACCGATCCACGCCCTGTTCCTCACCGGCCACGATGAACATGGCCAGCACGGGGATCACGGCCCCGTTCATGGTCATCGAGACGCTCATCTTGTCGAGCGGGATGCCGTCGAAGAGGATCTTCATGTCCTCGACGGAGTCGATGGCGACGCCCGCCTTGCCGACATCGCCGACCACGTTGGGATGGTCGGAGTCGTACCCACGATGGGTGGCGAGGTCGAAGGCGACCGACAGGCCCATCTGGCCGGCGGCGAGATTGCGGCGGTAGAAGGCGTTGGACTCCTCAGCGGTGGAGAAGCCGGCGTACTGACGCACGGTCCAGGGCCGGTTGGTGTACATGGTGGCCCGGACGCCACGGGTGTACGGGGCGAAGCCCGGAAGCGTGTCGACCTCACCGAGCTCCTCGAGATCGGCGGCGGTGTACAGCGGCTTGACGGTGATGCCCTCGGGGGTCTCCCATGCCAGTGCGGCGGGATCGGTTCCCTTCAGGTCCTTGGAGGCAGCTGCGCTCCAGTCGTCGAGGGTCGGGGGGTTCTGATCAGGCGTTTCCACCCGAACAGACTAAGAGCGGGACCCCCCGGGTGTCATGCTGACGACATGTCCCTCTCCGCGCACCGCCCGCTGCTTCGATTCGAGTCCGTCTCGGTGGTGGCCGGATCAGGTGCGGCGCTGCTGGTCGATGTCGACGCCGAGGTGGTCGCCGGGATGATCACGGTGGTGGCCGGCCCCTCCGGCGCCGGCAAGTCCACCCTGCTGCGTCTCGGCGATCGGCTCGACATCCCGACGGGCGGGCGGGTCCTGTTCGAGGGCATCGACATCACGGAGATGGACCCCTGTGCACTGCGGCGCACCATCGGCATGGTGTTCCAGCGGCCCGTGCTGTTCGCCGGTTCGGTGGCCGACAACCTGCGAGTGGCCGACCCTCATGCATCCGCCGAACGGCTGGAGTCCGCGCTCGAACAGGTCGGGCTCGACGGGTCCCTGCTCGGCCGCATCGGCGACGACCTCTCGGGAGGGGAGGCTCAGCGGGTCTGCATCGCCCGCACCCTCCTCACCGATCCGAAGGTGGTGCTGATGGACGAGCCCACCTCCTCGCTGGATCCGGCGAACCGGCGGGCCATCGAATCGTTGGCCCGCGAGCTGGCCGATCGCGGTCTCGGGATCATGTGGGTCAGCCACGATCACGATCAGGTGGCCCGGCTGGCGGATCGACTCGTGGTGCTGCGCGATGGTCGTCGGGTGGGGGAGGCCGAGGCGGGCGCCTATCTCGACGATGTCGGCGCTCTGGAGAGCGACGGGGATGGATCCCACGAGGATCCGCCGGGGGATCTCCCATGAACTCCACCCACATCGGATGGGCCGGCCTCGCCGGATCGTTCACGCTCATCGTGATCGCCATGGCGTTGTCGGTCTGGCAGCGCCTGCGACTCTCCCGCTCGATCGCGTGGGCGGCGGCCCGAGCGGCGGCCCAGCTGCTCGCCGTGGGCTGGGCGCTGCGCCTCGTCCTCGATCCCGACGCCTCGGTGCTGTGGGCCTGGGCGTGGGTCGTCGTGATGGTGGTGTTCGCCGGTGCGACGCTGCGACAGCGGGCCCCCGAGGTGCCCGGCATCTGGTGGCTCGGCACGCTCTCGATGGCCACCGTGATCCTCGTGAGTCTGTCGGTGATCTTCGGGTTCGGCGTGTTCCCGATCGAGGGGCGCACGATCGTGCCGCTGGCCGGGATGATGATCGGGAACTCCATGACCTCCTGTGTGCTGGTGGGTCGGCGCATCGTGGCCGAGTTCAGCGAGCGCCGGGACGAGATCGAGGCCCGTCTGGCGCTCGGACAGACCTGGCGCGATGCCGCCCGGCCGTACACCGGGGCGGCGTTGCGCACTGCGCTCGTCCCGCAGATCGAGACCACCAAGGCGGTCGGGCTGGTGTTCCTCCCCGGGGCCATGACCGGACTCGTGCTGGCCGGGGTCGACGCGCTCGACGCCGTCACGATCCAGCTGGCGCTGATGTACCTGGTGCTCGGCTCGGTGGCCACGAGCGTCACCGTCATCGGACTCGGGCTCACCCGGCAGCTGTTCACCCCGGACCACCGGCTCCGCCGTCTCGACCGCCCGGCGACGAGCAGCTGATGATGAGCAACAGTCGATGATGAGCAACAGTCGATGATGAACAGTCGATGACGATGCCAGTCTGAGGCGGCCGGGCCGGATCCGCACCGATGCACGGCCGGTAGCCTGTCGCTCCATGGCCAAGCGATTCGTGATCATCGGCGGCGGTCCTGCGGGACACAGCGCCGCCACCTACGCCGCCCGCCTCGGTGCCGAGGTCACGATGATCGAGAAGGACATCGTCGGCGGTGCGGCGCATCTGTGGGACTGCATCCCGTCGAAGGCGATGATCGCCACGGGCGGTGCCCTGACCCTCATCAACCACGCGAGCTCGATGGGCCTCACCGACGTGTCGGCATCACTCGACTTCGCGGCGCTCCGCGACCGGATCTCGGCGATCCGCACCCGACTGGAATCCTCGACGACGAGCCTGCTCGAGAGTCAGGGCGTCACGCTCATCCAGGGCACCGGCAGCCTCGTCGGACCGAACCGCGTGGCCGTCGACACCGGCTCGGAGACCTTCGAGATCGACGCCGATGTCATCCTGCTGTCCACCGGTTCTCGTCCCCGACTGCCGGAGTGGGCGAACGTCGATGGTGAACGGGTGCTCTCCACCCGCGATGCCTATCCGCCGGCGGAGCTCCCGTCCCATCTGATCGTCGTCGGGTCCGGCGTCACCGGGGTGGAGTTCGTGCACATGTTCTCCTCCTTCGGCTGTGAGGTCACCCTCGTCGTGAGTCGCCAGCAGGTGCTGCCGCTCAAGGATCCCGAGGTCGCCGCAGCCCTGGAGGATGACTTCCTGCGACGTGGTGTGCGGCTGCTCAAGGGTGCGAGGGCCATCGCGGTGGACCGCGAGCCCGGGTCGGTCACCGTCCGGTGCGACGACGGTCGTCAGGTCACCGGGTCGCATGCATTGTTCGCCATCGGATCGCTGCCCAACCACGAGAGTCTCGGGCTCGAGAACGCCGGCGTCACCCACGATGGTGGCTACATCGTGGTCAACCACAACTGTCAGTCCTCGGTGCCGCACATCTACGCCGCCGGCGATCTCTCCGGGAAGCTCCCGCTGTCCTCGGTGGCCACGATGCAGGGCCGCAAGATCGCCGAGCACGCCATGGGTCTCCATGTCGGCCCGCACCGCCACATCGACTACGAGAAGGCGGCCTCCGCCATCTTCACCGTCCCCGAGATCGCCGATGTCGGCCTCGCCGAGGCGGATGCCTTCGCCGAGGGTCGCAAGATCCGGGTCACGAAGGTCCCGTTCTCGGCGAATGCCAAGGCGCTCATCGACGAGGACCCCCGCGGGTTCGTCAAGATCGTCTCCGATCCCGCCACCGGTGTGGTGCTGGGGGGATCCATCGTCGGTCGCAACGCCGCTGAGCTGATCTCGGTGGTGGCGCTCGCCGTCACGGCCGGGCTGCGGGTCCAGGACCTCTACGAGAGCCTGTTCGTGCATCCGTCACTGGCGGAGGCCATCTCTGATGCCGCCGAATGATGGTGTGACGCCGCTCGACGAGCAGCGCCGCACCCCCTCGGCGAAGGACTTCCCGGCCTCCGGGCCGTTCTCGTTGGCCGCGGCGGGCAACCGGTTCGCCGCCCGGGCCGTCGATCTCTGCGTGGTGGGGCTCCCGGCGCTCGTCTATCTGGCCGCCATCACGACCATCGTCGACGGTTCCCTCCACTGCGACATCCCCGCCTGGCTCGGCCCGGCGGTCTTCGCCGGTGGTGCGCTCTACGAGGCGCTCTTCGTGTCGGTGGCCGGTCGCACGCCGGGCAAGTGGCTCTTCGGTCTCCGAGTTGTTCGGCTCGTCGACGGCCGGCGCCCCGACCCCGAGCGCGCACTGCTGCGCGGGATGGTGCCCTGGATGTTCGTGGCCCTGCCACTTGGCGTGTTCTCCGTCCCGGCCATGCTCGCCGTGTATGGATGGGTCTCCGGCGAGCTCCATCGCAGCAGCGCCGATCACGCCGCCGGCACGCTGGTCATCAGCACCCGCTAGTCGAACGCGTGTCATCAGCACTCGTTCGACGTTCGCTATCGACCCCCGGTGCGGTGGTCACGCTGCCGTGACACCTCTCGGTCGGGGCAGCGCCTAGCGTTCCGTCGTCGATCGATCAGGGGGAGGCAGTGATGTCGCAACGCAGCAGTGAGGTGCTCCGGGTGGTGCAGTGGACCACCGGCAACGTCGGTCAGCGGTCCGTCCGGGCCGTCGTCGCCAATCCCGATCTGGAGCTCGTGGGCTGCTTCGCATGGGGGCCCGAGAAGGTCGGTCGTGATGTCGGGGCCCTGTGCGGCATCGACGACGTGGGCATCCTCGCCACCGACGACATCGATGCGCTGCTCGCGCTGCGGCCCGACTGCGTCGTCTACAACCCGAAATGGCCCGACGTCGATCACATGGTCCGGATCCTCGAGGCGGGTGTGAACATCACCGCCACCGCCGGGTTCATCACCGGGCACGCCCTCGGCGCCGACCGACAGCGCATCCTCGACGCCTGCACCCGCGGGGGCAGTTCCATCTTCGGCTCGGGCATGAACCCCGGGTTCGCCAACCTGCTGGGCATCGTCGGGGCCGGGCTGTGCGATCGCATCGACGCGATCCGCATGCTCGAATCGGTGGACTCCACCGGCTACGACTCGGCTGACACGGAGCTGTCGGTGGGCTACGGACGGCTGCCCGATGATCCGGAGCTCCCGGCGCTGATCGAGCGCGGCACCGCCGTGTTCGGCGATGCGGTGCATCTGATCGCCCGGGCGCTGGGTGTGGAACTCGACGACATCCGATGCGAGACCGAGGTGGCGATCACCACCGCCGATCTCGATCTCGGTTCGTGGTCGATCGCCGCCGGTCATGTCGCCGGAGTCGCCGCCAGCTGGCAGGGCTGGATCGGTGATCGGAAGCTGATCTCCTGCGATGTCCGCTGGCGCAAGGGCCGGACCCTCGAACCCGACTGGCGGGTCGAGCACGGCTACATCGTCGAGGTCGAGGGGATGCCCACCGTGCGCTCCAAGCTCGAGGTGTACCCGCCGGCCGACTTCGTGGCGCATTCCTTCGCCGACTACATGGTGCTCGGCATGGTGATGACCGCGATGCCCGCCGTCAACGCGATCGCATCGGTGTGTGCGGCCGAGCCCGGGATCGTCACCTATCTGGACCTGCCGCTGCCGACACCGAGCGGCTGGGTGCAGCAGGGCTGAGGTCTCCCCGACGCGCAGGAGCCGGCCCTGACGGCCGGCTCCCACCTGCTCCGGATCAGTTCCGGGCTACTCGATGACGACGACGACATCGCCGGCGCCGACGGAGTCGCCGGGGGAGACCTTGATCTCCTTGACCGTGCCGGCCTTCTCGGCGGCGATGTTGTTCTCCATCTTCATGGCCTCGAGCACACAGACGGTGGCGCCGGCCTCGACCTCCTGGCCGACCTCGACGAGCACCTTGACGATCGTGCCCTGCATCGGGACCGACACCGCACCCGAACCGCCGCCGGCGCCACCGGCTGCGCCTCCCGCACTGCGTCGGGGACGAGCGGCGCCAGCAGCGGCACCACCGGCGACGACGGCACCGGCCTGCGACTGCGGGACGAACACCTTGACGGCGAACCTCTTGCCGTTGACCTCGACGTCGACATCGCGCTGGACCTTCGGCTCGGCGTCGGCGTCGGTGGTGATCGGGGTGGCGCTCACGCCGGTGAGATCGAGCGTGTCCTCGACCCACTTGGTGGAGTGCGTGGCGTCGGCGAAATCCGGATGTTCGAGGATGGCGAGATCCGCGGGGATCGTGGTGGCGATGCCCTCGATGCGGAACTCACGCAGCGCCCGCAGGGTGCGGGCGATGGCGGTCGGGCGATCCTCGCCCCAGCAGATGAGCTTTCCGACGAGGTTGTCGTAGTACTGGCTCACGGTGTCGCCGGACTCGTAGCCGCCGTCCCAGCGGGTGCCGAAGCCAGCGGGCGGGACGAGCGTGGTGATGTCGCCGGGGGAGGGCAGGAACTTGCCCTCGGCCGGGTTCTCGGCGTTGATGCGGACCTCGATGGCATGGCCCGACAGTGAGATGGAGTCCTGGGTGAACGACAGCGGCAGGCCGGAGGCGACCCGGATCTGCTCGGCCACGAGATCGATGCCCGACACCATCTCGGTGACGGGATGCTCGACCTGGAGACGGGTGTTCATCTCGAGGAAGTAGAACTCGCCGTCCTGGAAGAGGAACTCGACCGTGCCGGCGTTGTAGTAGCCGCAGGCCTTGGCGACCTTGACGGCGGCCTCGCCCATGGCCTGACGGACCTCGGCGGGGAACGCCGGTGCCGGGCTCTCCTCGATGAGCTTCTGGTGGCGACGCTGGGCGGAGCAGTCGCGCTCGGCGACCCACACGCAGTTGCCGTGGGTGTCGCCGATGATCTGCATCTCGATATGGCGGGGCCAGGTGAGGTACCGCTCGACGTAGCACTCGTCGCGCCCGAAGCCCTTGAGCGCCTCGCTCTGTGCGGAGGCGAAGGCCTCGGCGGCCTCATCGGCGCTGCGCACGACGCGCATGCCGCGGCCGCCACCGCCGTAGGCGGCCTTGATGGCGACGGGCCAGCCGAACTCCTCGCCGAAGGCCACGACCTCGGAGGCGTCGGTGAGGAACTCGGTGGTGCCGGGGACGCCGGACACGCCGGCGGCCTGGGCGGCGATACGGCTCGAGACCTTGTCGCCCATGACCTCGATGGCGCCGGGGGGCGGGCCGATGAAGGTGACACCGCGCTCGGTGATGGCTCGTGCGAAATCGGTGTTCTCCGAGAAGAAGCCATAGCCGGGGTGCACGCCGTCGGCGCCGCTGCGCTCGATGACATCGAGGATGGCCTCGGTGTTCAGGTAGCTCTCGGCCGCAGTGGTTCCGCCGAGGGCGTACGCCTCGTCGGCGAGTCGGACATGGAGTGAGTCGCGGTCGAGATCGGAGTACACGGCCACGGTGGCGATGCCCATCTCCTGGCATGCACGGATGACTCGGACTGCGATTTCGCCGCGATTGGCGATGAGGATCTTTTTGAGCACGCCCTATTGTGGCCGATGTGCAGGGGTCCTTCGCCACATCAGCCGTTCCGGGCACCCGATTCACCGATGTCCGGTGGATCGCCGAGACCGGATCCACCAACGCCGATCTCCTCGATGCGGCCCGTTCCGGGGCCGCCGATGGTCTCGTGCTGGTCGCAGATCACCAGTCGGCCGGCCGCGGTCGCCTCGATCGGACCTGGGTGGCACCCGCCGGTGCCTCGCTGCTCGTGTCGGTCCTGCTGCGCACATCGCTGCCCGCCGATCGTCTCTTCCTGCTCCCGATCGCCGCCGGTGTGGCCTCCGCCGAGGCGTGTTCCGAGGTCGCAGGGGTCAGCACCGGACTCAAATGGCCGAACGATCTCGTCGTGACCGGTGGCCGGGACGGTGACCGGAAGCTCTCCGGGGTGCTCGCCGAGAGCGTGCTGCGCGACGGCACGGTCGAGGCCGTCGTCGTCGGGATGGGCCTCAACGTCAACTGGCCCGAGGAGCTCCCGACCGAACTGGCGGCCACCGCCACGGCGCTGAACCTGCTGATCGGGCACAGCATCGACCGCGAGGGGCTGCTGGTGGCGTGGCTCCGCCGGTTCGATCACTGGCTCTCGGGGCTCGAGTCACCATCGGGCTCCGCTGGACTTCTCGACGCCGCCCGCCAGCACTCCGCCACCATCGGACGCACCGTGCGTGTGGAGTTCCCCGATCGTCAGGTCGAGGGAGTGGCGACGGCCATCGACGACGAGGGTCATCTCCGGGTCGATCCGCTCGACGGCTCCGACGCTCTCACCGTCGCCGTGGCCGACATCGTGCACATCCGCCCCATCGACTGACCGCGGCGTCGGGATCAGCCGACGCGCCGGTCACTCGGAGGCGACAGCAGCGCGGGCGCGATCGATGGCCGGAGAGGTCGGGGGGAACACGAGGTCGTCGACTCCGACCACGGGGACGAGCCCGGTCGACGAGGTGGTGAAGACGGCATCGGCCCGGTGCAGATCGGCCGGCCGGAGGTCGCACTCGCGGGCCACACCGTGCTCGACCAGTGCCTCGCGCATCGTGCCGGCGAGACACCCGGATCCGAGTGTCGGGGTGAGGATCTCGTCGTCGATGACCACGAAGATGTTCGAGGAGGCGCATTCCGAGAGCCGGCCGGTGGTGTCGAGGAAGAGGGCGTTGCCGAAGCCGTGGGCCGCAGCATGGCGCAGGGCGAACGCGTTCTCCGCCCAGGCGCTGGCCTTGATGCCGGCGAGAGGCGACCGTTCGTTGCGCGGCCAGGGCACGGTCATGAGCGTGGTGCTCGCGAGTGCCGGTGCCAGATGGTCGATGGTCACGAAGCACAGCGGTCGATCGCCGCGCTGGCGCGGGCTCACCCCCGCACCGGGTGAGACGGTGATCCGGATCCTCGCGTCGTCGAGGTCGGCCGCGGCGACGAGGGTGTCGATGGCCCCGATGAGTGTCGGATCATCGGGTGTGCCGTGGATGGCGAGGCGATCGAGACCCCGGCGGAGTCGGCGCAGATGACGATCGATCATCACCGGTCGGCGTCCCCGCACGACGAGGACCTCGAACACGCCGTCGCCGAGGAGCAGTCCATGGTCGAGGGCCGACGCAACAGGAGAGTCGGCCGTGACGACGCGACCGTCGATCCAGACGAGGGGAGGCCGGCCCCGGGCAGGCTGACCCGGGGCCCGATCGTCGGTCATCGCGGATCAGCGCCTGACGCGATGGAGATGAGATGCGCGGCCTTGAGTTCGGTCTCGGCCCATTCGTCGGCAGCGGTGGAGTCCCAGGTGATCGCGCCGCCGGTGCCGAAGCACAGCTGATCCTCATTGACCCAGAAGGTGCGGATCGCCACGTTCAGTTCGCCGATGCAGCGATCGGCGTCCACCCAGCCGACCGCGCCGCAGTACATCCCCCGCGGGACGGGTTCGAGTTCGGCGATCGTCCGCATGGCGGCGATCTTCGGCGCCCCGGTGATGGATCCGGCCGGGAAGGTCGCATCGAGGAGCTCCCCCCAGCCCATCCCGTCGCTGAGCCTCCCCTCCACCGTGCTCACCAGATGGGTGAGTCCGGGATGCTCCTCGGCGGTGAGCAGTCCCGGGACCTCCACGGACCCCGAGTCGCAGACCCGACCGAGGTCGTTGCGCACGAGATCCACGATCATCACGTTCTCCGCCCGGTCCTTGGCCGTGAACGGCACGCCGGGGGCGGTGGTGCCCTTGATCGGCGAGGATCTGACCGCCCTGCCCGATCGTGAGAGGAACAGCTCCGGGGATGCCGAAGCGACCCGAGCGCCGGGCAGTTCGACCGTGGCCGCGTAGGGGGCGGGATTGGCCCGGGCCAGCGCAGCACCGAGGGCGAGCATCGAGGCATCGGTGGGGAGCGGGGCGCGCATCGTCCTGGTGAGGTTCACCTGGTACACCTCGCCGGCTCCGATGAGCGAGCGGATCCGCTCCACCCGGCGATCGAACCCCTCGCGATCGATCGAGGACACCCACGCTGCGCGGTCGGGTCCGCGCCAGATGCCACCGCCCCTCGGGATGCCGCTGGTGGGACGTCGGCGGGCGAACCGGGCGAAGAGTGGCTCGGCATCGAACGGAGCCACCACGACCCACCATCCCTCCGATTCGAGGGCCCGGGGGTCAGAGGTCAGATCGATGAGGTCGGTGGCGACGACGCCACCCACGACGGCGATCGGTTCGATGTCGACCGGGAGGGGGAGAGGGACGGTGGCCACGATGGACGGGAGCCTATGTGCGCCCGACGCCCCCGGTCGCCTGCAGTGACGGGCCTCCGAAGGGGCCAGCAGCGGTGCCCGGCGGGCGGGGTGGGGTGTTGCGCAGATCGGCCGGTAGTACTGTCCCGTCCGTGCCGCGACAGACGAGGACCTGGAAGCAGCGCTGTGTGCTGGCACTCAACATCGGGCTCGCCGTCACCTGCCTCATCGCCGCCGGCGGCATCGGTTGGGCCTACAACGAGGCCAGTGCCCTTCCCCGCATCGATGTGAGCGCGGCCCTGAGCGCCCCGGTGCCAGCGGGCGAACCGGAGAACATCCTGCTCGTCGGCATCGACGATGGCATGGGCCTCGACAGCAACGACCCCGTCCTCACCGGCCGCTCGGCCACGCTCAACACCGACACGATCATGATCCTGCGCGTCGATCCCAACAATCAGAAGGCAGCGATGGTGTCGCTGCCCCGGGATCTCTACGTGAATCTCGCCGGGGGCGGGAAGGGTCGGATCAACGAGGCGCTCGCGCTCGGTGGACCGCAGCGTCTGATCGAGACCATCAAGCAGGACTTCAACATCCCGATCAACCACTACGCGATGGTCAACTTCGCCGGGTTCCGTTCCGTGGTCGCCGCCGTCGGCGGGGTGCCGATCTACTTCCAGTACCCCTCACGCGACCAGTGGACCGGTCTGTTCCAGTACGACCCCGGCTGCGTCACCCTCGACGGTGATCAGGCCCTCGCCTACGCACGTTCCCGTCATTTCGAGATCCAGCGCACCCGCAACCGTTGGCAGGAGGATCCCTCGAGCGACTTCGGCCGGATCAAGCGACAGCAGGAGTTCATCCGGGCGGCGCTGCGCAAGGCCGTGAGCAAGGGCGCCCGCAACCCGTTCGTGCTGCGTGATCTCCTGTCGTTCGCCCAGAAGAGCGTCACCCTCGACACCTCGTTCTCCATCCAGAGCCTCGTCGACCTCGGCGCCCAGTTCCGGTCCTTCGATCCCGATTCCCTCGTGACCTACACGCCCCCGGCCGACGGCACGATGGTGGGAGCGATGAGCGTCCTGCTGCTGCAGGAATCCGCCGCCCAGCCGATCTTCGACATCTTCCGCGGCACGGCACCGATCATCGACCCCACGGCCCCGACCACCACGGTCCCGGGCCCGGGGCCGTCGACCACGATCACACCCGGCTCGACCGTGGCACCGTCCACGACCATCCCCCCGAGCACCACCACCACGCTCGGCGATTTCGTCCCCCAGACCCCGCAGGGCGGCACCTGTCTCTGATCGTCCCGGTCCGCCCGAGTGCTCGTGGGAGACTGGAGGCCTGATGGATGAGCGTCTGCGGGTGGCCGTCACCCTCGAGCAGTGCTGGCACCGCGTGCCCGGTGGTACGGCCCGTTCGGCGGTCGAGTCACTCGACGCCCTGCTGGCCCACGCCGATCCTGAACGCATCGAACTCATCGGCGTCAGTGCGCGTCATCGTCACGGGCCCGGGTCGGCATGGGTCCCCCCGATCGACGTGCGTGCGTCGCGTCTGCCGCGTCCGGCGCTCTATGCGTCATGGAACCGCTTCCGCCGTCCGACGGTCCCGGCGCTGGTCGGTCCGGTCGATGTCATCCACGCCACCGGGATGGCGGTCCCACCGCCCACCTCGGCGCTCGTGGTCACGGTGCATGATCTCGCCTTCCTGCGCGACCCCTCGAAGTTCACCACCCGTGGGGTCCGGTTCTTCCATCGTTCGATCGAGCTCGCCCGCCGCGACGCGACGCTCATCATGTGTCCCTCACAGGCCACGATCGAGGAGTGTGTGGCAGCCGGGTTCGACCCTGACCGACTCCGGCTCGTGCCCTGGAGCGTCAAGCCCGTCGAGGTGGAACCGGTCCGTGTGGAGCAGCTTCGGCGTTCGCTCGGCATCGAGGGTCCGATGGTGCTGTGGGCCGGCACGATCGAGCCCCGCAAGAACCTGCCGGTCCTGCTCGAGGCGTTCGAGCAGCTCTCGGATCGCACGGCCACGCTCGTGCTGGCCGGGCCGCAGGGCTGGAACGAGGATCTCTCGGTCCGGCTCCGTGCACTCGGAGATCGTGTGCGCGTGGTCGGGTTCCTGCCCTCCGACGAGCTCCGGGTGATGCAGACCGCCGCCGACATCTTCTGCTTCCCGAGTCTCCAGGAGGGTTTCGGTCTGCCGGTGCTCGAGGCGATGGCCCAGGGCACCGCCGTGATCACCTCGGCCGGCACCGCCACGGCCGAGGTCGGTGCCGATGCGGCGGTGCTCGTCGATCCCTCGGACGGAGCGGCACTGGCCATCGCACTCGACTCCCTGCTCGCCGATCCGGGTGCCCGTGACACCCTCGCCGCGGCCGGACGCGACCGGGCCAGTGCGGTCTACGGCCGCCGGCACCACGCCGAACAGCTGATGGCGGTCTACTCCGAGGCGGCCGCCCTCCATGGTCGGGGTTCGTGATGGCAGGGGGCGTGGATCCCGGTCGTCGGCGCATCGGGCTCAACCTGCTGTGGCTGGTGCCCGGCGAGGTCGGTGGCAGCGAGGAGTACACGATCGGACTGCTCGCCGCGGTCGCAGCCCAGATGCCCTCCGATGTCGACCTGATCATCTACGCCAATCGACGTCTGGTCGAGGCGCATGCCGAGGTGCTGACATCGTTCACCACCGTGGTCGCTCCCGTCAGTGGCAGCTCCCGACCCCTGCGCATCCTCATGGAGTCGACCTGGTTGGCCGTGCGCTCGCGCGCCGACCATGTCGAGGTGGTGCACCACGCCGGGGGCACGATGCCGCCGATCCGGCTCCGACCCGGGCTGGTCACCCTGCACGATCTGCAGCCGATCACCCACCCCGAGCGCTTCGGGCTCCTCAAGCGGACCTACATCCGTCTGCTGGCGCCCCGCTCGCTGCGGCGGGCCGTTCGGGTGGTCTGTCTGTCACGGTTCACGGCCGGCGATGCCATCGCGATCGCCGGGGTGGATCCAGCTCGTCTCGCCATCGTGCCGAGCGGGGTGGAGTTCGACCCGGCCGAGCCCGGGGTCGCCTCCGTCGATGTGCTCGAGCGACTCGGCCTCCACGAACGCCGCTATCTGCTGTACCCGGCCATCACCTACGAACACAAGAACCATCGGACGCTCGTCGAGGCCTTCGCCCGACTCGTGGCTGCCCATCCCGAGCTGCGGCTCGTGCTCACCGGTGGCACGGGTGGTGCCGAGGCGGCACTGCAGGAGCGGATCACCCGTCTCGGGCTGGCTGATCGTGTCGTGCGCACCGGGCGAATCCCGGCCGCCGACCTCGACACCCTCTACCGGGGGGCGATGCTCATGGCCTTCCCGTCGAGCTACGAGGGCTTCGGCCTGCCGGTGCTCGAGGCCATGTCACGGCGCTGTCCCGTGGTGGCCAGCGATGTCGGTGGGCTCCCGGAGGTCGGCGGTGACGCGGTGGATCTCGTGGATCCCTTCGACATCGACGGTTGGGTGGCGGCTCTCGCCCGGGTCATCGACGACCCGGTGCATCGCTCGGCGATGATCGCCGAGGGCCTAGAACAGTGCGGTCGTCATCGGTGGTCGGATTCGGCCGCCGCCCTCGTGGAGCTCTATCGGCAGCTGCCCCGAACCACTGTCTCCGTGTCATGAACCTCGTCATCCTCTGCCCGCATTTCGAACCTGATGTCGCTCCCACCGGGTCGGTCATCACCCGGATCGCCCATGAGTTGATCGAACGCGGCCATCGACTCCATGTCATCACCGCGCTGCCGTGGTACCAGCGCCATGCCATCGAACCGGGATGGGAGGGCCGGCTCCTGCGCACGGAACGCACCGAGTGGGGGCGCATCAGTCGGGTCAATCCGTTCCCGACCGACAAGCGCAACATCCCCGCCCGGGCAGTCGCCTTCGGCGGTTTCACCGCATTGGCCACGCTGGTCGGGCTGGCCACCCCCATCCGGCCCGACGGTGTGCTCGCCATGTCACCGCCACTGACCCTCGGTCCCGCTGGCGCGGTGGTGGGGCTCGGTCGTCGGGTGCCGCTGGTGTTCAACATCCAGGACGTGTTCCCCGATGTGGCCGTCGAACTCGGATTGCTCACCGGGGCCCGGGCCATCGCCTCGGCCCGATGGCTGGAACGTCACAGCTATCGCCGGGCCGATGCGGTCACGGTGCTCTCGGACGATCTCGCCGACAACGTGCGGACCAAGATCACCGAGGGGCTCCAGGGCGGTCGGGCCAGCCGGCAGGCCGACAAGGTGCGGGTCATCCCGAACTTCGTCGACACCGAGCACATCGTGCCGGCGGCCCATGAGAACGCCTACCGGGCCGAACACGGACTCAGCGGACGTCAGGTGGTGATGTACGCCGGCAATGTCGGACTCTCCCAGTCGCTCGATCTCGTCATCACCGCCGCCCGGGCGTTCCTCGAGTCCCGCCCGGAGGTCATGTTCGTGATCAACGGGGGCGGAGCGGCCCGACCGGCCCTCGAGGAGCAGGCGGCGCAGCTCCCGAACCTCCGCTTCGTCGACATGGCACCCATCGAGCGACTCCCCGAGGTGCTCGCCGCGGCCGATGTGCATGTCGTGCCCCTGCGCACCGGTCTGGCCCGGTCCAGCGTGCCCTCCAAGATGTATTCGATCCTCGCCGCCGGTCGACCCATCGTGGCCAGTGTGGACGAGGGCACCGAGGTGGCCCGCACGGTGGACCAGGCCGGCGCCGGGATCTCCGTGCCCCCCGACGATGCCCCGGCGTTCATCGCCGCCCTCGAACGGATGCTCGACGACCCGGCGGGGCGGGTCGCGATGGGGGAGTCGGCCCGCCGCTTCGTCGTGGACTGGGCCTCGCCGGCTGCGGTGGCCGCGGCCTACGAGGAGCTCTTCGTCGAACTGATCTCCCGCTGATCTCCCGCTGGGAGAGCGTCTCGCACAGAGGTGGCGTCGGCGACGCCGGTGCTGATCGGGACGGCTCCGGGTCGGCCGCTACGCTGTCGCCACTATGGGTAAATCCTCCTCAGCCAAGAAGGTCGCTCGAGCCGCGCGTGCGGGCGGGGCCACCTCACAGGGCAAGAAGCGCAATCTCCTCTTCCCGATCTCGATCGCCGCCGTCGTCATCGTCGGCGTGCTCGTGGTCGGGCTGGCCCGCAGTTCGAACTCCAAGGCTGCAGCGGAGGCCCCGGCGGTCACCGACCACTTCCACGCGGCCTACGGCATCTACGTGTGTGACAAGTTCCTCGACCCGCTCACCGATCCCGGTGGCGACACGCTCGGCATCCACACCCATGGTGATGGCATCGTGCACATCCACCCCTTCGGCAGTGCCGCCGCCGGCAAGAACGCCACCATGACCACATGGGGCAAGACCGATGGGCTCACGTTCTCGAAGAACGGGTTCACGGTCAACGGCACCACCTATGACAACGGGTTCGACTGCAACGGGCAGCCCGCCAAGGTCAACCTCTACGTGTGGAACGCCGATGACACCTCGGCCGCCCCGCAGGTCGTCAGCACCGCCGACATCGGCGCCTTCCGGTTCAAGAAGGACCGCCTCGCCATCACGCTCGCCGTGGTGCCCGAAGGCACTGAGGTGCCGCCGCCCACGAGCATCCCGACCCTCGACAACCTGAGCGATGTCGCCGGGGCCACCACCACCACCTCGGTGACCGGTTCGGCGAGCGTCACGCCGGGTGTGAGCACCGATCCGGCCGCCACCGCCACCACCACGCCCGTCACCACGGCTCCCGCTCCGTGAGGGCGGTCGTCCTGGTCGGGGGCTTCGGCACCCGACTCCGACCTCTGACGTCCACGATGCCCAAGCAGATGCTCCCGGTCGTCGATCGCACGATGATCGAACGGGTCGTCGAGACGCTCGGCAGTCACGGGGTCACCGAGGCGGTCCTCTCGCTCGGGTACCGACCCGATGCATTCCTCGAGGCCTATCCCGACGGTGCCATCGCCGGGGTCCGGCTCACCTATGCCGTGGAGCCCGAACCGCTCGACACCGCCGGGGCCGTCCGCTTCGCAGCCGCAGCGGCCGGCATCGACGACACCTTCATCGTCGTGAACGGCGATGTCCTCACCGATCTCGATGTCACGGCGCTGTGGGACTTCCATCGCTCGCACGGCGGCGAGGGCACCATCGCACTCACGCCCGTCGACGATCCCTCCCGGTTCGGGGTCGTCCCCATCGATCCCGAGGGCAGGGTCATCGAGTTCGTGGAGAAGCCCGCACCGGGCACCGCACCCACGAACTGGGTCAACGCCGGCACCTATGTGCTCGAGCCGTCGGTGCTCGGCCGCATCGACGATGGCCGCAAGGTGTCCATCGAACGTGAGACCTTCCCGGCGCTCGCCGCGGATGGCTCGCTCTATGCCGTGCAGAGCTCGGCCTACTGGCTCGATGCCGGCACCCCCGCCTCGTATCTGCAGGCGCAGCTCGACATCATCGACGGGCGCCGGACCACGGTCGAGCACGCCGTCCATGCCGACGCCGCGGTGCATGCCGACGCATCCATCGACCACTCCGTCGTGATGGCCGGCGCGGTCATCGACGCCGGCGCCACGCTGCGGGACTCCGTCGTGCTCCCGGGTGCCCGTGTCGGTGCCGGTTCCGTGGTCATCGGGTCCATCGTGGGCAGTCGTGCCGTCGTCGGGCAGGACTGCTCGCTCGAGGGTCTCTCGGTCGTCGGCCATGAGGTCGAACTCGCTCCCGGCACGGTGCTCGACGCCGCCCGGGTCCCCCAGGAGGATTGAACGATGCAGGTCGTCGTCACCGGTGGTGCCGGTTTCATCGGTTCCACACTCGTCGATCGTCTGCTCGCCGATGGCCATCGGGTGGCGGTCATCGACAATCTCGCCAGCGGGAACCTCGCCAATCTCGACGGCGCCCGGGCCGGGTTCGGTGATGCACTCCAGTTCCACGAACTCGACGTGCGCGACCCCTCGCTGCCCGAGGTCATGGCCGCCATCGCCCCAGAGGTCGTGTTCCATCTCGCCGCCCAGGCCGATGTGCGGGTCTCGGTGGCCCGTCCGCTGTTCGACGCCGAGGTCAACGTGCTCGGCGGACTCAACGTGATCGAGTCCGCCCGTCTGGCCGGGGCGCGCAAGGTGGTCGTGGCCTCGAGCGGGGGAACCATCTACGGCGAGCCGGCCCCCGAGGCCCTGCCGGTGGACGAGTCCCATCCCCAGCATCCGGTCTCTCCCTACGGTGTGGCCAAGAAGGTCACCGACGACTACCTGTTCGCCTTCGGCGTGCTGCATGGTCTCGATCACGCCTCGATGGCACTCGCCAACGTCTACGGCCCGCGTCAGGACCCCCATGGTGAGGCCGGCGTGGTGGCGATCTTCGCCGGTCGGCTCCTCGCCGGGGAGCCCTGCACGGTGTTCGGCACCGGTGAGCAGACCCGCGACTTCGTGTTCGTCGATGATGTCGTCGACGCCTTCTGTCGGGCCGCCGATGCCGGTTCGGGTGTGTACAACATCGGCACCGGGGTCGAGACCTCCGTCAACGAGCTGTACGACGCCATGGCCGCCGCTGCCGGAGTCAGCCTGCCGGCGGTCCATGCCGAGGCTCGTGTGGGCGAGCTGTCACGTTCCTCACTCGATCCCGGTCGCGCCATGGCCGAGCTCGGCTGGGCGCCGCGCACCTCGCTCGCCAACGGCAGTGCCGCCGTGCTCGACTGGTTCCGCTCGAGGAGCTGAGCCACCGGCTCGCCCGGTTCCGGGCCGCCCGCCCGACCGGGGCGGGCCGAACTCAGCGGAAGAGGTCCTCCGACGGACGGCGCACGACCTCATCATGGACACTGCCGTCGCGCAGCCACGTGGGATCGACCCCGCGCACCACGGCCACGGGGATCCCGGTGGACTTGCCCATCACGAGCTCGGCGGCGGCGGCCAGTTCATCCACCACGGCCACCTCGGTGACCTGCATCTCCCGCCCGAGTGCATCGGGCGTGCCACGGAGATCGACGACGCCGGCCACACCGGCGCAGCCGATGGCCACATCGGTGACCCCGCGCCGCCAGGGACGGCCGAAGGTGTCGGAGATGATCACGCCGACCTCGACCCCGGCCCGATGCCGCAGACCATCACGGATGCGTCGGGCCGATCGGTCGGAATCCACCGGGAGCAGTGCCGCCCAGCCCCGCTCGACGTTGGAGAGATCGATGCCGGCGTTCGCGCACACGAAGCCGTGGGTGGTCTCGCTGATGATGAGCTCCCCGCGCCGACGAAGGATCCGCACGGATTCCTGCTCGACGAGTGGCTTGTGGCTCAGGGGGTCGTCGGGGTCGATGGCGACGAGTCGGTTCTCGGCCTTCGAGACGATCTTCTGGGTCACGACGAGGACATCGCCGTCCTGCAGGGCGGTGTCCTCGCCCGCAGCTGCAGCGGCGGCGATGACCTCGGCGAGGTTGGTGCCGCCCACGATCTCACCGATCCCGTCGATGCCGAAGATGCTGAGGCGGCTCATCGGTCGACCTCCAGCACGACGCGGGCGAGCGCTGCCGAGCGATCGGGACTGCTCATGATGGTGGGGGCGACGACGCAGCGCATGCCCTCGGCCTCCACAGCGGTGGCCAGAGCCGCATCGGCCTCATCGATGATGAGCGTGCTGGCGAACTCCCGATACCGGCGGGCCACGCCGACCACGCTCGGTTCGTGGCCGAGTTCGAGCATGAGCCGATCCGCAGGGCCCTTCAGGGCCGCGCCGGCGACGATCGGCGACACCGCCACGACCTGCTCCCGGCGAGCGGCGACGGCGTCGGCCACCCCGGGCACCGCCATGAGCGGAGCGATCGAGACCAGCGGATTGGAGGGTGCCACCACGATGGTCCGGGCCGAGGCGATGGCCTCGAGCACTCCGGGGGTCGGGGTGGTGTCCTCGGCGCCGTCGAATCGCACGGCGGAGACGGGCACGCCGTGATGACGCTGCACGAAGTACTCCTGGAAGCTGATCTCCGAACCGGCGGGCAGCGCCGGCGCATCGGGCGACTCCGGGTGCACGGCGTCGTCCTCGGCGAGGGTCACCATCGTGCGCAGCCGATCACAGGTGACGGGGATGAGTCGCACGTCCAGACCCCAGGCCCGGGTGATCTCGGCGGTGACCTGCGCCAGATCGGCGCCCTGACCCAGCCGGTGGGTGCGGTACAGATGGGTGCCCAGATCGCGGTCGCCGAGCCCGAACCAGCTCACCCCGCCGTACTGCTCGAGCATGGCCCGCGCCTGCCAGCTCTCATCGACCAGGCCCCAGCCGGTGTCGGGATTGATCGCCCCGGCGAGTGTGTACGTGACCGTGTCGAGATCGGGGGAGATCCGCAGTCCGTGGAGTTCGAGATCATCACCGACGTTGACGATGGCGGTGAGTTCATCGTGGGGGACGACCAGCATCAGGCCGGCCAGCATCCGGGCGGCGCCGACGCCGCCGGCGAGTGTGAGGATCACGGCTCAGGCGAGGTCGCGCTGGAGACGTTCGACGTTCTCGAGATCGGCATCGACCATCATCGTGACCAGCTCCCGGAAGCTCGTCCGGGGCGTCCAGCCGAGGATCTCCGCCGAGCGGGAGGCATCACCGACGAGCAGATCCACCTCGGCCGGTCGGAAGTAGCGCTCATCGATCACCACATGGTCCTGCCAGTCGAGATCGGCGTGGCTGAACGCCACCTCGCAGAACTCCCGGACGGAGTGGGTCTCGCCCGTGGCGATCACGAAATCGTTGGGAGTGTCCTGCTGCAGCATCCGCCACATGGCGTCGACGTAGTCGCCGGCGAAACCCCAGTCGCGCTGGGCCTCGAGGTTGCCGAGCCGCACCTCCCGGTCGAGTCCGAGCTTGATGCGGGCCACGGCGTTGGCGATCTTGCGGGTGACGAACTCCAGACCCCGACGGGGGCTCTCATGGTTGAAGAGGATCCCGGAGGTGGCGTGGAGGTTGTAGCTCTCCCGGTAGTTCACGGTGATCCAGTGGCCGTACAGCTTGGCCACTCCATAGGGGCTTCGGGGGTAGAACGGCGTGAGCTCCCGCTGCGGCACCTCGACGACCTTGCCGAACATCTCGCTCGAACTGGCCTGGTAGAAGCGCACGTCCTGGTCGACGAGACGGATGGCGTCGAGCAGGCGGGTGACACCGAGTGCGGTGGTCTCCCCGGTGAGCACCGGCTGCTTGAAGGAGGTCTGCACGAACGACTGGGCGGCGAGGTTGTAGACCTCCTCGGGTCGGGTCTCACGGAGCACCTCGATCATCGAGGCCTCGTCGAGGAGATCGCCCGAGACCAGTTCGATGTCGTTCTGCAGATGGCCGATGCGCTCGAAGTTCACGGTGGAGCTGCGGCGGACCATGCCGCTGACGTGGTAGCCCTTCTCGAGCAGGAGTTCGGCCAGATACGAACCGTCCTGTCCGGTGATTCCAGTGATGAGGGCACGCTTGGTCATGTCTTCTCCGACGGAGGGGCCGCAACGTCGGCCGAGTTGGTGGGGATTCTAGGTTTCGGGGGTGCGGAGGCCGGGAATCGGTGTCAGTCGAGCAGGCGCCGACGCTCGTCGAGCACATCGGCCAGGGTGCGTTCGATGGGGATCTCCGGGACCCATCCGGTGGCCCGATGGATGCGGCCGGGGTCGCCCAGCAGCACCGGCGTCTCGACGGGGCGCTGGAGGTCCGGGTCGGCCTCGAGCTGCATGGGTGTGGCCGCCAAGGCGATGAGCATCTCGGCGAGTTCGGCGATGGCGAGGTCGCGACCGGAGCACACGTTGTAGGCCCCGCCGGGTTCACCGTGCTCGACGAGCAGGCGATAGGCACGCACCACATCGCGCACATCGGTGACATCGCGACGGGGCGTGAGGTTGCCGACGGTGACGCTCTGCAGGCCATCGCGTTCGTTGCGGGCGATCCGGTCGGCGATGCCAGGGGCGACGAAGTTCGTGCTCTGCCCGGGACCCAGGTGGTTGAACGCCCGCACGCGCAGGACCTCGAGCCCGAACCCCAACCAGGCTTGCAGCGCCAGCTGGTCGGCGGCGATCTTGCTGGCGGCGTACGGGGTGACCGGGCGGAACGGGGTGTCCTCGGTGATGGGGAGGTCGGCGGGCGTGACCCGTCCGTAGACATCGGCGCTGCTCACCGCGAGCACCCGCGGGGAACCGTTGGCGATGCAGGCCTGCAGGAGGTTCAGAGTCCCGGTGGCGTTGACCTCGAAACACTCGCGGGGAGCGTTCCAGGAGGCGCCGATATCGCTCCAACCGGCGAGGTGGTACACGACGTCCGGGCGCACCTCGGCGAGCAGGGCGTCGAGGGCGGTGGGATCCAGCAGATCAGGTCCTGTCGGACGATCGACGCCGATGACGATGTCGCCGCAGGCCTCGAGGTGTCGGGTCAGGTGCCTCCCGACGAATCCCTCGGCGCCGGTGATCAGAGCCTTCATGGGTCGTGTCATCCTCGCAGGTACGTAGGTGCTCGGCCGGAGCGACGACCGACGTCGAAGTCTAGGACACACCCGATGGGCGGTCGCGGTGCGGTCGTGCCGGTCAGCGGGGGAGCGCGGCCCGGTCCGAGATGGCGTCCCGGTAGAGCTGCACGAGGGAGTCCACGCTGTGGTCCCAGTCGAAGCGGGGGAGTCGATCGATCCCGAGGGCTGTCCGTCGTGCTGCTGCGGCGGGATCTGCGAGCACGGAGGCGATGGCAGCGGCGAGGTCGGTCGGGTCGGCGGGCTGGGCCCAGGCGGCGCTGTCGCCGAGCACTTCGGGGAGGGCGCCGACCCTCGTGGCCACGACGGGTGTCCCGAGCGCCAGGGCCTCGAGGGGTGGCAGTCCGAACCCCTCGTAGACCGAGGGGTAGACGAATGCGGTGGCTGCGGCCAGCAGCTGGTCGCGGCGGGTGTCATCCAGCCAGCCGGTCCGGATGATCCGGGCGGCGTGCGGGGAGCGGCGGATGGCATCGCCGGCTGCCTCGGCCCCCCAGCCGTCGGGTCCGGCGATCACGAGCAGGAGCTCCGGATGTTCGGTGGCGAGGAGGTCGAAGGCGGCCACGAGGCCCGGGATGTCCTTGCGGGGTTCGATCGTGCCGAGCGAGAGCAGGAACGGAGTGGGCCCGATGACGGACCGCCCCGCTTCCGCGAGCTGCTGCCGTTCCTCCTCGGACCGGACTCGGGGTGCGCCGTTGTGGATC
>CANFHM010000015.1 GCA_947446975.1 Microthrixaceae bacterium
CTGACGAAGCCCAGCTCGCCGTCGAACATCGCCGAGGTCTGATGCAGGAACTCCGGCACCACCCCGAGCGCCGCCAGCACCGTGGCGTGGTACGGATGGTTGTGCACGACGACCCGCGCCTCGGGTCGACGCCGGTGCAGTTCGGTGTGGATGTGCACCGCAGGGGTGACATCCCACCGACCCTCGAGCACACGGCCGTCGGGATCGACCCGGCAGATGTCCGATGCGGTGATCTCCTCCCACCACAGCCCCCACGGGTTCACGAGCATGGAGGTGCTGTCCCCGGTGGCCCAGGTGATGTGGCCGGCGATGTTCTCGGAGAAGCCGTCACGAGCGAGGATGCGGAACGCACAGGCCAACGCCTGCTGTTCGGTGAGCTCGACGCCGATGGGCGGGGTGATGCTCGGCGACCACACCGCGGCGCCTCCAGCGGAGAGTTCGACCCCTTCGGGGATCCCGGCCGTGGCGAATCCTGCACCGCCGACGGTGGAATCTGTCGCTTCAGTGGACATCGACACCTCCCCCTCCTGCTCGAACGACTCCCCACGATAGGCCGCATCGTCCTGCAGGGGATCACGACATGTGATCGACTGCACCCATGCGCACCACCGGAACATCTCCCGGACCCATCGTCACCACCACCCTCGGCCCGGTGCGGGGATCCGCAGGTCCGGCGCACTCGACCTTCCTCGGCATCCCCTACGCCGCCGCTCCCGTCGGCGAACTGCGATGGGCGACCCCACAGCCACCTGCCCCATGGGACGAGCCCCGCGATGCCACGAGCTTCGGACCAGCCGCCTGGCAACCCACCGGCGGCCCGCTCGACGGTCTGGTGCCGGGCATGGGCAGCGAGGATCAGGGCGACGACTGCCTGTCGCTCAACATCTGGACGCCGGCGACCGACGACGCCCGCCGGCCGGTCATGGTCTGGATCCACGGCGGGGCGTTCTCGCTCGGCGCCGGCTCGCTCTCGGCCTACGACGGTACATCGCTGTGCACCCTCACCGACACGGTCGTGGTCACCATCAACTACCGCGTCGGGGCGCTCGGGTTCCTCGTGCTCGATGACGACAGCGCAACAGCCAACGCAGGGATCCTCGATCAGATCGCCGCACTGCAGTGGGTCCGGGAGAACATCGCCGCCTTCGGTGGCGATCCCGACAACGTCACCATCTTCGGCGAGTCCGCCGGAGGGGGCAGTGTGCTCTCGCTGCTGTCGGCGCCGGGCGCACAGGGGCGCTTCCATCGGGCGATCGTGCAGAGCGGCGCCACCGACCTGATGCTCGACCGGGATCGGACCCGGCTCGTGCTCGAGGCGTTCGCCCGCTGCGCCGGGGTGGACCCCGACGACACCGCCGCCCTGCGATCGCTCACCCCACAGCAGGTGCTCGCCGCACAGGCCCAGGCCGCCGGCGAGCTCTTCGCGACTGTCGGAACCATGCCGTTCCATCCCTGTGTCGACGGCGAGGTGCTGCCGTTCACCTGGCAGGCCGCCGCCGAGGCGGGAGTCTCGGAGGTTCCGATCATCATCGGCACGACGCGGGACGAGATGGCACTGTTCGCCGGCTTCGACCCCGCAGCCGCCACGCTCGATGATGCCGGGCTGCGCGCCCGCATCGCCCATCTCGGTCAGGATCCCGACGCACTCATCGCCGCCTACGCCGCGACAGGAACCGTGGAGCCGCCCGCGGTGTGGGGACGGATCACCACCGACAACGCCATGTGGTTGCCGGCGCTGCGGTTCGCCGCCGCCCACAGCACGCACTCGCCGGTCTGGATGTACCGGTTCGACTGGCCGGCCGCCCTCGCCTCCCTCGGGTCACCCCATGGCGTCGACATCCCGTTCGCGTTCGACACCATCGACGTCGGCGGATGGGATTCCTTCGTGAGCGACCCATCGGCCGCCCATGAACTCGCCCGCGTGATCCAGACCCTGTGGGCCCGGTTCGCCCGTACCGGAGCGCCCTCGAGCAGCGAGATCGAATGGGCGCCGTTCGACACCGATCGACGGTCCACGCTCATCCTCGATCGCGAGGTGCGCAGCATCGACGATCCCGAGGGCCCGGTGCGCCGGGCATGGAGCTAGCGACTCCTTCGGGCACTACCGTCTGCCCTGCTCGCATCGCCCCGCACGGGTGATCCGACAGCCGTCACACGACGATCGGGGGATCAGATGAAGTACCGCATGCTCGGCCGCACCGGAGTGTCGGTCAGCCGCCAGTGCCTGGGCACGATGATGTTCGGCCTGATGGGCAACCGGGACCATGACGAGTGCGTGCGCATCATGCACCGGGCCCTCGACAGCGGCATCAACTTCGTCGACACCGCCGACGCCTATTCGGGCGGCGAATGCGAGGAGATCGTGGCGAAGGCCATCGCCGGTCGACGGGATGACATCATCCTCGCCACGAAGGTGTTCCACCCGATGGGCCCGGACCGCAACATGAAGGGCAACTCGCGTCGCTGGATCACCCGGGCACTCGACGACAGCCTGCGACGCCTCGGCACCGACCACATCGACCTCTACCAGCTCCATCGGTTCGATGAGACCGTGGACATCGAGGAGTCGATGGGTGCGCTCGACGACGCCGTGCGCGCCGGGAAGATCCGCATGATCGGCCATTCGATGTGGCCGGCCGAGCGCATCGTCGAGGCCCACTGGACCGCCGAACGCATGGGGTACACCCGGTTCCGCTGCGAGCAGGCCTCGTACTCGATCCTCAAACGACGCATCGAACGGTCGGTGCTGCCCACCTGCGATCGCTACGGCATGGGCGTGATCACCTACAGCCCGCTCGCCGGGAGCTGGCTCTCGGGCCGGTACCGCACGGTCGCCGATGTGCCCGAGAGTTCACGACTCAACCTCATGGCCAAGCGCTGGGGCCTCGAACTCGACACGCCCGCGAACCGCGCCCGACTCGAGGCGGTGCTGGCGCTGCAGGACCTCGCCGACGAGGCCGGCATCCCCCTCGCCCATCTCGCCACCGCATGGGCCATGGAACATCCGCAGGTCACCTCCGTCATCATCGGGCCACGCACCATGGACCAGCTCGAGGATCTCCTCACCTGTGCCGAGATGCGACTCGACCCTGCGCTCCTCGATGCGATCGACGCCATCGCCGCACCCGGCACCGATGTGGTCGAGGAGGATCCCTCGGTGGATCCACCCTCGCTGCTGGCCCGCAACCGTCGCGGCCATCGCTGACGTCCGAACACGAACCCCGGAGCGAACCATGACCACCGAACGTGTGCCCTACGACGAGTTCTCGTACTTCCATGAGAACGCCGCCGAGTTCGGCCTCCCCTACGACACCCCACCGATGGTGCGACGGGTGGCCGTGGAGGTCGAGCCGGGTCGCTCGCTCAGCGCGCTCGTCTGGGGCGGCGCCGACCCGGAGCTCGTGTTCCTGCACGGCGGTGCCCAGAACGCCCACACCTGGGACACGGTGGCACTGGCGCTCGGCCGCCCGCTCGTGGCGATCGACCTCCCCGGCCATGGGCACTCCGATGGTGGTCGCGGGGGCACGCTCGACACCGCATCGAACGCCGCCGACATCGCCATGGTGATCGAGGAGCTCGCACCGCGGGCCCGGGCCATCGTCGGCATGTCGCTCGGCGGCATCACCGCACTGGCCCTCACCCGTCATGCACCGGCGCTCGTGGAGAAGCTCGTGCTGGTCGACATCACACCGGGTGTCGACGAGACCAAGTCGAAGGCGATCGTGGATTTCGTGAACGGCCCGGACTCCTTCCCCGACTTCGATGAGCTGCTGGCCCGCACGATCGAGTTCAACCCGACACGATCGGAGAGCTCGCTGCGCCGCGGCATCCTGCACAACGCGCTGCAGCGCGAGGACGGTTCCTGGGTCTGGCGCTACCAGCGGTTCGGCGGCGGCGATCGACCCGACATGTCCGATCTGTGGGACGTCCTCGGATCAGCCGAGTGCGAACTCATGCTGGTGCGGGGCATGCGACCGCAGTCGGTGGTGTCCGATGAGGACGAGGCCGAGGTCCGACGCCGCCGCCCCGACGCACGGATCATCCACGTGCTCGAGGCAGGGCATAGCGTGCAGGGCGATCAGCCGATCGAACTCGCCGGGATCATCCGGGAGTTCGCACTCCGGTAACGACCGAGGAGCACCATGAGCCAGCACTGGACCACCACCGACATCCCCGACCTGTCCGGCCGGGTCGCCATCGTCACCGGCGCCAACGCCGGACTCGGACTCGAGATCACCAAGGGTCTCGCCGGGGCCGGCGCCACGGTCGTCATGGCCTGCCGCAATCTCGACAAGGCCGAGGCCGCCGCAGCGCAGGTCCGGGCCGTGGTGTCCGACGCCTCGCTCGAGGTCCGCCGACTCGACCTCGCCAGCCTGGCGTCCGTGGCCTCGTTCGCCGAGGAGTTCGCCGCCGATGCCACCCGCCTCGACATCCTCGGCAACAACGCCGGTCTGATGGCGCTCGATCGCTCCACCACCGATGACGGCTTCGAGACGCAGTTCGGCGTGAACCATCTGGGGCACTTCGCCCTCACCGCCCATCTCGTGCCGCTGCTCCGGGCCACCGAGGGGTCACGGGTCGTGAACATGTCGAGCATGGGTCATCGTCCGGGCCGCATGCATTTCGAGGACCTCATGTTCGATCACCACCGCTACCAGCGCTGGGGGGCGTACTTCCAGAGCAAGCTCTCGAACCTGCTGTTCACCGCTGCGCTGCAGACGCGCTTCGCATCGAGCGGTGCGCCCACCATCGCCGTGGCCGCCCATCCCGGTGCCAGCCACACCGATCTCGGCACCGAGGGCACCGGCGCCCTCAATCGCATGCTCGAACCCTTCGGCAAGGTGTTCAGCCAGTCCGCCGCGGTGGGCGCGCTGCCGTTCCTCCGGGCCGCCACCGAACCCGGCGTGAAGGGCGGCGCCTACTACGGGCCGCGCTATCTCGTGCGCGGGCACGCCGTGGCCGAGACCCCGAGCCGACGGGCCCGCAACAGCGCAGATGCCGAACTGCTGTGGAACGTCTCGGAGAGCCTCACCGATCTGCACCCCTTCGCCTGATCGGACGCTCTGCGAGTGCGCCGACGCAGCGCCGGCCCGACGCCACGCCACGCAGTTCCGGGGCTCAGCCCGGACGGGGATACAGGAACTGATCGGTGAGCGTGCGTTCGGCGTGCTCGGCGCGCCACACGAGCATGGCCTGCGCCTCCTCGAGCGCCCGTCGTGGGTCGTCGATGGGTGTCGACCAGGTGGGGTCCGCCTCGAGGTCGTAGAGCAGCGAGGTGCCATCGGCGAACTGCACGTACCCGGTGGTGTCGGATCGTTGGGCGGTGAGCTGGTTGTGCGTGCCACGGCGATCCTCGGGCCATCCCGCGGTGTTCGCCCCCGGCATGAAGAACCGCCAGTCGAACTCCCAGTGCGCACGAGTGCGCCACTCGGCGGGTTCGCCGCCGTCGAGGAACGGCGTGAGGGGACGGCCATCCACCTGACGCGGGATGTCGATCGCCATCGCATCGCACAGCGTGGGGAACAGATCGACGTTCTCCGTGAATGCGTCGACGACCTGTCCGTGACCCGCCGGTCGTCGGGGGTCGCGGATGATGGCCGGCACGTGGTAGCTCGGCTCGAACCATCCCATCTTCTGCTGCAGACCGTGATCGCCGAGCTGCTCGCCGTGATCGCTGGTGACGATGATGACCGTGTCGTCCCACTGGTCGGCGTCATGCAGGGCCCGCCAGATCCGACCCAGCTGCTCGTCGACATCGCCGATCATGCCGTAGTACTGGGCGCGCATCTCCCGCACGCCCAGCTCGTCGGCCGGGGCCGCACTGAACGGGAACGACAGCAGCAGTTCGTGCAGGGCATGGGCCGGATCGGGCGCGGGGATCGGGAGCTCGACCTCGGCCGGGTCGTACGCCTCGGCCCAGTGACCGGCGGCGTTGAACGGCGGATGCGGGCGGAGATGGCTCACATGGGCGAACCATGATCCGGTCTGCTGCGCATGCCAGTCGAGGAACACATCGGTGAGGAACGCACTCACACCGAACTCGGCGGGACGGTCCGACTCGGTGGCCAGCGCCTCGTCGGGGTCCTCGGGGATGTCGAAGCCGTTCGCCCGGACCCAGTCGGCCCAGGGAAGACGCTGATCGGTGAGATCCACGATGCAGTCGAATCCGGGCAGCACACCCTCGTAGGTGAACAGCCGCGGGTCATCGGGACCGACGGTGCGGGGATCGAGGGCCTGATCGGTGTAGCCGAACAGTGCGGGGGCGTACCCGGCGCGCCGGGCGGCCCGGGCCATGTTGTCGAACCGATCGTCGAGCGGCGAACCGTTGAACACCACCCGGTTGTTCATCTGATAGGTGCCTGTGTAGAGCGCCGCCCGTCCGGGGGCGCAGGGTGCCGCCTGGCTGTAGTGACGGGCGAAGCGCACACCCTGCGCGGCGAGGGAATCGAGGGCTGGGGTGCGCACCACGCGATGACCGGCGCAGGAGAGCGAGTCGCCCCGGAACTCGTCGAGCGTGATGATGAGGAAGTTCAACGACGGCACCGGACGCTGGGCATCGACGGAGCGTAGGACAGTCCGATGCGCCGGGGGCGAGCATGTCGGGACCAGTAGCGTGACGCCGTGAACGCCGCCGACATGACCGTCCACGAACTCGGGCCCGATGCCGTGGAGCATTTCCTCCGCACCGGCTGGGTGCTCACCGAACCCTTCGATCCGCAGGTCACCGCCGAACTGCGCGAGTGGGTCGACGAGGTGTCCTCCTGGCCCGAGGAGTCCGGGGTCCTGCACCACCGGGAGATGACTGCCCGCGGCCCCCAGCTGTGCCGCACCGAGAACTTCGTCCCGTTCCACGACGGCCTGCGCGACACCCTCACCCGCGGCGAGCTCCTCGACACCGCCTCGATGCTGATGGGTGAGCGGGCGGTGCTCTACAAGGAGAAGATCAACTACAAGCTGGTGGGCGGGGCCGGGTTCGCACCCCATCAGGACGCACCCGCCTACCGGTTCGTCGACACCCATGTCTCCTGTCTGGTGGCCATCGACGACGTCACGCTCGACAACGGGTGTCTCGAGGTCGTCTCGGGGATGCATGCCGAGGTGCTCCCGATGGACGGACGCGGCTGCATCCGCGGCGATCTCGCGGAGTCCTTCGACTGGATGCCCGTGCCGATGTGGGCCGGCCAGACCCTGTGGTTCCATTCCCGCACACCACATCGCAGCGGTCCGAACAGCTCGGCGATGCCGCGTCGGGCCATGTACCCGACCTACAACGCCGCCCGGGAGGGCGATCTGCGCGCCGCGTACTACGAGCAGAAGATGGCGGAGTTCGCTGCTGACGCCGACGGCAGCGGGCGGATCTCGCTCATCGGAGATTTCGAAGGAACCATCATCCGATGACCTTCTCGTCGATCGAGGAGATCCTCGGACTGTTCCACCGCTGGGGAACCGATCACTACGACGAGGACATCACGCAGCTCGATCACGCGCTGCAGTGCGCCGCCCATGCCCGGGCCGCCGATGCTCCCCCATCGCTGATCGCGGCGGCACTGCTGCACGACATCGGCCACCTGCTCGATCTCGAGGCGGGCGGCACCGTCGAGCACCCGATCTCCAGCCATCATGAGGATGTGGGCGCCGCGTCGTTGACCGGCCTGTTCCCCACCTCGGTGACCGCTCCCATCGCCCTGCATGTGCGGGCCAAGCGGTATCTGACCGCCGTCGAACCGGCCTATCTCAGCGGTCTGTCCACCGGATCCCTGGCCAGTCTCGAGCGGCAGGGAGGCCCACTCGACCCGGCCCAGGTCGCCACCTTCGAGTCCAACCCGGGAGCGAACGACGCGTGCGCACTGCGCCGATGGGACGACCTCGGCAAGGTCGAGGGGCTCGTCGTGGATCCGCTCGACTCGTATGTCGATGTGCTGCGAGGACTGTGCGCAGCCTCTGGTTGGCCGACTAGCGCAGACGGAGCTGGGCCGCTCCGGTGATGAGCGGAAGATCGAGCGGGCTCACCGGACCGGGCGCCGCGGCGCACACCGCCGGGATGGCGTTGACGATGCGGTTCGCCGCGGTGGCGTTGCCTCCACCGGCGGCGCCGGGTTCGCCGGGTTCGGTGCCATGCACGCTCACGGTGAGATGCGGATGACCCGACATCACCACTCGATGCTCACCACCCGGTGACAGCGGCTGGGGCCAGTGGGGAGCGCATTCGTCATCGATGCGGGTGACATGCTCGACGACGATGAGCGGGTGTCCCTGCACCACACCGGTGACGTCGAAGCGGAACGCTCCGAGCGTGCCCTCCTCGAAGGTGCCCATGCCATCGACCTCGATGGTGCGCTCGAGCGGCAGCATCTCGACCGAGGTGGTGATGCCGTCGAGTTCGACCTCGAGCATCTCGGCCACGATGCGCACCATCGGCGCCCACACCATGTGCAGCGAGAGATCCTGCAGCATCTGCGGCTTGACCTCCATCGGTCCGCCGAGTCCGATCATGTTGCGCACCACATCGGGCTGGTCGTAGAGCGCGTAGTTGAAGACCTCCTGGATGCGGATCTCGGTGATGCCGGCACCCACGCCGCTCACCAGACCCGGCAGGATGTCGAGGGCCCAGCCGGGGTCGATGCCCGACACGAACACCGAGGAGCCACCGGCGGTCCAGGCCGGTTCGAGCAGACCGGTGAGCTCGGGCGGCATGCTCGCAGGATGCAGCAACGGGTAGAACGAGGTGGACACCACGTTGCGGCCCGAACGCAGGCAGCGCTCGAGATCCATGTACGCCTCCATCGGGCGCGTATCGGCGGTGGCGGCGTAGACGATGGCGTCGATGTCCTCGGCGAACGCGATGGAGGTGTCATCGGTGGCGAGCACGCCGAGCGGCGCGATGCCGGCGAGGTCGCCGGCATCGCGGCCGACCTTCTCCGGACTGGCCACGATCACCCCGGCCAGCTCGAGATCCCGATGCGCGGCCACGGCCCGGATGGCGGGCCGACCGACGTTCCCTGTTCCCCAGACGACAACTCGATAGGTCATGTCCGGACCATAGCGGTGCCGTCGGAGCTGTGCCGTCGGTCCGGTGGACGGGACCAGCGGGTTCAGTCGTCGAAGGTGGCCTGCGAGCGGGGTCGGCCACCCGGACCGCTGTAGGCCAGACCGAATCCCGGGGCCCGACCGCTGAACGCCGCTGGTGCCACAACGGCGATCGCGGCGCTCCACGCGTCCATGAGCGCATCCTCGGCCACGTAGTCGAAGGGATCGGTGAGCACGTACTCCTCGGGTGCGCCCGGCGCGATGGGGTTGTCGACGAGCCATCGGGCGGTGCGGGCCACGGCCTCCCGGGCCGGCACGAGATCGCGGTAGCCGAGTCGCTCGCGCAACGACGAGGTGTCGAGCACCCGATGGGTCGGCGCCGGCTGGGCCACCAGCGGATGCGCCGGCGTGGCCAGCTCGAACGGCATCGACACCAGTTCCATGCGATGCCCGAGTTCGGCGCACACGAGCTCGATCACCTGCCGGATCGAGAGCACCTCATCATCGCCACAGTTGAAGATCTGACCGCTGGAGGCATCGGGATGGTCGATGCCGCACAGCACGGCGTGGGCGAGGTTCTCGGTGTAGCCGTGATGATGCAGGGTGAGGCCGTCGTCGGGGATGACCATGCGGGTGCGGCCGTCGAGCACGCGCCGCACGATGCTCCACTCCCGGGGCACGACCTGCAGCGGGCCGTAGGCGTACGGGTACCGGAAATGTGCGGCGGTCGGATGATTGTCGAACACATGCTGTTCGGTGCGCGCCACCCGGTACCCCTTCTCGTCCTCCTCGGGGGCGAGCACGGTCGCGGCGCGTTCATCGACGGGGACGGGCAGACCGCCGGGCTCGAACAACCACGGGTTCATCCAGCCCCGGATGGCGGGCACCCCACCGACCGAGACGAACTGATCGGTCATCCCGACGGTGAGCTCGGCGATCCGACGCAGCCGGCCGTACATGGCCACGATGAGGTCGAAGCGGCGCCCGGCGAGTGCGGCGGTGAGCGACTCCACGTCGTAGGGATCGGCATGGAGGTGCTCGACCGATACCGGCGTCTCGGGCCGCTCATGGGTGCCGCGGTGCAGGATCGTGACGTGATCGCCCCGATCGACGAGCCCCTGGACGATATGGATCCCGGTGGGACCGGTTCCTCCGATGACCAGACTCGTTCGCATCGCACCCCCCGTGGACCCGCCGAGACTACCGGTGGTGCCGACGTGCCACGACGGCCGACGATCCGTGGTAGCAAACATGGCCGACCGATGAGGGCCGACACGTGAAGGGGAACACGCATGATGCTCAAGGACAAGGTCTCGATCATCTCGGGCATCGGCCCGGGGCTGGGACAGGAACTCGCCTACGTCTTCGCCCGTGAGGGTTCCGATGTGGTGCTCGCCGCCCGCACCGAGTCGAAGCTGCAGGAGGTCGCGGACGAGATCGCCCGTCAGTGGCCCGAGCGCCGGGTGCTGGTGTGCCCGACCGACATCTCCGATCCTGATCGCACCCAGCACCTCGTCGACGCCACCATCGCCGAGTTCGGCCGGATCGACTGCCTGGTCAACAGCGCCTTCATCCCCCCGGCGTTCAGCATGTTCACCGACGCCGACTTCGCCGACTGGAAGCGGGCGTTCGACGTCACGGTGTTCGGCACCCTCGATCTCACCCAGAAGGTCGCCACCCGGATGCAGACCGCAGGCCGCGGCTCGATCGTGTTCATCAACTCGATGATCCAGAAGAAGCCCCTGCTGGCCCAGGCCGGATACGCATCCTCGAAGGGTGCGCTCACCGCGGCGGCCCGCATGCTCGCCAAGGAACTCGGCCCGTCCGGGATCCGTGTGAACACCGCGTCGATGGGATGGATGTGGGGCCCTCCCGTCGAGATGTACGTCGACTTCTCGACGGCGAGCGGTCGCAGCCGCGACGAGGTCATCGCCGAGATCACCAAGGACATCCCGCTCGGGATCATCCCCGATGATGCCGACTGCGCGAATGCAGTCGCCTTCCTCGCCTCCGACTACGCCAGTGTCATCACCGGCGCCGATCTGAACGTCAACGGCGGGGAGATCATGCTCTGAGCCGAGCTCGGGCACCTCGACGGCACATCAATCCGCAGACAGGAACGGAGAAGCACCATGAGCAGTGAACAGAAGGTCGATCAGGGCTGGGAGACGCCGTCGCACGAGGACATCCCGAAGATCACCGAGATGCATGTCGCCGCCCTCGAGACCAGCGACGACGACGCCGTGTGGGTGGTGGCCGACATGCACCACGTGATGATCCGCACCATCGGCCGGAAGTCCGGCAAGGAGCACAAGATCGCCCTGCCGTACTGGCTCGATCCCGATGGCGTCCGGGTGGTCGTGGCGTCGTACGCCGGCTTCCCGACCCATCCGTCCTGGTTCATCAACCTGCGCGATCGCGAGGCCAATCCCGAGGTCTATGTGCGTGTGCAGAACGGTGAGTTCTGGTCCACCCCCGACATCCTCGCCGAGGGTCCCGAGCGCGACCGCCTCTGGGATCTCCTCGTCGCCGATCGGGCCTGGTACAGCGACTACCAGGCGAAGACCGAGCGCACCATCCCGCTGGTGCGACTGCCGGAGACCCGCCCGGTCTGAACCTCCCGGCTGATCTCACCGGTCGGAACCTCCCGGCGGAAGGGCGCGGGCTCAGATCTCGCAGGCCTCGGGTCCGCAGACCTCACCCTCGGCCACGAGTTCGACCTGCGGCTCGCGGTCCGACCATGCCCGTTCGAGCACCTCGAGCAGCACCTCTGGCGGCTGCGCCCCGGCCACGGCCAGACGGCCGTCGAACACGAAGAACGGCACGCCGGTGATCTGCAGCTGCGAGGCGAGCAGTTCATCGGCTCGGACGTCGTCGGCGAACGCATCGGTCTCGAGCACGGCGGTGACCTCATCGGGATCGAGGCCGGCCTCCACGCCGAGGCGGTGCACGACCTCGGGCAGTCCGATGGCCTCGCCGTCGCTGAGATAGCCGCGCAGCATCCGGGCCTTGACCTCGCCCTGGATGCCCCGGATCCCGCCGAGGTGGATCACCCGATGCGCATCGAAGGTGTTGCCCGGCTGCACCCGATCGAAGCGGAAGTCGACACCGACGCTCTCGCCCCTGGCGGTCATCTGGTCGACCATCGTCCGGGCCTGCTCGACGTCCATGCCGTACTTCCTGGCGATCATCCCGGCGTAGTTCCCCGATCGGACCGCCGGTGCGCTCGGATCGAGTTCGTAGCTGTGCCAGCGGATGACGACCTCATCGGCATGGGCGAACTGCGACAGGGCCTCCTCGAGATGCGCCTTGCCGATGGCACACCACGGACACACGACATCGGACCAGATGTCGATGCGCATCACGGTGTCCTCATCCATCTCGATCCCGGTCATGGGGGCTCCTTCCGACCGATCGGCGAGGCTCGTTGCGCACTCGTCCGGGTCAGGGGGAACGCTAGTTCTCCGACATGATCAACCGGAGAGCGCCGCGCACAGGACGAACACGGCGGTCGCCGGCACCACTGCCACGGCGAAGCGGGTCCCGAACATGCGCCCTCCGACGACGAACGACACGATCACCTTCACGACCATGTTGCCGAGCACCGCCGCACCGATCGCCAGCGTGGTCGTCGCCGACGGCAGATCGCCGGCGACCGACATCGACGCAGCCGCCAGCGCGCCGGCATGGGCATCGGCGAGTCCGGTGAGACCGGCGACCAGCACCGCCGCACCGTCGCCGACGAGTTGTGCCGCCCATTCCCCGACGAGCGAGGCGATCGTCAGGACGGCGGCGAACAGCAGCGCCGCCCGGAACGAGAACGGATGACCGTTCCCCGACCGATGCACCGGCTCCCCCTCGACCGGGCCGGAGCCGGCACCCCGGAGACGCGGCCCGAACAGACGCGGCCCGAACAGACCCAGGCCGACCAGCGCCACCACGCCGATGATGCAGGCGGGCAGGAGTCGCCATGCGAGCCCGGCATCGACGACGGCGAGCACCCCGACCAGTTGCACGAATGTGGCGACACTGGCCAGCAGCGCCGCCGACACCATCACCGGGAGCGCCTCACCCTCCCGGCACCGACGAGCCATCGTCGCAGTGGTGGCGGTCGCCGAGACGAATCCGCCGGCGAATCCCGCCACCGCCGCACCGCGCCGGGGTCCGACGGCCCGTATGGCGAGGTACCCGAACCAGGAGATGGCGGCGAAGGCCACGACGGCGAGGCAGATGCGATGCGGGTTGATCACACCGAAGGGGCCGAACTCCCGATCGGGCAGCAACGGCAGGGCGACGAACGCCAGCACGCCGAACCCGATCGCATCCCGATACTCCTCGGAGGTCATGTCCGGCGAGCATCGCAGAGGATCCCCCCGCCGACAACACCCACCGACGGGGTCCCGCCCCTGACCGATCCGGTCCCCGAACCACGCCCGGCGGCTAGGTTCACGGCACCGCAGGGGGGATGATGACGCAGCCGCAGGACAGCACCGCGCCCGCCGGGGCCACACAGGGAGCCGCCGTCACCGCGCTGTGGCTGCTGTTCATCGTCACCGGGCTGATGTCGATCGGGTACGGCATCGTGTTCACGCTGCTCGCCGACATCCGTGATCGCTTCGGTTTCACCGACGGCGACGTGGGCCTCATCGCCTTCGCCGGGTTCGCCAGCGGCTTCGCCTCGCAGATGTTCCTGTCCCGCTTCGCCGATCGGGGTCACACCGCGCTCATGGTCCGCATCGGCATGGCCATCGCCGCCTCGAGCATGCTCTGGATGGTCTTCGCCACCGACCTGTGGCAGTGGGTCGGTGGTCGACTCCTGTTCGGACTCGGCACTGGCATGGTCGCACCGGCCATCCGCCGGGTCGTGATCGCCCGTGATCCCACCCGCGTCGGCGCCAACCTCGGCCGCCAGACCGCGTTCGACGTCGGCGGGTTCGTCCTCGGCCCCCTCATCGCCGCCGTGCTGGCGCAGCTCATCGACCTGCGGGCCCCGTTCCTGTTCCTGTTCGTCACCTACATCGGCGTGTTCATCCTGATCGGACGCATCGATCTGCGCTCGGGCCCGCAGGATGTCTCCCACCGGGCGCTGCGCACGCTCATCGCCCGGCCGGCGATGCAGTCGGCACTCGCCGCCGCCATCGCGTTCTATCTCACCATCGGCATGTTCGAGGCGATCTGGGCGATCCTGCTGCGGGATCTCGACGCCCCCACCTGGCTCATCGGCGTCACCGTCAGCGCCTTCACCCTCCCGATGATCCTCTTCGCCTCCCGGGGCGGGGCGCTCGCCCAGTCGCGCGGACCGATGCGCGTGCTCACCTTCAGCATCACCGTGGCCGCACTCTGCACGTTCAGCTACGGCATCGGACCGCTGTGGCTGCTCATCGTGGTGTCGGGGATCCATGCCAGCGCCGATGCGTTCACCATGCCGGGCAACCAGGTCGCCGTCGCAATGAGCAGTCCTCCCGAGCAGCTCGCCACCGGACAGGGGCTGCTGGGCGCCACCGGACTCGCCGTGGCGGGGTTGGCGGCCCTGGGGGGCTCGGCCCTGTACGGCACCTACGGACGCTTCACCGTCTTCACCACCACGGCGGTGCTCATGATGATCTTCCTCGTGATCGCCCGCCTGCGGTGGCAGGCCCATGCCGCGTCGGTCTCCGCTGCCGACAGGGGGATCCTCCCGACAGATACGGCGCCGACGACATGAGCGGCCTCCTCACCCGGATCATCCCGCTGGCGCTGGGTGCAGCGATCAGCCCCACGGTGCTCGCCGCCAACGTCATCATCCTCGGTGGCCGTCGCGCCGTGGCCCGCGGGCTGGTGTTCACCGCCGGATTCACCACCGTGCTCGCCGCACTCACCGTGAGCGGACTCGTCATCTCCCATCAGTCCCAGCCGAGCGCCACACGAGTGCAGCTCACCCATGATGTCTACGGGCTGCTCGGGGTGGTGCTGGTGTCACTGGCCATCATCTCGATGCTGCGCCCCCGCACCCACAGCGACACCGGCACCCCGGTGCACACCAGCGAACCGAGCGCCGACAAGGGGCTGTTCGCCGTCTTCGCCCTCGGGTTCGGGCTCATGATCAGCAACCTGTCGACGATCCTGCTGTACCTCCCGGCGATGCACACCATCAGCGGATCCACGGCGGCCGCCGGTGCGAAGGTGGCGGCGGTGGCGATCGCCGCGATCATCACCTCATTGCCCGCCACGGCACCGCTGCTGCTGCGGATCGCCCTGCCGAAGCGGTCCGCTCCCGTGTTCGGAGCCATCAACCGGTTCGTCACCGATCACCAACGGGCGATCACCATCACCGTCGAGCTCGGCTTCGGCGTCTATCTCCTCAGCCGGGCGCTCTGAAGCACCAGCACCAGCACGAGCGACTCCGCAGCACCGACCCCGGCCGCGTCGGACGTTGATCTACCGTGGGCGATCCATGGGTGCGACCACCACGAACTCCTCAGGATCGACCTCGCGGCGCCGATCGGCCATCACCCGTGTCGCCATCGGCACCGTGGGTCTCGCGCTGCTTCTCGGCGCCTGCGGCAGCCTGAAGCGCTCCACCGCCTCGCCCACGACCACGGTCGACGCCACCACCACCGTCCCGACCACCGTGGCACCGACCACCACCGTCGATCCGGCGACACTCCCGCAGACCGACATGAAGCCCACCACGAGCGGCGATGGGTTCGGGCAGCGCATGCAGGCACTTGCTGCGGCGATCATCGCCGACGACTCCACGAAGGGACTGTCGGCGTTCTTCCCCGTGGAGGCCTACAAGCAGGTCAAGAAGAACACCGACCCCGCCGCCGACTGGAAGAACCGACTCATCGCCGAGTTCCGTGTCGACACCAGCGACGCCCACCGGCAACTCGGTGCCGGAGCCGCCAGCGCCACCTTCCTCGGCGTCGATGTCCCTGATGCCGCAGTGTGGGTCAAGCCCGGCGAGGAGTACAACCTCATCGGCTACTGGCGGGTCTACGGCACGAAGCTGCGATTCGACGTCGGCGGGACCACGAAGGTCATCCCGGTGAGTTCACTGATCTCCTGGCGTGGCGAGTGGTACGTCGTGCACCTCGGCGCCATCCGCTGACCCGGCCGCGGCGTCACCCGCCCGTCGTGGCCCGCCGGTAGTTCTTCATGTACTCGCGCACATCGGGCGCGTACTGCATGAGGTTCTGGTTGCGGATCTCGAGCGCCAGCGCACCGGAGAGGCTGGTCGCATCGGTGTTGTGCCACAGGACCTCCTTGGTGGTGCGCAGCCCGGTGGCGGTGTAGGCGGCCATCTGGCGTGCGTACGAGAGCGCCAGCTCATCGAGCCCGTCGCCGTCGGCCACCCGTGACACCAGCCCCATCTGGAACGCCTCGGCGGCATCGATGTCGCGCCCGGTGAGGATGAGATCGAAGGCCCGGGCGTTCCCGATGAGTCGGGGCAGCAGATAGGTGATCCCGATGTCGGTGCCGGAGAGTCCCGTGCGGATGAACGCAGAGCAGAACCGAGCATCGGGTCCGGCGAGGCGGATGTCGGAGGCGCAGGCCAGGGCCAGTCCGCCGCCGAACGCCGGCCCGTTGACGGCAGCGATGATCACCTGCGGCAGCTCGCGCATATGCACCACGAGGTTCGAGATGAACGTCTGGGCGTCGATCCCGGCACGGACATGCGGATGCTCGCCCGGCCCGGGAGCGGTGCCCCAGTCCTTGAGATCGAGTCCGGCGCTGAAGCCGCGACCGGCGCCGGTGAGGATCACGACCTTGCAGTCGGTGTCGTTGCCGACGGCGTCGAGGGCATCGTGGATCTCGGCGACCATCTCGAAGGTGAGGGCGTTGAGCCGATCGGGGCGGTTCAACCTGATCATGGAGATCTGCGGTTCGATCGACAGCACCTCGACCATGGACGATGCTCCAGCTGTCATTGCTCCCCCTCGGTTGCCGGCGTCGCCGATGCGGCGACAGGCGCGCAACCTACTGCGAACCCGGTCCCGACGGGAGCGACCGCAGCGAGGGCGTCTCAACCGTGGGAGGCCACGGGCCGGAGTGGGGCGACGAGGGAATCGGCGGGGATGCGATCCCGCGCGGCGGTCACCGAGCGGAGACGCCAGGCGAACATGTCGGCCACCAGCGCGCCGACCGGGCCGATCGCCCGGGCATCGGTGACGGCACCGAGATGCGTGACCCCGTCGACCGCCACGAGCGAGGCCGGGCCACTGTCCAGACGCACGAGCTCCTCGCCATACCGGAACGGGTTCAGTTCGTCATCAGTGGCCTGCACCACCAGCAGCGCCGGTCGATCCGGGGCGAACCAGCGACCACCGAACGTGCTGTAGCGGCCCGACACGGCAACGACGGCCCCGATCCGGTCGTCCCGGTAGGCAGGGGCGAAACCGACGAGGAGCGCGGTCTGGGCGCCGTCGGAGTGTCCCATCACGCCGACCGGGCCGGGGTCGATCGCTCCGGCGATCGGATCCCCGTCCGATGGATGCGTGAAGGTCTCGATGATGAACCGCATGTCCCGTGCCTGCTCGGGCTCATCTCCCTCGATCGCCGGCGCATCGACCGTGTTCGACGAGAGCGGGAACTCCGGTGCGATGACGACGAAGCCGGCGGCGGCGAGCTCATGGAGCAGACCGGCGTAGGTGGCCGCCGAGGCGTCGAGACCATGGGCGAACACGATGAGCGGCCACCGACCCGCCGGTGGGGCGTCCTCGACCTCTGCGCTCGCCGGATCCGTCACGGCCGCAGCAGAATCCTCGGAACGGATCGGGTAACGGATCGTGAGCGGGAGCGAGCGTGACTCCGTCGGGCCGTGATCGCCACGTGCACCGGTCGAGCGGGTCGGATCGATGAGCGTCCGATGCGTCACGCCGACGCTGACCGGTGAGATCGACGACGCCGTGACCGATGACGCCGTGACCGATCCGCGATCACCCGGTGGTGCGGTGCTCACGGCGGTGTCGGTCCCCGCGTCAGATGTTGCGCCACCTGCTCGGGCACGGGAGGTCCCATCGCACCCCGACACGACGAGCATCAGCACCAACAGCAGCGCCGCCGGCACCAGCAGCACCGGCGGCGGTGCGAGATCGGCGGTGCGAGCGCGGAGCGACTGCACTGGTGAACGTCGGGACATCTCCTCCATGATGACCGCATCACGCCCGGAGCGGACCCCACCGTTCACTACGATGCTCCCGTCGCCGGTGAAGGGGTGCTCCGATGTCAACCGAACTCCTCGATCGCATCCAGTTCGGCCTCACCGTCAGCTTCCACTTCATCTTCCCGCCACTCTCGCTCGGCGTCGGTCTGGTGCTGATCATCTTCGGCGTGAAGTCCGTGCGCACCGGGGACCCGAGATGGCGCCAGCTCTCGACGTTCTGGGTGAAGATCTACGGGCTCATCTTCTCGATGGGCATCGCCACCGGCATCGTGCAGGAGTTCGAGTTCGGCACGAACTGGTCGGCGTACTCGCGCTTCGTGGGCAACATCTTCGGCAGCCTCCTCGCCGCCGAGGGGATCTTCGCCTTCATGCTCGAGGGCGGCTTCCTCGGGCTCATGCTGTTCGGGGGGACCCGGCTCGGCAACCGCCTGTGGCTCTTCGCCACCACCATGGTCGTCCTGGGCGCCACGTTCAGCGCCACCTGGATCGTCATGGCGAACTCGTGGATGCAGACCCCGCAGGGATTCGAGATCAAGGACGTCGGTCAGGGTTCGCAGGCCTTCATGACCAGCTTCCACGATGTCGTGTTCACTCCATCGTTCGTCCCACGCATCCTGCACCTGCTCGCCGCATCCTGGATGGTCGGCACGTCGATGGTGCTCAGCGTGGGCGCCTACTACCTGCTGCGCAGACGCCATGTGGAACTCGCCCGCACCATGATCCGGGTGGCGCTCCCGCTGTTCACGGTGCTGGCCATCGCCCAGGTCGCACTGTTCGGCGCCAACCAGGCCGTCGAGGTCTCGAAGCAGCAACCGGCGAAGCTGGCGGCGATGGAGGGGGTGTACACCACACGCACCTGCGCCCCGATGTACATCCTCGGATGGACCGATCAGTCCACCCAGCGCACCACGGGGATCGCCGTCCCGTGCCTGCTGAGCTTCCTCACCGATCAGAACTTCGATGCCCCGGTCACCGGGCTCGAGGCCACCCCACAGTCCGATTGGCCGCAGGTGAACCTGGTGTTCCAGATGTACCACCTCATGATCAACCTCGGGATGCTGTTCATCGCCATCGGCCTGGCGGGATGCGCGCTGTGGGTCTGGCGACAGAAGCTCTGGACCAACCGATGGATGCTGCGGGTCCTCGTCGCCTCGGTGTTCCTCACCGAACTCGCCACCCTCTCGGGATGGTGGACCGCCGAGTTCGGTCGCCAGCCCTGGATCGTGTGGAACGTGCTGCGCACGGCCGGCGCCCAGTCCCCGAACGTCGGCACCGGCCAACTGATCTTCTCGATCAGCATGTTCGTGGTGCTGTACATCGTGGTGCTGTACACCTTCCTGCGCCTGCTCGATCGCCAGATCAAGCAGGGACCGCCGCCTCCCTCGGACGAGGACGAGATCGCATCACTCCCCGATTCCTTCGGTGAGATCTTCCGCCGACGCTCACGTGTCTCGAGCGGGGTCGACTGACATGTCGCTCGAACTCATCTGGTACGTGCTGTACGTCATCATCATCTCGGGCTACGCCATCCTCGACGGCTTCGATCTCGGCGTCGGGATGCTCTCGCCGTTCATCGCCCACACCGACACCGAGCGACGGATCATGCTCAACGCCATCGGACCCGTCTGGGACGGCAACGAGGTGTGGTTGGTGCTCGGTGGTGGCGCCCTGTTCGCAGCCTTCCCGCTCGTGTACGCCAGTCTGTTCAGCGGGTTCTACCTGGCGATGATGCTCGTCCTGCTGGTGCTCATCGGTCGCACGGTCGCCATCGAGTTCCGTTCCAAGCGCGAGAGCCGACGCTGGCGCGCCGGGTGGGATCTCGTGTTCTCCGGATCCTCCTTCGGCATCACCGTGCTGCTCGGTGTGGCCCTGGGCAATGTCATCCGTGGCGTCGCCCTCGATCAGAGCGGGACGATGGATGTCGGTCTCCTCGATCTGCTCAACCCGTTCTCGCTCGCCGTGGCCGTCACCGCAGTGGCGATGTTCATGCTGCACGGGAGCATCTTCCTCAGCCAGAAGGTGGAGGGCGACCTGCTCGACCGGGTCACGATGCTCGTCCCCCGCCTCATGATCGGCTTCTTCGTGCTCATGACCGGGCTGATCGGCTGGACCCTCCTGCGCACCGAGACCTTCGCCGACAACTACCGGGACCGACCCTGGATCGCCGTGTTCCCCGTGCTGGCGCTGGCTGCTGCACTCACCGCATGGCGCCAGATCCGACGCACCCGGTACTTCACCGCGTTCCTCGCCTCGGCCACGATGATCGCCGCACTCCTGTGCGCGGTGGCGGCCGGGCTCTACCCGGTGATGATCCCCTCGGCCACCGATCCCGCCTTCAGCCTCACGGTGCACAACGCGTCGGCCGCCGACTCCACGCTCACGGTCATGCTGGTGTTCGCCGTCATCGGCATGCCGTTCGTGCTGCTCTACACCGCGGGCGTCTACTACTTCTTCCGGGGCCGGGTCCGACTCGACGAAGAGAGCTACTGAGTCCCGGCTGTCGCCATCGACACGAGGACTCCTCCACCATGTGGCCACGACGGTTCCTGCGCACCGACCGCATCGCCGCGCGTGACCTCGCGGTGTCGATGGGCTGTTCGGCCGCCGCGGCACTCGGCCTCGCCCTCGTCACGATCCTGCTGGCCCGGGTGATCGCCGCAGCGTTCATCGATCATCGCGATCTCGCCGCGCTCCGCGGGACGTTCTTCGCCATCGCAGCGATCATCCTCGTGCGCACCGCACTGCTGTCGGTGCGCGAACCGTTCGCCCAACGGGCGAGCAACCGCTACCGGGCGGCGCTGCGACCGCGGCTGCTGACGGCGCTCGCGCAGCGGGCCACACGCGCCGATCATCCCTCGAGCGCCGCCTCGCTCGCCCTCGCGGGACCCGGCCTCGACGCCCTCGACGAGTACGTGACCCAGTTCCTCCCGGCGCTGGCGCTCGCCGCGATCGTTCCCGTCATCGTGGTCGCCCTGATCGCCATCCTCGATCCGTGGACGACCCTCGTGCTCGCCGTGGCCGGGCCGTTGCTCATCACGCTCCTCGCGGTGATCGGGCGACGGACCCGTGACCTCGCCGCGGCACGATTCCGGGAGCTCTCCTGGCTCGGCGCGCTCTACGCCGATCTGCTCAGCGGCCTGGCCACGCTGAAATCCTTCGGCCGTGAACATGATGCGCTCGACACCATCGAACGCACGAGTGCCGAGTTCGGCCGATCGAGCATGGCCGTGCTGCGCACCGCGTTCCAGACCTCCTTGGTGATCGAATGGGCGGCCACTGCATCCACCGCCCTGGTCGCCGTGGAGGTGAGCTTCCGACTCGTCGATCATCGGATCCCGTTCAGCACGGCGCTGGCCGTGCTCATGCTCACCCCCGAGTTCTTCGCCCCGCTGCGCACCCTGGCCGGCGCCTACCACGCCGGCCAGACCGGCACCGCGGCGCTGGCCTCGATCGATGAGGTGCTCGACGGGGAGCGTCCGAGCGACTCACCCACGAGCAGCACCGCGACGAGCAGTACAGCCGCGGGCGGCCCGATCACCATGGCGCTGGGCGCTGAGCGATCCCCGTCGACGCCACCCTCGATCCGCTTCGCCGACGTGAGCTTCCACCACACCGATCGATCCGGACCCACACTCGTCGGTCTCTCGTTCGACATCGCCGCCGGCGAGACGGTGGCGCTCGACGCCCCGAGCGGGAGTGGGAAATCCACGGCGGTCTCCCTGCTCCTCGGCTTCGAACGCCCCGATGAGGGTTCGGTCCTCATCGACGGGGTCGATCTCACCGAGCTCGACCCCGGGCAGTGGCGATCCCGCGTGGCGTGGGTCCCACAGCACCCCACGATCCTCGCCGGCACCATCGCCGACAACATCGCCCTCGGCCGCCCCGGAGCAACGAGGTCGGCGATCATCTCCGCCGCCCGCCACGCCGCCCTCGATGACGTGATCACCGCGCTGCCCGCGGGCTACGACACGCAGGTCGGCGAGGGCGGGGCCATACTCAGCGGCGGTCAGCGCCAGCGTCTCGCCCTCGCCCGCGCCCTGCTGCGCGAGTCACCGGTGATGATCCTCGACGAGTTCACCGCCGGACTCGATCCCGTCACCGAACAGCGGCTCCTCGCCACCATGGCGCCGATCCTGCGGGATCGCACGGTGCTGCTCATCACCCATCGACCGACCGTGCTGGCCCTCGCCGATCGGGTCGTGACCCTGGCAGCATCTGCACCGGAGCCCCGATGAACGCCGTGCGCGCCGTGCTCCGCGACATCGGCGGCCACCGTCGATGGGTGCTCGTCACCGCCCTGCTCGGCGCGCTCGCCTCGGGTTCCGGCATCGGTCTCGTGGCGTTCTCCGCGGTCCTCATCTCCCGCTCGGCGCTGCTGAGCTCCACCGCGTCACTCGCCCTGCTGATCGTGGCCGTGCGGTTCTTCGCCACCACGAGGGTCGTGCTGCGCTACACCGAGCGGGTCGTCGGTCATCTCGCCACCTTCCGACTCCTCACCCGGCTGCGCACCTGGTTCTTCGCCTCGGCCATCCCGATCGCTCCCCGGGGCCTCACCGACCATCGCACCGGCGAACTGCTCGACACCATCCTCGACGATGTCGACACGATGCAGGACGTGCCGCTGCGGCTCGTGATCCCGCCGCTGGTCTCGATCAGCACGATCATCGTCGCCGTGGTGGTCATCGCCGCCTCGAGTCCGCGCTCGGCACTGATCCTGCTGATCATCGCCGTGCTCACCGCCGTGGCCCTCCCGACCCTGCTGCACCGCCGCTCGAGGAGCGCCGCCCCGACGATCACCGGGGCCCGATCCGCCGCCGCCGCCGATCTGCTCGAGACCCTCGACGGGGCGCGGGAACTCATCGCACTCGACGCGCTCGCACCCGTGCTCCAGCGCCTCGAGACGCACGAGGTGGAGGCCGATCGGGCCCGCCTCAGCCTCGCCCGGACCCGCAGCGCCGGGGCCGCGCTGCTCGCGCTGGCGGCGGCGGGCACCGCGCTCCTCGTCACCGGCATCGCCATCACCGAGGTCGCGTCCGGTGCCCTGCCCGGAGAACTGCTGGCGCTCATCCCGCTGGTGGCCATGGCCACGTTCGAGTCGATCGCCCCGCTGTTCCCGATCCTCGACACCCTCGATCGCAGCTCGGCGGCCGCCATGCGCATCCGGGCACTGGCCACCACCGCGTCGGCCACACCCACGATCACCACACCCACGATCGGCACGGCGACGGTCACGGCGACGGTCACGGCGACGGGCACGGCGACGAACGCGGCGACGAACACCACTGTCGGGCCGCCCGCCGGTGCGCTGGTGCTCGAACATGTGCGTCACGCCCACCGCCCCGATCATGAGGTGCTGGTGGATGTCTCCTGCACGATCGCCGCCGGCAGCGTGGTCGTGATCACCGGTGAGAGCGGTTGCGGGAAATCCACGCTCGTGGATCTCCTCCTGCGCTTCGACGAACCCGGAGGCTCCATCCGCCATGACGGGGTGGAGCTCACCGAGCTCGACCCGTCAGTGGCCCGCAACTGCGTCGCGGTGGTCCGCCAGCGCGACCACATCTTCGACACCACCATCCGCGACAACCTGGCGCTCGCCGATCCCGACGCCTCCGATGAGGAACTGCTCGAGGTGCTCGCCGTCGCCGGTCTGGCCGATGTCGTCGGCGCACTGCCGGCCGGACTCGACACCCGCACCGGCCCCGATGGATCCGAGCTCAGCGGCGGCGAGCGTCAGCGGCTGCTGATCGCCCGGGCGATGCTCGCCGATCGCCCGATCCTCATCCTCGACGAGGCCCTCGAGCATCTCGACGGCACGCGACGGACCGAGGTGCTCGACGCGGTGCTCCGTCGCCGCAGGGGTCGGACCACGATCGTCATCTCCCATGATGATCCAGCCGTCGCCAGCCCGGGCCTGTGGCTCGAGCTCCGCGACGGCCGGTTCACGACGAGGGCTTGATGGCCCGCTTCACCGGTCGATCCCAGCCGGGCTGACCGGTTGGCCTGGCCGTGGGCCACAGACCTGGCCCCATCTCGAGGATCCCATGATGGGAGCCGTAATCGGCGAGCAGGTTGAGATAGCGGGCGGCGTCGAAGGCCTCCGGCCCTCGAACACCGATCCCCTCCCATCCACCGGTGGCGATGAGTTCGAGCGCCACCACCGGGCAGATGGCGGTCTGCCAGAGCACGGCCTGCGAACCCCAGTCGCGCATCGTGGTCTCGTTGTCGGCCACGTGGTAGAGGTACACCTCGCGCAGCTCGCCGTCGTAGGTCCCCCGCACCCAGGTGCCGGCGCAGGTCTTGCCATGCATGAGATGACCGAGCTCGGCGGGGTTGGGCAGCAGGGCGGCCAGCATGTCGCGGGGAGCCACCCGGGCGTCACCGACCTTGATCTTCTCGGTGGAGTCGAGGCCGAGATACGCGAAGGTCTTCAGCCAGTCGATGAACTCGGCGCCGAGGCCGTACTTGAAGGTCACGCGGTTGCAGTCGACCTCCCGTGGGATGAGCAGCACCTCCTCATGCTCCACGTTGACGCACTCGATCGGGCCGATCCCCGCCGGGAAGTGGAAGATCTCGGGCTCGCTGAAGCAGTCGGTGGTGTAGAGCCCGCGCTCCTTCTCCCAGATCACGGGAGGGTTGAGGCATTCCTCGATCGTGGTCCAGATGGAGAACGTCGGTGCGAAGTCGAGACCGTCGATCGAGAGGTTGGACCCATCTCGCACACCGATCTCGTCGATGGTGTCGAAGAGCACATCGGCGGCGTACTTGGCGAACACATCGGAGAGACCGGGTTCCACGCCCATGCCGACGAGCGCCAGCAGACCCTTCTCGCGCCACTGCTGATCGGCGGCCAGCTGGATCTCCCCGAGCGGGGCGCCGACGAGGTTGTAGGGATCGCTCGGATGCGGCTTGCTGAGGGTCATCGCCATGTCGACGTAATGTGCGCCGGCGGTGAAGCAGGCGTTGAAGATCGGCTCGTTGAGTCGTGGATCGCAGGCGTTGACGACGATGTTGGACTTCGACGCCTCGATGAGACGCACGATGTCGGCCTCGCTGCGGGCGTCGACCTTGGCGGCGACGAACCGTCCGGGGTCATCGAGCTCGGCGATGGCCCGCTGCGCCGATTCGATGGAGATGTCTGCGAGTGTGAACGTGTGGAAGAAGGAACGTGTTTCTGCGATCGAGGCCATCGACGCTCCCACGCCGCCTGCGCCTATCACCAGGATGTTCATGACTGTCCGTTCGGGGAACGCCCCTCGTGAGGGGCGTGACGACAGTCTGCCCCATCCAGCGCCATCGCCGTCAGCATCTGCGATTCAGGGGCGGATCCGGGTCTCTCCGAGGGCCCGGATGGGACGCAGCACCCGCCCGAGATCGAAACGAGCCACGCAGATCTCATCGATATGCCGGGCCGCCTCCTCGACCGAATCGGTGACCAGCAGCAGATCGAGATCGGAACGGGCGATCATGCCGGCCTCGACCATGGTGTCCAGCTGCTCGACGAGATGACGCCAGTACTCGACGCCCATGACGACGACGGGGAAGGCATGGATCTTGGCGGTCTGGATGAGCGTGAGCGCCTCGAACCATTCGTCCACCGTGCCGAACCCACCGGGCATCACCACGAACGCATAGGAGTACTTCACCAGCATCACCTTGCGGACGAAGAAGTACCGGAAGTCGAGACTGATGTCGACATACGGGTTCGACACCTGCTCATGCGGGAGCTGGATGGTGCATCCCACGCTGACCCCACCGACATCCTTGGCCCCGCGGTTGGCGGCCTCCATCGCCCCGGGTCCGCCACCGGTGATGACGGCGAATCCGAGGCCGCTGAGTGCGGCACCCATCGAGCGGGCGAGCGTGTAGTTCGGGTCGCCGTCGACGGTGCGTGCCGATCCGAACACGGTGACCGCAGGGCCGAGGAAGTGGAGCCTGCGGAACCCGGCGATGAACTCGGCGGCGACCCGACCCACGGTGAGCAGCTCGCGGCGTCTGGTGCGAGGTCCGGCCAGGAAATGTCGTTCCGGCCACTGGAGCGCCTGGGGCCAGACCTCCTCGATGTTCATCGGACCTCCTCGGGGACGGCGAACCGTTCGCAGTAGGGAGCGAAGAGCCGTCGCTGCTCGCTCCTGTCGAGTCCGAGCGACTCGAAGCTCCAGTCGTGGACGCCATGGGACTCCGCCGCCCGATCGGCATCAGCGCGCACCATGGCGCTGCGGACCTCATCGGGGAACGGCAGGTCGAGCTCACCATGGATGCGCTCGACCACGCCGATGGGGTCGGTGCGCAGCTCGGCGAACGCCACATGGGCCATCCCGATCCCGGCCGGGGATCCGGCGTCCACCCTGCGGCGGAGGCCGTCGAGGTCGGAGAGATACAGCTCGGCGTGATGGCGTCCGATCTCGGGCACCGACACCGCATCGCTGTGGGCTGACCGCAGCGTGGCGATGAGGCTCGTGACCGACCCGAGGATCGCCAGCGGATCACGATGGGTGACGATGAGGCGGGCGTCGGGGTAGGTGGCCAGCAGCACATCGAGGTTGTGCAGATGGACCGGCGACTTCAGCACCCAGCGGTCCGTGGGCTGACGCCGCTGGAGGATCTGCAGCACCAGCCGGTGCATCTCATAGGCCGGCGTCATGTCGCAGCTCCCGAGCCAGTCGATGTAGCGAGCGGTGGCGTAGCGGCTCACGAACTCCTCGCTGCGGAACGAGAACGACATCGCCGAGAGGCATTCCTTGTGCATGCGCCCGCTGTAGGCATGGATGGAGGCGAGGTCACCCGCCACGGTCTGTGGGAGGCGCAGTTCGAGGTCGGCGAGTGCCACCCGCCCGTCCTCCTCGCCGGGAATCGGCGACGGCACCGGACGCAGCAGCTCCCACCCGAGCGGCACACGATGACGGGGATCAGCGGCGAGCAGGGCGTGCAGGGCGGTCGTCCCGGTGCGGGGAGCCCCGACCACGATGATGGGTTCGGTGATCCTCTCGTCGCGCAGGGCGGGATCCCGGCGCACGAGCTCGGCGATCTGCAGTCGCACGTCGAGGAGTCGATCGAGGAACCGATGGGTGATCCAGCGTCCGAGCGTGGTGAGCCGGGCATCCTCCTCGAGCGAGCGGAGCAGCAGTTCGAGCGGCTCGAGGAAGTCGTCGGCGGTGCCCGGGCCCGGCGCGCAGAAGGCCCCGACACCGCCGCTGCTGAGGCCGCGTCGGGCGAGGGCCGCATCGAGCACCGTGCGCAACGAGAACGGTCGGGCCGCCTCCAGCGAGATCGGGAGGATGGCGCCGTCGTTCACCATCTCGACCCATCGCCGTCGGTCGGTCGGGGCAGGATCCGCTGTCACGGGCCCGAAACTACGCTCTCCCGGTGCCCTCCGCCCCGGACCCGATCACCGACGCAGCAGCTGCGGATGCTGCTGTGGCAGCCGGCGCGCTCTCCGGTCGCACGGTCATCGTCACCGGTGCCTCCCGTGGCATCGGGGCCGGCATCGCCCGCCATCTCGCCGCACAGGGTGCGCAGCTGGTCCTCACCGCACGCCGCGGTCCGGCGCTCGACGAACTCGCCCTTGAACTCGTCGAGGCTGGAGCGCGGGTCATCACTGCAGCACTCGACGTCGCCGATCGGTCCGGCGCCCTCCAGCTCGTCGATCGCACCCTCGCCGAGTTCGGCACCGTCGACGGACTCGTGCTCAACGCCCAGTCGTTCCGCCCCGTGATGCCACTGCTCGAGGTCACGCCCGACGATCTCGAGCTGCTGCTCTCCACCGGCCCCGCCGCCGCCCTCTGGTACATGCAGGCGGTGGTGCCGCCCATGGCGGCCGCCGGTCGCGGTCGCATCGTCACCATGGGCTCCTCCCTCGGCATCACCGGCGGACCGGGATATGGCCCCTACGCCGCATCGAAGGAGGCCATCCGGTCCCTCACCCGCACCGGGGCCGCCGAATGGGGCCCGCTCGGGATCACCGTGAACTGCGTGCTCCCCGCATCGGCTGCCCATCGGGCCCCGGCCACCGAGGGCGACCCAGCTCGCGCCGAGGCGTTCCGGGCGATGTACGAACGCAACCCCGTCGGACGCGACGGCGATCCGGAGCATGACATCGCCCCGCTGGTCGCGTTCCTCCTGTCCGATGCCAGCAGCTACATCACCGGTCAGACCATCGCTGCGGACGGCGGCGGGGTCATGCGGGCCTGATCACACCCGGAATCTCCAGGCGAGATGCGCCCGCCGATGGTCGAGCTCGGCGGCACGTCCGGCGGCGTCCACGGGTGTGGCCGTCGGATCGAGGTGGGCGGCGAGCTGGTCGAGCGACACCCGGGTGGCGGTCGGTGTCGGCTCGCTGCCGCCCACCGGCCAGAACCATCGAAGGGTGCACAGCCCCTGGCGACGCCCGCCGGTGTCGAGCCAGTTCGCCACCCCCGGATCGACCGGACTCACCACCATGCGCACCCGTCCGTCGCCGGAGAGCTCCGTCTGGAGATGGTTGCGGCTGGTGATCCGTGACACGGGGTCCACGAGCTCGAACCAACCGGGTACATAGAGCTGGAAGCTCCAGTAGCGGGCGGCGGGCACATCGGTCTCCACGATGAGCGCCTCGTCCTCGGACAGATCCCAGAAGCAGAACGCGTAGCGGGCGGCGGCCAGACCCTTGGCGAGCGTCAGTGATCCGGCGAACGAGTTGTCGACCCGTGACGCTCGCTCATCGATCATGTACTGGTTCCAGTAGCGCATCGAGTGCTCGACCCCCGACGCCGCCTCGTCGAAACGCTCGACGAGCTGGGCCGGCGTGACCCGCCCGGCGAAACCAGCAGCACCGAGACGCTCGATCGTGAACAGCGCGGGCTCGGCGGCGCGCCAGTCGATGTAGTACTCCCGGATCGAGGCCATCACCGCCCCCTCGGGGATGGGCAGCTCGACCCGGATGACCCCGTCGTGCGCCGTGCCGTCGTGCGCCGTGCCGTCGTTCGCCGTGCCGTCGTGCACCGTGCTGTCGTGCGCCGCGCCATCGGCGCCGCTCCCCAGATCGATCCCCGGAGCTCCATCCGTACCAGTGGGCGTTCCGCCGAGGATCAGTTCGAACTCGTCGCCGGGACCGATGCCGAGATCGGATGCAGTGTGCTCGGCGAGAGTCCCCCAGCGCTCCTGGTGCATGAAACCGGCACGCAGGGCCAGGATGAAGTCGTCGGCGCTGTGCATGCGACCACGGATGCGATAGCGATGCGCGGGGTCGATCCGGGCATGGCGGTACACGTTGTCGGCGTTCGGACCGCCCCACTGCGTGACGAGATCGTTCTGGCGCATGAAGAACGGGGAGGCCGCGTCGCCATGGCCGATCGACCAGCCGAGCCAGCACAGCACCTGATCGGCGAGATGGGCGAACCCCTCGGCCCGATCGGCGGGATCAGCGGGATAGGGCGGTGCGAGCAGCTGCTCCCCGACCGCCTCCAGCCGGCGGCACAGATCCCGCCAGGCCGCCAGCTCGGCGGGCTCGGCGTCTCCTGATGGTCGGGCCCCGTCCTCGGTCATCGGTCCGGGCCCTCAGTCGAACTCGTACTGGGTGGGATCCACGGCGCGGGTCCAGCCCCAGTAGGTGGGGATGGGCCATGGCGAGATGGTGAAGATCCGCCCGTCGCTGTTCTTGAAATGCGAGTGCTTCACCGACCAGTGGGCCCACACCATCTGGGCGATCTCGGAGCGGTACCGGCTCGTGTACGCCTCGAACGCCGCAGCGGTGGGCACCATCGAACGGTGACCGCCGGCGAGGAGCTCATGGATCGCACTCATGATGTAGTTGACCTGGCATTCCGACTGGAAGATCAGGCTCGCACCATGGGCGAGATTGGTGCCGGGTCCGTAGATGCAGAAGAGATTGGGGAAGTTCGGCACCGAGATGCCGAGCAGCGCCTCCGGCTCCTCGCCCCACTGCTCGCGCAGCGTGACACCACCACGACCGGTGATCGTCATGGGCCACAGGAAGTCGTTGTGACGGAAGCCCGTGGCGAAGCAGATGATGTCGGCCTCATGCAGCACGCCATCCTCGGTGACCACGCCCTCCGGCACGATGCGTTCGATGCCGGTGCGCACCAGTTCGACGTTGGGCTTCTTCAGACAGGTGAGCCATGAGCCGTTGTCCTGCAGCGTGCGCTTCGCCGTGGGCGGGTACTGCGGCATCGACAGTTCGAGAAGATCGGGTCGATCAGCGAGCTGGGAGGTGATCCAGTCCCCGAACCAGGCACGGGTGTAGCTGTTCATCTCGCTGATGGCCATGCCGTCGCTGTCGTCGTAATCCGGGTCGACCCGCGAGTTCTCGATGCTCAATCCGGCCGCCGGATAGAACATCAGGAAGCGGAACCAGCGTGTGTAGAACGGCAGATGCCGCATCGCCCACGCATCACCCTCGGGCACCGCCCGGTGGTAGTTCATGTTGGGGAACATCCACTGCGGGGTGCGCTGGAAGATGGTGAGGTGCTCGACCTCATCGGCGATGGCCGGGGCGAGCTGGAACCCGCTGGCACCAGCCCCGATCTGCGCCACGCGCCGGCCGGCGAGTTCGACGGAGTCGTCCCAGCGGGCGGAGTGGAACGACGGTCCGGCGAAGGTGTCGATGCCCTCGATATCGGGCAGCTTCGGGGCGTTGAGCGCGCCGGTGGCGCTGATGACGATCCGGGCGTCGATAGTGTCGACGGAGCCGTCGGCGCCGCGGACCTCGACCGACCAGCGTCCCGTCCCCTCGTCCCATGTGGCGGCCACGACCTCGGTGTTGAACCGACAGTTCGCACCCACGTCGTACTTCTCGAGCACCCGTTCGAAGTACGAGCGCAGTTCGGGCTGGCGCACGAAGTACTCGCTCCAGTGCTCCGAGGGCTCGAAGGAGTAGCAGTAGAAGTGGCTCCCCACATCGACCCGGGCACCGGGATAGCGGTTGTCGCGCCAGGTGCCACCGGGCCCCTCGGTCTTCTCGATGATCGTGCACGGCAGACCGGCCTGCGCCAGCCGGATCCCGGTGAGCAGGCCCGACTCGCCGCATCCGATCACCACGACATGGGCGTCGGCCCGCACCTCCGGGGAGACCTCGTCGCCCCACTCGATGGCCCGGCTGTCGGCGCCGTCGAGCTGGAGATCCTCGGCGAACATCGGGACGACGGCGTCGTCCACCGGCCCGACGGCGAGGAACGACATCATCTCGTGCACGAGTTCGGGCCCGGGTGGCGGCGGGAGCTCGCAGCCGTTGTCGCGGTACTCGATGATCGCGGCGAGCGCCCGGCGGCGGGCCTCGGCCTGCATCTCGGCGGGCATCGAGCTCTGGAAGTCGTTGAGCATGGCGAACTGGGGTCGGAGATCTCCCCGGATCCATGCGGGATCGCCGGTGAGGTGGACCATCGAGCACAGCAGTGCCGGGACGCTCACCTCCTCGAGCGCGGCGGCGATGGTGGCGTCGTCGTCGGTGAACGGGGCTCCGGCGTGGGGGTTCCTGGCGGTGTCGACCATGTCCGGAGTCTTATCCCAGATCCGACGGTCGGCGGCGGTGCCCCGACGGGCGATACTTGCGGGATGGAAGAACGCAATGTGCTGGGCGGTCGACTCGAACCGTGCGGGACGGACCCCATGACCGGGTTCTTCCGCGACGGCTGCTGCAGCACCGGCCCCGATGATGTCGGCCGCCACACGATCTGCGCCGTGGTGAGCGCCGAGTTCCTCGACCATCAGCGCAGCATCGGCAACGATCTCTCGACCCCCATGCCGCAGTACCGCTTCCCCGGCCTGGTCCCCGGCGACCGGTGGTGTGTCACCGCGGTGAACTGGCTGCGGGCATGGCGCGACGGCGCCGCCGCCCCGGTGGTGCTGGCCAGCACCCATGAGCGCACCCTCGAGGTCGTGCCCCTCGATGCACTGCAGTCGATGGCGGTCGATGTGCCCAGCGATCTCAGCGGTCTGGAGGACTGAACCATGCTCACCGTCGCCTCGGTCAACGTGAACGGACTCCGGGCCGCCACCCGCAAGGGGATGCACGCCTGGCTCGACACCCGACAGCCCGACATCCTCACGCTGCAGGAGGTGCGGGCCCCCGATGAGCTCGTCGCCGACCTGCTGGGACCGGGCTGGCACATCGCCCATGCCGAGAGTCTCGCCAAGGGCCGGGCCGGTGTCGCCGTGGCCACCCGACTGCCGCAGCGGGCCGCCCGCTTCGGCGACCACCATCGGTCGTTCACCGACAACGGACGCTGGGTCGAGGTCGATCTGAAGCTCGCCGATGGTTCGGCCCTCACGGTCATCTCGGCCTACGCCCACACCGGCGACGAGACCAGCCCGGAACGCATGACCGAGAAGCTGGCCTGGTTCGATGCCGCCACCGAACGTCTCACCGAACTGCGAAGGGGCCGCCGGCATGTGCTGCTCACCGGCGATCTCAACGTCGCCCATCGCGAGGCCGATCTGAAGAACTGGAAGGGCAACATCGGCAAGGCCGGTTTCCTCCCCGAGGAACGGGCCCACTTCGACCGGTGGTTCGACGAACTGGGCTGGGTCGACATCGCCCGGGCACAGGCCGGCGACGTGGCCGGCCCCTACTCGTGGTGGTCGTACCGGGGCAAGGCGTTCGACACCGATGCCGGCTGGCGGATCGACTACCTCATCGCGTCACCGAAGCTCGCCGCAGCAGCAACCATGTGCGCCGTCGACCGGGCCGACACCTACGCCGAGCGCTGGTCCGACCACGCACCGGTCGTCGCCAGCTTCGACATCTGACAGCGGGCGACACGTGACAGCTTCCGACATCTGACAGCGGGCGACACCTGACCGGGTTCGTCACCCGACGGGTCCCGCCGAGAACACCGGGCCGGCGGGTCAGTGCTGCTGGGCGAGGAACCAGTCGTAGGTCGAGGCGATGCCGTCGCGCAGGCCGGTGCTGGCCGACCATCCCATGGCGTTGATCCGGGCGACGTCGAGCACCTTGCGCGGCATGCCGTCGGGCTTCGAGGCATCGAACACGAGCTCGGCATCGGGATGCACGATCGAGCCGATCATCTCGGCGAGTTCGCGGATGGTGAGATCCAGGCCGGTGCCGACGTTGATGGGGCCCGGTTCGTCATACGTGCGCATGAGGAACATGCAGGCATCGGCGAGATCGTCGACGTGGAGGAACTCCCGCCGGGCGGACCCGGATCCCCAGATCTCGACCTCGCGCTGGCCCCGGAGCCTCGCCTCATGGAACTTCCGCATGAGCGCCGGCAGCACATGACTCGAGGTGAGATCGAAGTTGTCGTTCGGACCGTAGAGGTTGGTCGGCATGGCGGAGACGAAGTTGCAGCCGTACTGCACCCGGTAGGCGTCGCAGAGCTTGATCCCGGCGATCTTGGCGATCGCATACGCCTCGTTCGTGGGCTCCAGCGGCCCCGAGAGCAGTTCCGATTCGGTGATCGGCTGCGCCGCAAGCCTCGGGTAGATGCAGGAGCTGCCCAGGTAGAGCAGCTTCTCGGTCGCATGGACACGAGCCGCTTCCACGACCGTGGCGTGGATCATCATGTTGTCGTAGAGGAACTCCGCCGGGCGGGTGGAGTTGGCGAGGATCCCGCCGACGGTGCCGGCCACGAGGAACACGAACTGCGGGCGGCGCTCGGCGAAGAAGGCATCCACAGCACGCTGATCGCGCAGGTCGAGTTCCGCGCGGGTGGCGGTGATCAGATTCGTGAACCCCTCCGCCTCGAGACGTCGCATGATCGCCGACCCCACGAGTCCGCGATGACCGGCCACGAAGATCGCTGCGTCAGGTGCGAGCACCGTGGTCGCTCCGTCGCTCTGGCCAGCACCCATCACGTCGGGCACGGTAGCAGCGCGATCCGGGGGTCGGGCCGAGCCGGGGAACCGGGGTGGAGCGCCCGTCGGATCAGCCGGCCAGCGAATGGAGCCCGAGGGAGATCACCCTCGAGAGCTCGGCCAGCTCGGCGGCGGTGGTGTCGAACTCCTGCTGACCGAGACGGTAGGGGTCGGCGACATCGTCCTCATCTGACTGACCGAGCATCGACGAGGTGGGCCGCCCCACCGACAGCGCCCGGATGCGGGCGCTGATCCCTGCGGGCAACTCATCCTCCCGGGGGGTGCCGAGGGCGCGGGCGAAGGCCTTCGCCGTGAACGTGACCGGGAAGAGTTCGGGCTCGTCGATCACGATCTCCCGGAGATGCTCCCGGGTCATGGTCAGGATCAACCCGTACGACGACAGGTCGAGCGAGGCGACAGGCTGGCTGCGATGCTCGCTGATGTCGATGGCGTGTCCGGCCATGGCCAGGACCGCCGAGGGATCGGCTGGTTGGTCCCAGTCGAGCAGCCCGGCCGAGCTGACCTCGAACGGTGCGCCGATGGCGGCGAGATCTCGCCCCAGCAGGGCCCCGAACATCGGTGAGCGACAGATGTTGGCCGTGCACACCACGAGGATCTGCAGCCGGGTCGAGGACTCCACGAGAAAAATACTAGCTGCATCGGGGCGTGGGACCCGCCGAACGGGCCCGACGGCAGGGAGGGTATGGACGAACCCGCCCCCATGGGCCATACTTGCGGGCACGTCCACAGCCTCAGGAGTCGACATGGCGATCAACCCGAACCACCAGCACCCATCAACCGGGATCCTCGGGTCCCCCACCCGCGTCGTGGGTGTCATGGCCACGGCCGGCGCAGCGCTGCTGCTCGTGCTGTCCATGACCATGATGAAGGCCGGCGCCCAGACCGTCACCACCTACCCGCCCGTCACCGAACCCCCGACCACGATCGTCGACGTGATCCCCGGCGGCGGCGACGACGGCATCATCGAGGCGAGCGAGCCCGTGCAGTTCGTGGTCGACGGTTTCGAACCCGGCACCGTGGTCACCCTCACCATCTTCGTCGACACCAACGGTGACGGCACCCTCGACGAGGTCGTTCTCACCGGCGTGGCCGATGAGAACGGTGAGGTCACCTTCGACTGGAACGTCCCTGCTGGTACCAGCACCGGCGACTACACCTTCGACGTCGAGGGCATCGACGATGTCACCGGCCTCCCCCGCACCGAGAGCGGCTCGATCCACATCGAGGCCGTCGGTGCGTTCGTGCCCGGCGACGGCACCAGCGGCCCGCTTCCCTACACGGGTTCGAACTCCACCAACCTGCTGCGCATCGGCTTGGTGCTGATCGTCGCCGGTGGCATCTCCGTGGTGGCCGTGCGTCGTCGCAACGCCCACACCAACGCCTGATCGATCACTGATCCTCGATCATCCTGAGACTCACGAGGGCCCCGTCACTTCGGTGACGGGGCCCTCGTCGCGAACTGGTGCAGTATCTCAACCTCATGTCTGATCGTTCGGAGCGCACCGCCGTCGGTGTCATCGCCGTGCTCGCCGCCCTCGGCGGTGCCATGGTCACGTCCTCGCTCACGGGCATGGTCGCCGCCGATCGGTGCTGGACCGCAGCGCTCGCCGCGATCATCACCATCGCCGCGGTCCGTGCCGGTCGACCGACACTGGTCTGGCTGATCGCCGTGGCCATCGCCGCCGGCATCGGATCGCCGTGGGTGATCGCCGGCGGCGTGGCACTGGCCCTGGTCGGTGTCTCGACCCGGATGCGGTCGGGCGGGAGCCTCCTCGCGGCACTCGCCGGTGGTGCCGGCGCCATCGCACTGCTGCATCCGGCTGCGTCCGTCTCCAGCGCCATGGTCGCCGCTGCCGTCGTGGCCGCCACGGTGCCGTTGGTGCTCAGCGCCATCCGTTCCATGGCCCCGGTCCCCCGTCGGCGGATCATCATCGGCGGGGCCGCGGCGCTCGCGGCGCTCGGCGTCAGCGTCGCCGTGGCCGCCGTGGTCGGACTCAGCACGGCACCGACGCTGCGGTCCGGTGTCGACGCCGCGCATGCAGGCATCACCTCCACCCGTGACGGCGACCTCGGCCCGGCATCGGACTCCTTCGCCACCTCCCGGTCGAAGTTCGCCCGCGCCGCCTCGGCGCTCGACGCCCCATGGCTGCTGCCGGCGCGTCTGGTGCCGGTGCTCGGCGCCAATCTCGAGGCGGCTCGTGCCGTGGTCGACGATGGACTCCAGCTGGCCACCGCCGCGCAGACCTCGGTCGAGGCCGCCCCCTATGACCAGATCCGACTCACCGGCGGCGGGATCGACCTCTCACAGGTCACCGCCATGCAGCAGCCGGTGGCGACGCTGGATCTCGAGGTCGCCGACGTGCAGCGCTCGCTGGCCGCCATAGACACCACCTGGCTGCTGCCGGCGATCAGCTCCCGGATCACCGACTTCTCCGAACAGATCGACTCGGTGGCTCCGCAGCTGCAGACCGCCACCTTGGCGATGCAGGCACTCCCGGACATGCTCGGCGCCGACGCCCCGCGCACCTACCTCGTCGAGTTCACCAGTGAGTCCGAGTCACGGTTCCTCGGCGGGTTCGTGGGTTCCTATGCGCTGCTCACCGCCGACCACGGCCGACTCACCCTCGACCGGTCCGAGAGTGTGAGCTCGCTCAACCGCCGACTCGGCCCCGATGTCCCCTACGTGGCCAGCTCCGAGTTCATCGACCTCTACGACCGCTTCCACCCGCAGATGTTCGCCCAGAACTGGTCGGTCGCCCCTGATCTCCCGAGCGATGCGGCCATGGTCGAGCAGCTCTTCGCCCACGCCACCGGCATCCACGTCGACGGGGTGATCGTCATCGACCCCTTCGGACTGGCCGGTCTGCTCAAGCTCACCGGACCCATCCGCGTGCCGGGGATCAGCCAGCAGCTCACCGCCGCCAACGCCGCCGAGTACCTGCTGCACGGCCAGTACCTCGAGTTCGCCGGTCAGACCGATCAGCGACGCGATCAGCTCGCCGCCGTGGCGCAGAAGGCCTTCGACGAGCTGATGAAGTCACCCCGCACCAACTACCGCGATGTCAGCCGGGCACTCGGCGCATCCGTGCGGGACGGACACATCATGTTCTCGGCCTTCGACCCCACGGCACAGGCCCTGCTCGATCGGCTCGGGCTCACCCGGCGCTTCACGCTCCCCCGTGACGCCGTGCTGTTCTCCTTCCGCAACTCGGCATCGTTCGCCAACAAGATCGACTACTTCCTCCATCGCGACCTCACCATCGACGCCACCATCGATCCCCGCTCGAACCGTCTCGAGGCCGACATCACCGTCGCCCTGCGCAACGATGCCCCCGGCTCCGGACTGCCCGCCTACATCATCGGCAACGAGAACGGCGAACCCTCCGGCACCAACGGCATGTACTTCTCGATCTACACCACTGGTCCGATCACCGGGGCCACGCTCGACGGCACGGCGGTCGAACTCGGCGAACAACCTGACCGCGGGATGCGCGTGTTCTCGAAGGGGATCACCATCGCCCCCGGCGGCACGAAGGTGCTCCGGTTCCACATCAGCGAGGTGATCCCGCCCACCGCGGCGGGGTTCCGTTTCGCGCTCCCCCATCAACCCACCGTCAACCCCGATCAGCTCACGTTCATCGTGCACTCGACCGACCCCGCGCTCGTCCCCCGATCGCTCAGCGGTCTCGCCGACGCCACCGTCGAACTCGGCGAGGGCACCCTGCGGGCCACCGCACCTGTCACCACGGATCAGACGCTCACCGTTCCGTTCGCCCGTCGCTGATCCGCAGGCAAAATCCTGGCGAAGCGACCCCTTCCGCTGCACCTCCCCTCCCTAGATTTGAGGGGATGATCGCCGCGCCCGAGACCACTGCTCATCGGCACCGACACCGCCCGCTGCTCGCCATCACCGTGCTGGCGGCGATCATCGGCACACTGCTCGCCACCCGGGCGCCCGCCGCCGAGGCCTACGCCGGCGCTCCATGGTTCCGACCCGGCGTGCCGTACACGCAGAACTTCCCCGACCCCACCGTCGTGCGCGACGGCAGCACCTACTGGGCGTACGCCACGTCCACCGGCGGGTCGCTCATGCCGGCGATGTCCTCGACCGATCTCGTGACCTGGACCCCCCGGCCGGCATACAGCCCGAACCCCTACAACACCGATCCGTACTTCAACGACTCCTTCCCGGTGCCGCCGCGCTGGTCGAAGGGGGGAATCTCCCGGGATGCCAAGGCGCAATGGGGACCGGGCGTGGCCCGGTTCGGCACCGGCTGGGTGGCGTTCACCTCCTGGGAGGTCGGCGGCAGCCGACGCTGCATCTCCATGGCCACAGCGTCGTCACCGGCCGGCCCCTTCACCGATACCGCCGAGACGCCCTTCCAGTGCGATGCCGACCCTGACGGAAGCATCGACCCGGAACCGTTCATCGACACCGACGGCAGTGCGTACCTCCTCTGGAAGTCCGCAGGGATCCCGGGCTCGACCCCCACCCGGCTCTGGTCCCGTCGACTCTCCCCCGACGGCCGGAGCTTCGCGTACCTGAGCAGCCCCCGTCTGCTGCTGGCCACCGATCCGGGAACCTTCATCAACGGCATCCCGCAGGAGGACACCTGGGAGGGCCACGGCATCGAGAACCCCTCGATGGCGCATCAGGGCGGTTCCTACTGGCTCACCTATTCGGCCAACGAATGGCGCAGCGGTGACTACCGGACCGGCCAGGCGGTCTGCGAGGGGCCGATGGGGCCGTGCGTCCGCAGCTCGCGCAGTCCGCTGCTCCCGAACACCGGCAGCGAGCTCGGTCGGGGTGGTGCATCGATGTTCGTCGACAGCGGCGGCCAGCTGCGCATGATCAACCACTCGTGGAACGCACCGTTCACCGACTATCCGGCGAACCCGAGCTGTGATGCGCCCGGTCTGTGCAGCAGTCAGGGTCAGCGACGGGCACATCTGACATCCCTGGTCGTCGCCGATGGAGCACTTCGGGTGGGCGCCGGACCACCGCCGATGTTCACCGCGCCCGGTGGGTTGGTGTCGGTGAATCCCGTGCGGCTCCTCGACACCCGTCAGACCGGTCGCTGTGTGGACGGCAGCACCCAGACCCTCCGCATCAGCGGCACCAACGGCATTCCCGCCGACGCCGTGGCCGTGGCCCTCACCGTCACCGTCACCGATGGCAGCGCACCGGGGTACCTCGTGGCCTGGCCCTCCGGTCGGGCCCGCCCGGAGGCCTCGAACCTGAACTTCCTGGCCGGACAGACCATCCCCAACATGGTGACGGTGAAGCTCGGCAGCGGCGGCGCCATCGACCTCTTCACCAACCAGGGCTGCCCGAACGTCATCGTCGACATCGCCGGGTACTCCACCGCCGGCCCCGCCGCACCCGGAGGCCTCGTCGGCATCCAGCCGCTGCGGGCGCTCGACACCCGCATCAGCGGGCCCTGTGTGGGTTCGGTGGCCCGATCCCTCGTGGTGGCCGGTGCCGGACGGGGGATCCCCGCCGACGCATCGGCGGTCGCACTGAACGTCACGGTGACCGAACCCTCCGCCGCCGGATTCCTCACCGTGTGGCCGAGGGGTGCCGCCCGCCCCACCGCCTCGAACCTCAACTTCGAGCGTGGACAGACCATCGCCAACATGGTCACCGCCACTGTCGGTCGCGACGGCTCGATCGACATCGTCTCCAACCAGGGCTGCCCGAACGTCATCGTCGACATCGCCGGCTACTACACGGCGTCGACTCCGAGCACGGTCGGTGCCGGCGGCTATGTCGGCATGACCCCGATCCGGGCGCTCGACACCCGCCTGAGCCCACCCTGCGTGGGATCCGACCCGCGCACGGTCCCGATCGCCGGGCGGTTCGGTGTCCCCGCCGTCGGACGGCCCGGGATCCGTGGGGTGAGCGCCGTGGCGCTCAACGTCACCGTGACCGAGCCGGGCGCATCGGGGTTCGTGACGGTGTGGCCCAGCGGCACGGCGCGGCCCAACGCGTCGAACCTGAACTTCGTGGCCGCGCAGACCATCCCCAACATGGTGATCGTGAAGCTTGGCAGCGATGGGGCGATCCAACTCATGAGCAACGCCGGATGTCCGAACATCATCATCGACATCGCCGGCTACTACACGTCCCCCACTGACTGAACCCCGCCATCGCCCTGCTCCGCTACGTTGCCCGATGGAGGTGGTCGCGATGACCGATCGGACGACATCATCATCGGCGGCGACCACCGCAGCCGGGGCAGTGCTGCTCACACTCGCCGCGGCACAGTTCCTCATGACCCTCGACAGTTCGGTGATGAACGTCTCGATGGCCACCGTCGCCGCTGATGTCGACACCTCGATCACCGGCATCCAGACCGCCATCACGATGTACACGCTGGTCATGGCCACCCTGATGATCACCGGGGGCAAGATCGGTTCGATGATCGGTCGGCGGCGGGCGTTCGCCATCGGATGCATCATCTACGGCTCGGGATCACTGGTCACCGGGCTGGCCACGAGCCTCCCGATGCTGCTGTTCGGGTGGTCGTTCCTCGAGGGCGTGGGTGCCGCGCTCATCATGCCGGCCATCGTGGCGCTGGTGGCCGCCAACTTCGGTCCCGCCGAGCGCCCCCGCACCTACGGACTCATCGCTGCCTCGGGGGCCATCGCCGTCGCCGTCGGCCCGTTGCTGGGCGGCGCGGCCACCACCTACGGCTCGTGGCGCTGGGTGTTCTTCGGCGAGGTCGCCGTCGTCGCCGTGATCCTCCTGCTGTCACGGCGGATCGCCGATGCGCCCACCACCGGCCGTGTGCATCTCGATCTCGTCGGCACCGTGCTGTCGGTCCTCGGCCTCGGTCTGGCGGTGTTCGGGGTGCTGCGTTCCAGCGAATGGGGCTGGATCACGCCCAAGCCCGGCGCTCCGGCACTGCTCGGTCTCTCGTTCACCTTCTGGGCGATGCTCGTCGGCGGGTTCGTGGTGTGGCTGTTCTTCCGGTGGCAGAACCATCTCATCGAGCGCGGGCGCGAACCGCTGCTGCGGCCGTCGATGTTCGCCAACGCCCGGCTCACCGGCGGGCTCACCATGTTCAGCTTCCAGTTCATGCTGCAGGCCGGGGTGTTCTTCGTGATCCCGTTGTTCCTGTCGGTGGTCCTCGAACTCTCCGCCATCCAGACCGGCCTTCGGGTCATGCCGCTCTCCATCGCCCTGCTCATCGCCGCGATCGGCGTGCCGCGGCTGTGGCCCGCCGGATCTCCGCGCCGCATCGTGCGCATCGGTGTCGGACTCATGCTGGCCGGCATCATCGCCCTGATGAGCGGCATCGATCTCGACGCCAGCGCCGCCGTCGTCTGCTTCCCCCTGCTGCTCGTCGGACTCGGCATGGGCGCACTCTCCTCGCAGCTCGGAGCGGTGACGGTGTCGTCGATGCCCACCAGCGAGAGCGGTGAGGTCGGCGGTCTCCAGAACACCGCCACCAACCTCGGCGCCTCGATCGGCACGGCGCTGGCCGGATCGATCATGATCGCCGCCCTCAGCGCCTCACTCATCACCGGCATCCAGCAGAACCCCGATGTCCCCACCACGGTGAAGGAGACGGCGACGGTCACCCTCGCCTCGGGCGCACCGTTCATCTCGGATGCGCAGCTGCGCACCGCCATGGACGACGCCGGGGCCCCTCGGGCCACCACTGATGCCGTGGTCTCGGAGAACCGCCGGGCCCGGATCGATGGGCTCGACGCCGCACTCGGCGCACTGGCCCTGCTCGCCATGGTCGCTCTCTTCTTCACCGGGCGGCTCCCCGAACGAGCCCCGACGGAGCCGGAGCCGGTCGAGACCTGATCGCGCCCACCGGGGCCGCGGCCCGCTTCGGTGCTGGGTCGGTGCTCGGTCGGTTCAGCGCACCGGCACCGGTTCTCGCTCTTCGGTGGGCAGTCGACTCTCGCCCTCGATGTCGAGATCGGGCAGCAGTCGGTCCAGCCAGGCCGGCAGCCACCAGTTGGCATCGCCGAGCAGCCGCATCGACGAGGGCACGAGCACCATGCGCACGATCGTGGCGTCGACGAACACCGCCGTGCTGAGACCGAGGCCCATCATCTTGATCGTGGGCTCACCGCCGAACACGAAGCTGATGAAGACCGAGATCATGATGAGCGCTGCCGAGGTGATCACACGGGCGGTGCTGGTGATGCCCACGATCACCGACTCGGTGTTGTCGCCGGTGTGGTTGTACTCCTCGCGGATGCGACTGAGGATGAAGACCTCATAGTCCATGGAGAGCCCGAACAGGATGGCGAACATGAACATGGGGATGAAGCTCACGATGGGGAGCGACTGGTGCACGCCGAACAGCGATGCCCCCCAACCCCACTCGAACACCGCCACGATCACGCCGTAGGCGGCGCCGATGGAGAGCAGGTTCATTATCGCCGCCTTGAGCGGCACGAGGATCGAGCGGAACACCAGCATGAGCAGGATGAACGAGAGTCCGACCACACAGCCGATGAAGAACGGCAGACGATCGGCCACCCGACCGCCGAGGTCGATGAACAACGCCGTCTGACCGCCCACCGTCGCCACCGCTGCGGTGCCATCGGTGAGCTTCGGCAGCACCGTGGTGCGCAGACGGGTGACGAGGTCGGTGGTGGCGGCGTCCTGGGGGGCGCTGCGCGGCTCGATCTGGATGACTGCAGCCCTCCCATCCGGTCCGACCACGGCCCGTGACACCTGGGCCACACCGGGATCGGCACTCACGCCGTCGACGATGCGGGACACCACCACATCGGGCGAGAGTTCGGTGTCGCGGAGATCCACCGCCACGATGAGGGGACCGTTGAACCCGGGGCCGAATCCGGTGGCGAGCAGGTCGTAGCTGCGCCGGAGGGTGGAGCTTGTGGGGTTCTGACTGGCATCGGTCTGGCCGAGTCGGAGATCGAGCAGGGGGGCCGCCATGAGCAGGACGGCGGCGAGTCCGAGCAGCAGGTACCGCACCGGATGGTTGGACACGTGATGGGCCCATCGGGCCCACCCGTGATACGAGCCGTCAGCGGTGCGGGTGCGCGATTCACTCACCCGCCGCATCCCCGGGATGCCGAACCGATCGATGTTGTGACCGGCGAAGCCCATGAGCGCCGGCAGCAGCGTGAGCGAGGCGATCACCATGACCGCCACCACGATCGCCGCACCCACTCCCATCAGCGTCACGATCGGGATACCGGCCACCGAGAGTCCACAGATGGCGATCACGACCGTGCCACCGGCGATGACCACGGCCTGGCCGGCGGTGGCGATGGCGCGGGCGGAGGCATCCTCAACGGTGAGGCCCCGGTGGAGCCCGGCCCGATGCCGGGTGATGATGAACAGGGCGTAGTCGATGCCCACACCGAGACCGATCATCGTGGCCATCGCCTCAGCGCTCGACGGGATGTCCATGAACGCCGAGAGCAGGGTGATGACGGCGATCCCGAACCCGAGACCGAACAGCGCGGTCCCGATCGGGAGACCCATGGCGATCACCGAACCGAACGCGAACAGCAGGATCACCATGGCGGCGAGCAGGCCGACCGCCTCCGAACCGCTCGCCGACGGACGCTCCACATGCTGGGGCAGCTCGCCGCCGTACTCGACCTGGACCCCTGCGTCCCGGGCCGGCGCCATCGCCGCCTTGATGTCGTCATACGTGCGGGACGGGAGATCGCGGGCCTCGGTGTCGAACCGGACCGTGGCCAGGGCGATGGTGTCATCGGCGGAGCGCTGCAGGGTGGCCGCCGGTGCCGGCGCCACCACATGATCCACTGTGGCCAGACGCTCCAGCGAGGCGCGGATCGCGCTGGCCGCCGGCTCATCGGAGAGCGTGCCGGTGGTCGGATGCAGCACGACCTGGGCCGAGCCCCCCGCCTGGGAGGGGAAGGTGCTCTGCAGCAGATCGATCGTGCGCTGCGACTCGGTGCCGGGAATCTCGATCCGGTCGGTGAAGGTGCCGCCGGCGATCCTGCCGATGGCCACCACCGCCACGACGAGGATCAGCCAGGAGATGAGCACGCGCCAGCGATGCCGGGTGCAGGCGCGCCCGACGCGGTAGAGGAGGTTCGACATGATGGGGGGAGTCCTTGGGGGGGGTTCGGAACCGGGAGCCCGCAGGTCGCCGGGAACGGCATGAGGCTACCGGCGCAGCCCGCGGATCGGACAGGCGGGACCGGACGCGAGGAGGCCCCCGCCGCAGCGGGGGCCTCCTCATCAGTCGTGATGCCGGAGCTGGATCAGCGGCAGGTAGCGCCGTCGATCTGCCCGCTCAGGATGAGAGGCGAAGCCACCAGGGAGCTCGTCGACGCAGGATCGGCGAGCCGGTAGACCTTGGCGTTGGATCGGAGCATGGCACTCACGGTGTTGTCAGCGTTGACCCACATGGCGCCGATGGCGCCATGTGTCCAGCCGAAGTACTTCGTGATCTGACCGGTGGCGAGATCCGCCTTGAGGATGAATCCGACCGCTGCCGACCACAGGTACCCGTCGACGATGGCGATGTCCTGGCCTGCTCGTACCCTGCCGGCACTGGCGGTCATGGTGAACGTCGTGGCGGTCATGGTGGAGAGGTCGACCTTGTGGACCGAACCCGACTTGCTCACCACGTAGAGCAGTCCGGTGGCCGGATCGAAATCGGCACCGATGTACTGCTGCACGGGGAGGTTGGTGACGGCACCGAGATCAGTGGTGCCGGTGACGCCGATCTTGAGGAGGTGGTTCGAGTTGAACGGGAATCCGTAGAGGAACTGATCGGCGGCCCGGTGGGCGATCGCGTTGGAGACGGGCTTGGTGCTCCGGACGAAGTTCCACGTTCCCGACAGCGAGTTGCTGACCGCCAGTTCACGAGCGACGATCCGCACGAAACGGGCCGAGGCGCACGGCAAGCTGTCCGGCGAGAAGGTGATGGTGAGCTGGGCGGTCGCCGAGGTGTCGAAGGAGTAGTCCGAGGCCGATCCGCCGCTGCAGGAGATGGTGAGCGGCGAGGAGGCCACCGGGGTGGTGCTCGTGTAGGAGCTCGTGCAGTTGGGGGCCGAGTAGCCAGCTGCCGTGGTGGCATCCTCACCGAGGATGAAGCCGGTGACCGTGGAGCCATAGGTGGGCACCGGGTCGCCGTAGACCCTCGACTGCCCATCAGGGGTGACGGTGAGCCTCGTGGTGCGACACGAGGCTCCATCGATGGTGCCGGTACCCGGTGCCGAGAACGGCACGTTGGAGGTGGTGATCGACGCACCGCCGACACCGACGAACTTCACACCCACACCGGTGCCGCGGATCTCCATCAGCAGCGACGAATCGGCCTCCTCGAACCACATGGCGCCGCCGATCGTTCCGCTCTGCAGATAGCTCCCGTCGAACGAGTACGACCTGGTCTGGGTGGTGTCGGCGAGATCGAGGCCGTACACATTGGTGCCGCGCACCGACCAGGCCCAGCCATCCACGATCACGACATCCTGACCGAGCTTGAAGTCCGCGGAGTTGAAGGTGACCGCCGTGGCGGTCAGCGCCTCGATGTCCACCTCGTAGAGCGAGGACTGTGACGCCGACACGTAGAACTTCCCGGTGGCCTGATCGACGCCGCCGACGTTGTAGGTGTCTGTGGGCAGGCCGGTGACGGCACCCAGATCCGTGGTCGACGAGGTCGTGACCTTCCAGATGTTGTTGCTGTTGGGCTTCATGCCGTAGATGTAGCGGTCCGAGGCCCGGTAGCCGATGGCGTTGGCGACGTTGGCGGGGGCGCGCAGCGTGGTCCAGGTGCCGTTGGGGTCGCTGGCCTGGGTGAGCGTGCCGTCCTCGACCCGGAAGTAGTCGCCACCGGCGCAGCTGAACCGATCGGAGGCGGGCGGGGTGGCGGATGCGATCGCAGGTGCGACGACGACGAGCGAGCCGGCGATCGCGCCGGCGGTGAGCAGTGCGAGCGCCCTGTGGCGCAGAGACATCGGACGTGACATTGGAACCTCGATCTTGCTGATGGGTACGGACGTGCACACCTGCGACAGCCGTA
>CANFHM010000016.1 GCA_947446975.1 Microthrixaceae bacterium
ATCTCGAGAGTGTCGGCGGTGCACAGCTCGGGGAACCGGATGCAGGTGAGATCGTGCACCGTGACGACCTCGGCGGCACGGCGACTCGGGGGCACCACGAAGTTGGGTCCGTGCACCACCTCGAACCGTCCGGTCCAGTTCTCGAGCGCGGGGTGATCACTGCGACGCCACGCAGCCCGGAGTGGCCGGGCCGCCATCGGACGTCGCACCACCTCGACACCGGGGGGCAGCGCTGCGCCGAGCGAGCGAGCGCCGCGGGCCGAGACCGCGAACGCCGTGACCTCCACGTCGGGACGGGGCAGTCGGCGCAGGATCTGATCGGTGCAGACGCCGATCCCGGTGCGGTGACCGAGCAGCGAGGTCGCATCGAAGGCGACGCGCACGATCAGCGGCAGTCGCGGAGGCGGTGCAGCGAGCGACGCAGCAGTTCGGTCGGGACGCCCGGTGCGGTGCCGGCGCCCTCGGACTGCTGTGCGGCGAACGCTCGCTCGATGGAACGACGCTGCACCTGGACCTTCTGGAAGGTCAGCACGCCGAGTCCGATGGTGATGTGGGCGAGGTCGCGTGACGCCTTGGCGAGGTCGTCGAGGGGGTCTGCAGCCATGCCGAGAGCGTAGACGGGGGTGGCCCTGATCCGTCGGTACGAGGGCTAGCCTCGGTGACCGTCGTGACTGCTGAGGAACCCGCCATCGAACCCGTCGCCCCCCCGGTCGTGGTGGTCATGGTCACCCATGACCCGGGCTGGTGGTTCGACGAGACCCTCGCCAGCATCGCCGGTCAGGACTATCCCAACCTCTCGGTCCTCGTCGTCGACGCCGCCAGTCCGGAACCGGCGGAACTGCGTGATCGTCTCGCCGCGGTGCTGCCGGAGGCCCATCTGCGCCGGCTCGACACCAATCCGGGGTTCGCCACGGCGGCCAACGAGGCGCTGCAGGCCGTGCAGGGAGCCTCGTTCCTGCTGCTGTGCCATGACGATGTCCGCCTCGAACCGTCGGTCGTCCGGGTGCTCGTCGAGGAGGCCTACCGATCGAATGCCGGCGTCGTCGGACCGAAGGTCGTCGACTGGGCCGATCCCACCCGACTCCTCTCGGTCGGGATGGGCGCCGACCGCTACGGCCAGCCGGCGCCCTATGTGGAGCGCGGCGATCTCGATCAGGAGCAGTTCGACTCCGTCCGGGATGTCTTCTACGTGCAGGGTGCGGTCACGCTCGTGCGGGCCGATCTCTTCGAGGCGCTCGGTGGGTACGACCCGGAGATCACCTTCCACGGTGAGGACCTGGATCTCGGCTGGCGGGCGCATGTCGCCGGCGCCCGGGTCATCGCCGCACCCGAAGCACGGGTGGCCCATCTCGAGGCGCTCGGCGAGCGCCGGCCGGTCGACGATCGGCGGCGTCTGCAGGCCCGCCATCGGCTCCGGGTCCGCACGGTGGCCTCCTCGCTGCCCACGCGGCTGCGCACCACCCCGATGGCGGCCGTCTATGCGCTGCTCGAGGTGCTGCAGTCGCTGCTGTTCGGCCGGTTCCGCCATGCCCGCGACATCACCTCCGCATGGATGTGGAACATCTCCCATGCCGCCAGCGCCCGTCGTCTCCGGGCGCGGATGCGCAGTGTCCGACAGGTCGACGACGGCGAGGTCCGGGCCTTCCAGCGTCGCGGCAATCTCCGCCTCGCGGCGTTCCTGCGAGCCCAGTTCGGACGCTCCGACGGCGACGACGCCCAATGGGATTTCGTGTCGAACCTCCGGGCCAGCCGCGGATCACTCACGCTCACCGCCTGGATCCTCATCGTGCTCTACCTGCTCATCGGCAGCCGCGAGCTGCTGTTCGGCACGATCCCCGCCATCGGCGACATGCCGAGGATGCTCGGTGTGGGCGACATGTTCTCGCGTTGGGTCAGCGGCTATCAGAGCATCGGTGTGGGTTCGACCGCTCCGGCGTCCACCGGGTTCGGGCTCTTCGCCCTGCTCGGAACCGTGATGTTCGGTGCCGTGGGTCAGTTGCGTCATGTCCTGATCCTCGGGATGCTGCCGCTGGGGGTCGTCACCATGTGGCGGCTCACCCATCCGATCGGGTCCCGTCGTGGCCGGGTCGTCGCCACCGTGGCCTATCTGATGATCCCCATCGCCGGGTCCTCGCTGGCCCGCGGCGACTGGCCCGGGCTCGTGGCCTACGCCGCCATGCCGATCGTGCTGTCGCAGCTTTTCGGGGCCTCGGGCCTCGCCCCGTTCGGCACGGTGGATGGTCCGGCCGGCCCCGGGGTGCATCGACGGCCCCTCACGCACCGCATCGCCGCGATCGCCCTGGTGTCCGCACTCAGCGCCACCATCGCCCCGGCGTTCCTCGTCGTGGTCGCCGCGTGCTCGGTCGTGCTCGTGCTCGGCGGACTGCTCGCCGGCCAGTTCCGCAGTGCATGGCGCGTCCTGCTCACCGGCTTCGGCGCCGCCATCCTCGCCTTCGCCATGCAGCTCCCGTGGAGCCTCTCGGCGATCACCGATCTCCGTTCCCTGCTCGGTTCCGCATCCACGCTGGGCGTCCCGAGCACCGTCTCGACGATCACCCGGTTCGTCATCGGTCCGGGCGGACCTGGGCTCCTCGGCTGGGCCCTGCTCGTGGCCGGATCGCTCCCGCTGCTCATCGGTCGGTCCTGGCGTCTGGCCTGGGCGGTGCGCTGCTGGGCACTGGTCCTCGCTGGGATGGCCGGAGCGTGGGCGCTGGGGCAGGGCTGGATCACCGGATCGCTCCCGTCGGTGTCGTTGCTGCTGGTGCCGGCGGCGGTGGGGCTGGCCCTCGCCGTGGGTCTCGGGGTGGCGGCCTTCGAGGTCGATCTCCCCGATTACCACTTCGGATGGCGCCAGCTCGCCTCCGTGGCGGCTGCGTTCGCGTTCGTGCTGGCGGGGCTGCCGGCGCTGGGCGCAGGCTTCTCCGGCCGATGGCATATGCCGCGCGGGGATTTCACCCAGAGTCTCTCGTTCCTCGACGATCAGGCGGCGCAGAGCTCCTTCCGGGTGCTGTGGTTGGGCGATGCCGGGGTGCTTCCGCTCGCCGGCTGGAACCTGTCGCTCCCCGGGGTCGACGATCTCGGACCCGGACGGTCGCTCAGCTTCGCCACCTCCTCCGACGGGATGCCGTCGGTGGCCGAGCAGTGGGCCGGTCCGGCCGACGCCGGGCTCCGTTCCCTCGCCTCGTCCCTCGAGGTCGCCGGCACCGGGGGCACCGCCCGCCTCGGCGCACTCGTCGCCCCCATGGCCGTCCGGTACATCGTGGTCCCGCTGGCCACGGCGCCCGAGCCCTATGCCCTGAACACGACCTATGCCCCCGCTGCACTGCTGGCCATGCTCGATGCCCAGCTGGATCTGGATTCGGTCACGGTGAACCCCGGGCTGCGGGTGTATCGCAACGCCGCATGGGGTCCGGAACGGGCCCTGCTTCCTGCTGATGTCCGCATCCCCGATGGCGGGGACCAGATCGCCGACCGTCTCCTCCCGCAGGTGTCCGGTGCTCCTGAGGTCCTCCCCACACCCGATGGGTTCAGCGGTTGGAGCGGATCCGTCGACGCCGATGGATCCACGATCTTCCTGTCCCAGTCGGGTGGTGCCGCCTGGACGCTGCGTCAGAACGGCAGCTCGCTCGAACGGTCCGATGCCCTCGGCTGGGCGAGCAGCTTCCGCAGCACGAACTCAGGCGAGGCCACCCTCAGCTTCGACACGCCGATCACCCGCTGGTTGATGCTGCTCGGGCAGGTGCTCGTGTGGGCGCTGGTCATCGCCCACCTGCTGCGGGTGCGGGTCCGGGTCGATGAAGCCGCCACGCTGACGGGGGAGGAGCGATGACCCGCGTCCGTCGGCTCCCGATGATCCTGCTCGTCCTCATCGTGCTCATCGGCGGGGTGGTCCTCGATCGCACCCGCGAGCCCTCCTCGACCGCCTCGGTCCGGCCCGACACGCTCCTGCCCACCGCCCAACCGGCCGGTTCGGCCGGTTCCACCTGGTACTGCGCCGCTGGTTCGGCCACCGGCGACGCCAACGGTTTCGCCGAGCAGACCGTCTCCATCGCCAACAGTTCCGATGAGGAGATCACCGGTCAGCTCACGGCCTTCCCCGACCGGGGCGACACCGCGACCACCCGCATCCGCGTCGCTGCCCATTCGCGCCAGTCCATCCGCATGAGTGATGTCGTGAAGGCGCTGTGGGCCTCGGCGCTGGTGGAGCTCACCGGTGGCGAGGTCACTGTGGGGCAGCTCCTCCAGGGTCCGGGCGGTCGGTCCGCCGGGGCGTGCGCGTCGTCGCCGGGGCAGGACTGGTACTTCCCATCGGGTTCCACGCGCAACGGTGCCCGCAACATCCTCGCCCTGTTCAACCCGTTCCCGGGTGAGGCGACCGTCGACATCACCTTCGACACCGAGGACGGCTCCCGCACCCCCCAGCAGTTCCAGGGGCTCGTGCTGCCCGGTGGTCGGGTCACCGCCGTGGATGTCGGCGCCGTGGTCACGCTGCGTGAGCATGTCGCCACCTCGGTGCATGCCCGGGCCGGTCGCGTGGTCGTGCAGCAGATCCAGACCGCCGATGGTCGGGAGGGAGCCGAGCAGGGGCTCGCGGTCACCCTCGGGGCCACCGCGGCGGCTGCCGACTGGTTCTTCCCGGTGGCCACACCGGCCGACAGCGCGGCCCATGAGGTGGTCTCGGTGCTCAACCCGGGCATCGTCGACGCCAGTGTCGAGGTGCAGGTGCAGGTCGACGATGCCGCGTCGGTCGGCAGTGTCGAGCCCTATCGACTCTCGGTGCCCGCCGGACGGTCCGCCACGGTGGATCTCATGAGCGATGCCCGCATCCCCCGCACCGCCGAGCGCTGGTTGATCGTGCACTCGACCTCCGGCTCCGGGGTCGTGGCCGAACGGTCCATCGGTGCCGTCCGCACCGCTGATTCGGGAGGGCTCACGCTCACGATGGGGCTGCCGGTGGCGGCCACTGACTGGTTCGCCACATTCGGCAACCCTTCCGGCATGACCTCATCGGTCCTGGCCGTGGCCAATCCCCACGCCGGGGGCGATGCCCGGATCACTGTCACGATCCATGGCGCCGGAGCCGCCAAGGACATCCCGACGCTCATCGATGTGGTCGTGGCCGCCGGCGAGCGCCGACTGATCGACCTCTCGAAGGAACTCGCCTCGCGCACCGAGGCCTCGATCACCGTCTCCGCCGACCAGCCGGTGGTGGTGGGTCAACTGATGGTGTCTGGTTCCCCGATCGACCTGCTCACACCCACAGACATCCCGCTCATCACCTCGATCGCCCTGGTCACCGATCCGGCACCGCCGCAGGTCGCATCGCTCGACAACACCCTGCTGCCACCGGATGTCACGACCTCCTCCGAACCGGCTCCGACCACCACGGCGAGCACGAGCACCACTGCCGCGGCGGGTGCGGCCACCACCACCACCATCCGCTGAGCGCGAAGGACCCCATGGAACGACTCATCATCGCCGCCGTGCTCATCGTGATCGCCGTGGGGGTGGCGATCCTGCTCCAGCGCCGACGCCCGTCCCCGCCGACGGGAACGGAATGGAACATCCCGGCCCAGCTCGATCGACGCGACTTCCGGTCCCCGGAGGCTCCCTGGCTGGTCGCCGTGTTCACCTCGGCCACCTGTGACGCCTGCTCGGATGTGGCCATGAAGGCCGATGCACTGCGCAGTGCCGTGGTCGAGGTCCAGGAGTTGGAGGTGTCAGCCGATGCCGACCTGCACCGTCGCTACGGGATCGACGCCGTGCCGCTCGTGCTCATCGCCGGTGCCGACGGTGTCGTCGCCCGACACTTCCTCGGTCCGGTGACCGCCACGGACCTGTGGGCCGCGGTGGCCGAGGCCCGTGATCCCGGCTCCACACCGGAGTCCTGTCACGACCACCACGACTGAGGGCACAGCCCCGGCGGTGTGATCAGCTCGGCGGGATCAGAGTTCGGTGTGATCGGTATGGGGCAGGGAACCGACGTCGATCGGCTCGCCGAGTGAGGGAGCGCTGGTGGCCGCCGCACGGTTGGGGTTGGCCGAGGTGGAACCGGGCTGGGCGAGCTCCAGCAGACGGGTGACCTCGCCGCCGTCGATGGTCTCGTGCTCGAGCAGCGCCCGTGCCACGAGATCGAGGCCGTTGCGGTTCTCGGTGAGCAGTTCGCGGCAGCGATCCTGGGCCTCGCGCAGGATGCGCTCGACCTCCTCGTCGATCACCCGGGCGGTGTCGTCGGAGTAGTCGCGGGAGTGCATGAGATCCTCGCCGAGGAACACCTGACCCTGCTGACCCCACGCCATGGGTCCGACCCGGTTGCTCATGCCCCATTCACGCACCATCTTGCGGGCGAGCTCGGTGGCGCCGACGAGGTCGTTGTTGGCCCCGGTGGACACCACGTCGAACACGAGTGATTCGGCGATGCGTCCGCCCATGCGCACGACCAGGGAGTCCTCGATGTAGTCCTGCCGGTAGATGTGGCGCTCCTCGGTGGGCAGCTGCATCGTGACGCCGAGCGCCATGCCGGACGGGATGATCGTGACCTTGTGGAGGGGATCGGCGGTGGGCAGCACCGCTGCACACACGGCGTGCCCGGCCTCGTGGTAGGCGATCGCCTCCTTCTCGAGATCGGACAGCGCCATCGACTCACGACGCTGACCCATGAGGATGCGGTCGCGGGCCTCCTCGAAGTTCCGACGGTGGATCTCGCTCTCGCCGCTGCGCACGGCGAACAGAGCCGCCTCGTTCACGAGGTTGGAGAGGTCGGCGCCGCTCATGCCCGGCGTGCCGCGGGCCACGAGATCGAGGTCGACATCGGGGGCGATCCGCTTGTGCTTCACATGGACCTCGAGGATCCTGCGGCGATCATCGAGCTCGGGGAGCGGCACCACGACCTGGCGGTCGAAGCGTCCGGGACGCAGCAGCGCCGGATCGAGGATGTCGGGGCGGTTCGTGGCGGCGATCATCACGATGCCGGTGCTGACCTCGAAACCGTCCATCTCGGAGAGCATCTGGTTGAGGGTCTGCTCGCGCTCATCGTGCCCGCCGCCGAGGCCGGCGCCGCGCTTGCGGCCGATGGAGTCGATCTCGTCGATGAAGATGATGGCGCGGCCGAGTTTCCGGGCGTTCTGGAAGAGATCGCGCACCCGGCTGGCGCCGACGCCCACGAACATCTCCATGAAGTCCGAGCCGGTGACCGACAGGAACGGCACGCCGGCCTCACCGGCCACCGCACGGGCGATGAGGGTCTTCCCGGTGCCCGGGGGACCGACCAGCAGCACACCCTTCGGGATGCGGGCGCCGATCTCGCTGAACTTCTCGGGGTGCTTGAGGAAGTCGACGACCTCCGTGACGTCGGTCTTGACCCCCTCGTACCCGGCGACATCGTCGAAGGTGGTGGCGGGGCGTTCGGCGTCATAGGTCTTGGCGCGACTGCGGCCGATCGACATGATGTTGCCCATCCCGCCTGAGGCCCGCTTCTGCATCCACATGAAGAAGCCGATGAGCAGCAGCACGGGGAGCAGCAACGGGATGAGGGTCCCCCAGATGCTCTGGCTCGGGGTGTCGTAGGTGACGCCCTTGTCGATGAACAGGCTCTGGTCGGCATCGGAGAGCTGCAGGGGACCGGTGGTGGTGAAGCTCGAGCCGTCGTCGAGCTTGCCGGAGATATGGCCGTTGGAGTTGTCGAAGGTGGCCTCGGCGACCTGATCGCCGCTCAGCTTCGAGATGAAGTCGCCGTAGTTGATCGAGGTGCTCGTCGACGACGAGGCGATGAACTGCAGCAGGACGGCCCCGCCGACCACGGCGAGCAGCACGAAGATGGTCCATCGGGGCCAACCGCCATCGCCACCGAGCCGGGATCTGCTCCCGTTCTCGCCGGATGGGGGGGTTGCGTTCTCGGGACTCATGGCGGGCAGCCTACGCGCCCGACACGAAAATCCCCATCAAGGAGCGGTCAGGAATCCGGCGATCGAGGAACGGGCACGACGCTGGTCGATGATCTGCCATCCCTTGGGCACGCTCAGCGAATCGGCGTGGCGGCGGCAGACGTCGTAACTGGCCGGATGGGCCTCCTCGGCCAGTGGGTCCAGGAAGACGGTGCGCTCGGCGTAGTCGTATCCGAAGGTCGCAGTGGCGGGGTCTCCGCAGCCGGGTCGGGCACAGGAACGAGTCATGGCTCCGACGGTACCGCTGCGGCCTGTCCTCGGCGCGGACCTCCGACCGGTAGCCTCGCTGCGTGAGCACCGAGAAGCGAGTTTCGGGACGAGTGACCCAGTCCAAGAAGCAGGCGGCGATGGCGGCGAAACCCGCTCCGGCCGTCGTCTCCGGCGACGACGCCACCGATGTCGTCGATCCCGATCGGCCGAAGTACGGCGCCGGTGCGCTGATCCTGACCTTCCTCGGCGCCCAGCTGCTCTCGTCGGTGGCCTATGTCATCGCCACCTCCAGCACCTCCTACGACTTCGTGGTGCCCGCCGGGGTGGGCGCCGCTGTCGGGCAGGCCGCAGCCCAGTTCTCGCTCCAGCAGCCGCTCCATGTCGCCGTTCCGCCGCCGCTGTGGCTCACCGCCCTGATGCAGCTCCCGCTCTGGTTCGGGCTCGGTGCCATCCCGATCTGGTTCGCCGTGAAGCGCGGCAGGGGTGTGGTCGCCGATCTCGGCCTGCGGTTCCGGGCCATCGACCTCCCGATCGGCCTCGCCGTGGGTGTGGCCTGTCAGCTGCTGCTCGTGCCGCTGATCTACACCGTGCTCTCGAGGATCATCGGCGTGAAGGATGTCTCGGCGGCGGCCCGGGAGCTCACTGATCGGGCCTCGTCGCCGATCTCGATCATCCTGCTGTTCCTCATCGTCGGCATCGGTGCCCCGATCGCCGAGGAGATCTATTTCCGGGGCATGGCCCAGACCATCTTCGGTCGCCGCCTCCGGCCGCAGTGGGCGATCCTCGCCGCAGCCGCGTTCTTCGCCGCCACGCACCTCCAGCCGCTGCAGTTCCCGGCCCTGCTCGCCTTCGGTGCCGTGCTCGGTGTGATGCGCTGGCGGTTCGGCCGGCTCGGTCCCTCCATCTGGGCCCATCTGGGCTTCAACGTGGTCGCCGCCGCCTCACTCGTGTTCAACCTCGGGCTCGGCTGATCGGTGCACCCCGTCGCCGGCCCGACTGGTGCAACGATGGGACGATCATGAGCGAGGAACGAGCGGTCCCGTCGATGCGGTCGGATCAACCGACGGCAGGTCCTGACGACGACGCCGTGATGGCGGGCCTCGCCGCCGCCATCGACCCCCCGGGTCGGGTGGGATCCGCGGTCCGACGTGCGGGGCGGCGTCTGCTCGGGGGTCTCGAGCGACAGGCCGATCGCGGCGTCGAGTCCTGGGTCACTGCGATCATCGTCGGCTTCTGCGTGGTGTTCGTGTTCCTGCAGCTCGGCCCGGCCAACATCTTCTCGTCGAGCACCCCGGCCGGCGGCGACATGGGCGCACATGTGTGGGGTCCGGCCTACATGCGCGACCACCTGCTGCCGTCGTTCCGGCTCACCGGCTGGGCACCGGACTGGTTCGCCGGGTTCCCCGCCTACCAGTACTACATGGTCCTGCCGTCGCTCACGATCGCGCTGCTGAGTCTCGTGATCCCGTACGGCATCGCGTTCAAGCTCGTGGCCATCTCCGGTGTGCTCTCGCTGCCGGTGGCCTGCTGGGCGTTCGCCCGACTCGTGCGACTCCCGTTCCCGGCGCCACCGCTGTTCGCCATCGGCGCCACGTTGTTCCTCTTCGACCGGTCGTTCTCGATCTACGGCGGCAACATCGCCTCCACCATGGCCGGCGAGTTCTCCTGCTCGATCTCGCTGACCTTCGCCATCCTCTTCCTCGGCGTCGTCGGGCGCGGACTCGAGACCGGACGCCACCGTGTGCTCGCGGCGGTCCTGCTGGCCATCACCGGCCTGTGCCATGTGCTGCCGTTCCTGTTCGCCGTGGTGGGCGCTGCGGTGTGGCTGCTCGTCTCGCTCGGCTATCGCACCGGCTGGTTCCGCCGGATGTGGTGGTTGGTGGCGAGCGGCGTGGTGGGCGTGGCGCTGATGTCCTGGTGGATCCTCCCGTTCGCGCTGCGCACCTCGTCGATGAACGACATGGGGTGGGAGAAGAAGACCAACTACCTCAACATGCTCCTGCAGCGCGAGCACCTCGATCCGCAGTTGGTGAACTCGCCGCCCATCGGGGTCATCGCCCTGCTCGCCCTGCTCGGGCTCTTCATGTCGATCGTGTGGCGGCGGCGGGGCGGCATCTACCTCGCCTGCATGGCGGCGGTCTCGGCAGCGGCGTTCGTGCTCATGCCCCAGGGGCGGATCTGGAACGCCCGGATCCTGCCCTTCTGGTACCTGTCGCTCTACCTGCTCGCCGCGGTCGGAGTGGCCGAACTCGGTCGGGCACTGGCCACGGTGCTCGCCCGCGACCCCGAGCAGCCCCGGCGTTCCGTCACCGTCATCACCGCCATCGGTGCCTCGCTCGTGGCCCTTGTGGCGCTGGCGATGCCGCTGCGCGCCATGCCCGAACGGATCTCGATCGGACCGATCGACATCTCGTTGGGCGGCCCCGGTTCCGACGGCGCCTACCACTGGCTGTTCCTCTCGACCACCGACTCCAGCTTCGTGCCGGGATGGGCCCGGTGGAACTTCACCGGGTACGAGGGCAAGCCCGCGTACCCCGAGTACCACGACATCGTCTCCACCATGTCCGATCTCGGGCGGACGAACGGCTGCGGCCGGGCCATGTGGGAGTACGAGGAGCAGCACGATCGCTACGGAACCCCGATGGCACTCATGCTGCTGCCGTTCTGGACCGACGGCTGCATCGGTTCGATGGAGGGGCTCTACTTCGAGTCCTCGGCCACGGCGCCGTACCACTGGCTCGACGCCGATGAGCTGTCCGCCGCACCGTCGAATCCCCAGCGGGGTCTGCCCTACGTGCCCGGCGCACCCACCCGCTCCGAGTTCGACCTCGGGGTCCAGCATCTGCAGCTGCTCGGGGTCCGGTACTACATGGCGATCTCCACCTCGATGATCGACTTCGCCCGCAGCAACCGTTCGCTCACCGAGGTCGCGAGCTCGGGTCCCTGGGTGGTGTTCGAGGTGGCCGACAGCGAACTGGTCACGCCGCTGCAGAACGAGCCCGCGGTGCTCACCGGCGTGTCGAGTCCCACGGCATGGCTCGATGCCGTGCTGCCCTGGTACGAGGCACCGCTGCAGTGGAAGGTCCCGCTGGCGGCCGGCGGGCCGGCGTCATGGCAGCGGATCGCGCCGGGTGAGCAGCCCGACGCCGTTCCCGTCGAACCCGTCGGCATCACCGACATCTCCACCGACACCGATCGGATCTCGTTCTCGGTGAGTCGGGTCGGCGTGCCGGTGTACGTGAAGGCCTCGTACTTCCCGAACTGGAGCGCCAGCGGAGCCGACGGGCCGTGGAGGGTTGCACCGAACCTCATGGTCGTGGTCCCCACATCGGAGCACGTGACCCTCCATTACGGCGAGACCTCCGTCGAGTATCTCAGCTGGATCATCACGCTGCTCGGCCTCGTGGGGCTCGTCCTGCTGTGGCGGGCCGGTCCGCTCGCCTTCCCGGACCCCCGCCCGTGGTTCCCCGGGCGAAGGGGCCCCCGGAGCGGTCCACTAGGGTCAGGCCCCATGTCAGCCCCCGATATGACAGCCCTCGACGCCATCTTCAAGGCCTACGACATCCGAGGAACCGTCCCCGACCAGCTCGACGCCGAACTCGTCGAACGGATCGGTGCGGCGTTCGCCCGATTCGTCGCCGACACCTCCGGTGCCACCGAGATCCTCATCGCCCACGACATGCGTCCATCCGGTCCCGCCTTCGCCGACGCCTTCGCCGCAGGAGCTGTCGCCCAGGGTGTCGATGTCGTCCATCTCGGGCTGGCCTCGACCGATCTGCTGTTCTTCGCCGCCGGACACTTCGATCGACCCGGCGCCATGATCACGGCCTCGCACAACCCGGCCCAGTACAACGGTCTGAAACTGTGCCTCTCCGGCGCCCGTCCCATCGGCGAGGAGACCGGTCTGCGGGAGATCAAGGCGGCCACCGCCTCCGGTCTCGACCCGGCTCCGTCCACCGGCTCGATCACCCGACGCGACGACGCGCTCGCCGCGTTCGTCAATCACGTGCATTCCTTCGTCGATCTCGGTGCGCTGCGCCCGCTGCGCGTCGTCGCCGACACCGCCAACGGCATGGGGGGCCTCACCGCTCCCGCCGTGTTCTCCGGGCTGCCGTTCGAACTCGACGTCCTCTACGGCGAACTGGACGGCACCTTCCCGAACCATCCCGCTGATCCCATCCAGCCGGAGAACCTCGTCGATCTGCAGGCCCGTGTCCGCGCCACCGGCGCCGATGTCGGTCTCGCATTCGACGGCGACGCCGATCGGGTGTTCCTCGTCGACGACAAGGGGCAGCTCGTGTCGGGCTCGTTGACCACGGCGATCGTCGCCGACGTCATGCTCAAGAAGAACCCCGGCCAGATCGTGCTGCACAACCTGATCTGTTCGCGGGCGGTGCCCGAGGTCATCATCGAGGCGGGCGGCACCCCGGTGCGCACCCGTGTGGGCCACTCGTTCATCAAGCAGGTCATGGCCGACACCGGCGCCTGTTTCGGCGGTGAGCATTCCGGTCACTACTACTTCCGCGACAACTTCCGGGCCGACAGCGGGATCATCGCGGCGATGGTCGTGCTCGAACTCGTCTCGGTGTCCGGCCGCCCGCTCTCCGAGCTTCGCGTGCCCTATGAGCGCTACAGCGATTCCGGCGAGATCAACACCAAGGTCCCCGATCCGCTCGGCGTGATCGAGCGATTCGGCGCGCTGTTCGCCCACGCCCGCCTCGACCATCTCGATGGCCTCACCGTCGATCTCACCGAGGGCGACGCCGCTGATCCCGCCGATCCGTGGTGGTTCAACCTCCGTCCCTCGAACACCGAGCCGCTGCTGCGCCTGAATCTCGAAGCGGCCACTCCCGAGCTCTGCTCGAAGCATGTGGACGAGATCCGTGCGCTGATCGCCGAGATCGCTGCGTCGCAGTGATCCGCAACTGAAGGAGAACCATGTCCCTCGATCCGCAACTCCTCGCGATCCTTGCGTGCCCCGTCGACAAGGGTCCGCTCCACTATGTGGCCGATGAGGACCTCCTCTACAACCCCCGCCTGAAGCGCCGCTACGACGTCCGTGCCGACATCCCGATCATGCTGCCCGATGAGGCCACGATCGTCGACGACGCCGAACACGACCGGCTGATGGCCAGGATCGCCGACGAGGGCATCGCGCCGACCTTCGAGGCCTGACCATGATCCTCGACACCGTCGGCATGTTCGATGCCGTGGCGGCGTTCCCGGAACAGCTCGAGGTGGCCGCCGCCGCAGCCGGTGCGGCCATCGACTCGGCACCACTGCCCGCAGGCCCCGGGGTCAGTGATGTCGTGGTGCTCGCCAGCGGCACCGGCGCGCAGGCCGGTTCGATCCTGCGAGAGATCGGTCGGCCCATCATGGCCGTCCCGATCCTGACCCACGAGGGCTACGGGGCACCGAACGCCATCTCCGCCCCCACGCTCGTGCTGGCGATCTCGGCGAGCGGCGATGACGAGGAGACTCTCGATGCCACGGCAGCGGCGCTCGCACTCGGCGCTGCGCCGATCTGCATCAGCGGAGGAGGAGCCCTCTCCCGGTTCGCCGTCGACCACGGACTCATCCATCTGCCGGCCGTGCCCGAGGCCCCGGTCCAGCGAGCCGCGCTGGGGTCGCTGCTGGTGCCGGCGCTGCTCACCCTCGGGGCGACGGAGCTCCTCCCCGGCGCCGACCAGCTCCTGCACAGCTCGATCGAGCAGGTCTCCCGACGTCGGGATTCGCTGATCACCGAGCACAACGAGGCCCGACGCATGGCCCGCCGTCTCGGTCGAGCCTTCCCGATCATCTACGGCGGTGACGGTCCTGGCGGCACCGCGGCCCAGCGGTGGAAGACCCAGTTCAACCACAACGCGAAGGTGGCTGCGTTCGCCAACCAGGTGCCAGGGCTGACCCACGACGAGGTGTGCGGCTGGGGGCAGGATGGCGATGTCACCCGACAGGTCTTCCAGCTGTTCCTGCTCCGTCACGACTTCGAGCATCCGCAGACCTCGCGTCGTCTCGATGTCATCGACGACATCCTCGATGAGGTGGTCGGTGCCATCCACGGGGTGCAGGCCCGGGGCGACGGCATGCTCGCCCAGCTCCTCGACCTCATCCTCATCGGCGATTTCGTGTCCCTCCATGCCTCAGCCGAGCAGGGTCTCGATCCCGGACCGGTGCCCATCCTCGACGAGCTCGAGGCACGCGTCCGTTCCGTCTGACCCGTCTACACTCGGCGGCGGCTGTTCGATCGGGTCAGAGGGCCCCAGCCCCGCTCCACCAGCGTCTCCGCACCCGCGGAGCGCTTCCCCTCGTATGCACAGGACCCTCCAATGACGCTGACCCCCACGCTCTCCGACACCGGTATCGACTTCCGTGTCGCCGATCTCGAACTCGCCTCGTTCGGGCGCAAGGAGATCCAACTCGCCGAGCACGAGATGCCCGGTCTGATGGCGCTGCGCGCCGAGTTCTTCGATTCCCAGCCCCTCGCCGGCGCCCGCATCACCGGCTCGCTCCACATGACCATCCAGACCGCCGTGCTGATCGAGACGCTCGTCATCCTCGGCGCCGAGGTCCGCTGGGCCAGCTGCAACATCTTCTCCACCCAGGATCACGCCGCCGCCGCAGTGGTGGTCGGCCCCGAGGGGACCCTCGACCGACCGAAGGGTGTGCCGGTGTACGCGTGGAAGGGCGAGACCCTCGAGGAGTACTGGTGGTGCACCGAGCAGGTGCTGCGCTGGCCCGACGGCGGTGGACCCAACATGATCCTCGACGACGGTGGCGACGCCACGATGCTCGTGCACAAGGGTGTCGAGTTCGAGCGCACCGGCATCGTGCCCGACTCCACCGAGGACGACTCCGAGGAATGGGGTGTGGTGCTCGAGGTGCTGCGTCGCACCGTGGCGGCCGAACCGCAGCTGTGGCACGGCATCTCCTCCGGCATCACCGGTGTCACCGAGGAGACCACCACCGGCGTGCACCGCCTCTACCAGATGCAGGAGGCCGGCAGTCTCATGTTCCCGGCCATCAACGTGAACGACTCGGTCACCAAGTCCAAGTTCGACAACCTCTACGGCTGCCGGCACAGCCTCATCGACGGTCTCAACCGCGCCACCGACGTGATGATCGGCGGCAAGGTGGCCCTCGTGTGCGGCTATGGCGATGTCGGCAAGGGCTGCGCGGCCTCGCTGCGTGGCCAGGGTGCTCGTGTCATCGTCACGGAGATCGACCCCATCTGCGCCCTCCAGGCGGCGATGGAGGGCTACCAGGTGGCCCGCATCGAGGATGTCCTCGATCAGGTCGACATCTACGTCACCGCCACCGGCAACTTCAACGTCATCACCGCCGAGCACATGGCCCGCATGAAGCATCAGGCCATCGTGAGCAACATCGGGCATTTCGACAACGAGATCGACATGGCCGGACTCAAGAAGATGAGTGATGTGCAGAAGGTCAACATCAAGCCGCAGGTCGACGAGTACGTCTTCCCCGATGGTCATTCGGTGATCGTGCTGGCCGAGGGACGTCTCATGAACCTCGGCTGCGCCACGGGGCATCCCAGCTTCGTGATGTCGAACAGCTTCTCGAACCAGGTCATCGCCCAGATCGAACTGTTCACCCATCGCGACTTCTACGAGAACCGGGTGTACACGCTCCCGAAGCATCTCGACGAGAAGGTCGCCTCGCTCCATCTCGATGCGCTCGGCGTCCGCCTCACCCGTCTCACCGAGGATCAGGCGTCCTATCTCGGTCTGCCCGCCACCGGGCCGTTCAAGTCCGACCACTACCGGTACTGACACCACACCCCCGAACGGGGACCACGACAAGGAGTCCATGATGGAGAACCTCGACGGTCGCGTCGCAGTCATCACCGGTGCCGCCAGCGGCATCGGCCTCGCCATGGCGCATCGGTTCGCCGCCGAGGGCATGAAGCTCGTGCTCTCCGATGTGGAGCCCGATGCGCTGGCCGCAGCGGTGGCCGGCCTGCCCGCGGGAACCACTGTCGTGTCCACGCTGTGCGATGTCTCGAAGGGTGAGCAGGTCGAGGCGCTCCGCGATGTCGCGTTGGAGGCATTCGGCGCCGTGCACCTCGTGTGCAACAACGCCGGGGTCGGCGGGGGCGGCGCCATGACCGAGCTCGACCTCACCGACTGGGAATGGGTCATCGGCGTGAACCTGTGGGGTGTCATCCACGGGGTGCGGGTCTTCCTGCCGCTGCTCACCGAACAGGGCGAGGGTCATATCGTCAACACCGCCTCGGTGGCCGGCCTCTTCGCCGCACCGTTCATGGGTGCCTACAACGTGTCCAAGTACGGCGTGGTGGCGCTCTCGGAGACCCTCTTCAACGAGCTCGCCATGGCCCATCCCGGTGTCCATGTCTCGGTGCTGTGCCCCTCGTGGGTGAAGACCAACATCGCCAACTCGGCCCGCAACCATCCTGGCGGCCCGCCCGAGGACGCGTCAGCGATCGCCGAGGTCATCGAGACCTTCATCTCCAAGGGGATCGATCCCGCCGATGTCGCCGACAAGGTGGCCGAGGCCGTGAAGGTGAACCGGTTCTGGATCATCACCCATGAGGACACGCCGGCCGCCGTCACCCAGCGCATGCGCTCGATCCTCGATGACGGCACACCCCCGATGCTGATGCACTAGGTCCTGATCGCCCTGTCGTCGGGCCGGGGGTGGTCCCTACCCTCGGCCGGTGCGACTGCTCGATCTCCTGCTGCCCGTCCCCTGCGCCCGGTGCGGGCAACCCCCGGTGTCGCCATGCCGGAACTGCCTCGCCACCCTTTCCGAGAGTCCCGAGCTCCCCGTCCCCGCCGGACTCCGCAGCCTCACGGCGCTCACCAGCTACGACGAGCGCTCCTCGAGATTCATCACCGAGGCCAAGTACCACAACGCTCGGACCGGTCTGGTGGAACTGGCGCGCTGGGCGGCGCGCATGGTGCCGGCTGGAGTGCACGGGGACCTCGGGCTCGTGACCTGGGCCCCCACCACCGAAAAGCGACGCCGGGAGCGGGGGTTCGACCAGGGGAGGGTCATCGCCGGGGTGGTGGGGCGCACGCTCGGCCTCCCCACCCGGAACCTGCTGCGTCGGGGACGCGGCCCCGCCCAGACGGGCCGGTCGAGGAGTGAACGCCTCCGCGGGCCGGAGATGATCGCCAGGCGCAGGGTCGATGCATCGGGCGCAGCAGCGGTGGATCGGCCCGGTGGCGTGCTCATCGTCGACGATGTCTGCACCACGGGGGCCACACTCTCGGCTGCAGCCGCCGCGCTCGCAGATGCCGGTCACGAGGTCCTGCATGGTCTCGTGATCGCCCGGACCCCGGATCCCGGCGGTGGGATCGATCCGGGGGCATGGCGCTGAACCCCACATGGGGCGCCATCGGTAGACTCGTGTCCTTATGGGCGTCTTCGACAAGCTTCTGCGTGCAGGTGAGGGAAAGAAACTCCGTGCGATCCAGGCGCTCGTGCCCGATATCAACGCGCTCGAGCCCGAGATCCAGGCGCTCTCCGATGATGCACTGGCGGCCCGCACCGTCGAGTTCCGGCAGCGGCTCGACAACGGCGCCGAACTCGAGGATCTCCTGATCGAGGCCTTCGCCGTCGTGCGCGAGGCCGCCCGGCGCGAGATCGGCCAGCGCCATTACGACGTGCAGCTCATGGGTGGCGCGGCGCTCCACTTCGGATGGGTCGCCGAGATGAAGACCGGTGAGGGCAAGACCCTCGTGTCCACGCTGCCGGTGTACCTCAACGCTCTCAGCGGCAGGGGCGTCCACGTCATCACCGTCAACGACTACCTCGCCACCCGCGACTCCGAGTGGATGGGGCGCGTGCACAAGCGGCTCGGTCTCAGCATCGGCCTCGTCGTGCCCGGCAACTTCTCCCCGGACCACAAGCGCGCCCAGTACGCCGCCGACATCACCTACGGCACGAACAACGAGTTCGGCTTCGACTACCTGCGCGACAACATGGCCATGACCCGGGCCGATCAGGTGCAGCGGGGGCTCAACTACTGCATCGTCGACGAGGTGGACTCCATCCTCATCGACGAGGCCCGCACCCCGCTCATCATCTCGGGCCGCATCGCCGATGCCGCCAAGATCTACTACCAGTTCGCCTCCATCGTGCGCGGGCTCCAGCGCGACGTCCACTACGACGTCGACGAGGAGAAGCGCACCGTGGCCCCCACCGACGCCGGTGTCGAGGCCGTCGAGCGCGCCCTCAGCGTCGAGAACATGTACGACGAGGTCTCCCAGAACCTCGTGCATCAGCTGCAGGCGGCGCTCAAGGCCAAGGAGCTGTTCAAGCGCGACAAGGAGTACGTCGTGCAGAACGGTGAGGTCCGCATCGTGGACGAGTTCACCGGCCGCATCCTCGAGGGACGTCGTTGGTCGGAGGGTCTGCACCAGGCGGTCGAGGCCAAGGAGGGCGTGAAGATCAAGGAGGAGAACCAGACCCTCGCCACGATCACGCTCCAGAACTACTTCCGCATGTACGACAAGCTCGCCGGCATGACCGGTACGGCCGAGACCGAGGCCGCTGAGTTCGCCAGCACCTACAACCTCCATGTGGTGCCCATCCCCACGCACCGGGGCCTCGCCCGCATCGATCAGGGCGATCTCATCTACAAGACCGAGGAGGCGAAGTTCAACGCCGTCGTCGAGGACGTCGTCGAGCGCTCCGAGAAGGGCCAGCCGGTCCTGATCGGCACCATCTCCGTCGAGAAGTCCGAGAAGCTCTCACGGGCCCTCTCCAAGCGCGGGGTGCGTCACGAGGTCCTCAACGCCAAGCTGCACTTCCGTGAGGCCGACATCGTGGCCCAGGCCGGTCGTCTCGGTGCGGTCACGGTGGCCACCAACATGGCCGGTCGCGGCGTCGACATCCTCCTCGGTGGCAACGCCGAGGGGCTCGCCGAGCGCGATGTCATCGCCGAGGGTCTCGATCCGGCCTCCGAGGAGGGGCAGGCCCGGTTCGCCGCGCTGCTCGCCGAGTATGAGCCCCGCTGTGCCGCCGATGGGGCCACGGTCCGCGAGATCGGCGGTCTCTATGTGCTCGGCACCGAGCGTCATGAGAGCCGCCGCATCGACAACCAGCTGCGCGGTCGATCCGGTCGACAGGGCGATCCCGGCGAGAGCCGCTTCTATCTCTCGCTCGAGGACGACCTCATGCGACTCTTCGCCACCGGCGCCATGAACTGGGTCATGGGCAAGACCCTCGACGACGATGTCCCGATCGAGGCGAAGATGGTCAGCAAGGCCATCGAGCGGGCCCAGAACACCGTCGAACAGCGCAACGCCGAGATCCGCAAGAACGTCCTCGAGTACGACGAGGTCATGAACCAGCAGCGCAAGATCATCTACCAGCGCCGCGACCAGATCCTCGACGCCGCCGACCTGCGCGAGGAGGCCATGGGCTATCTCGCCGAGGCCGTCGACGGGGCGATCTCCACCTTCTGCGTCTCCGATCATGCCGACGAATGGGATGTCCACGGACTCCACAGCGATGTCGCCGCCCTCTGGCCCGTCGTCGCCACCCAGGAGCAGATGGCCTCCTGTGTCACCACCGATGAGCTCTACGAACTGCTCATGGGGGAGGCCACGGCGCACTACGAGGCCCGGGAGGCCGAGTTCGGTTCCGAGACCATGCGCGAGATCGAGCGGCAGATCATGCTGCAGATCATCGATCAGAAGTGGCGCGAGCACCTCTACGAGATGGACTACCTGCAGGAGGGCATCAACCTGCGGGCGATGGGGCAGAAGGATCCTCTCGTCGAATGGCAGCGCGAGGGGTTCGAGATGTTCGGGGCGATGATGCAGGCCGTGGCCTCCGACTTCGTCACCTACGTCATGCACGCCCAGATCTCGGTGGCCCAGCCGGAACCCGAGATGGCCGTCACCGACATGAACTACAGCGCCCCTGCCGATCCCAGCGAGGGTGGCACCTCGATGGTGGCCGCCGCGCAGCTCGAGGCTGCGGCCAACGGCGTGGAACTCGACGTCCCGATCGAGGCCCCGACCCAGACCCCGGTGGTGCGCAGCGAATGGGACAGGACCCCCCGCAACGCCCCCTGCCCGTGCGGGTCGGGCAAGAAGTTCAAGCTCTGCCACGGCAAGTAGATCGAGACCGATGAGAGATTTCTCCGACGACATCAACGCGCTCCGGCGCCGGGTCTCCGAAGCGGCGGTGTACCTGCGGATCGAGGAGCTGCGCGCCTCCCGGCCCCAGATCGAGACCGAGGCCAGCCGTCCCGATCTCTGGGACGATCCCGATCGTGCCCGGAAGGTCAACGGTGAACTCTCGGCACTCGTCGAGGACATCGAGGTCTTCGAACGCCTCGAGTCACGTGTGGACGATGTCGAGACACTCCATGATCTCGCCCGCGAGGAGGGCGACGACTCCTTCGAGACCGAGATCAGCGAATCCCTCGCCGCGCTCGACGCCGATCTCGGCGAACTCGAACTGCGGGCGCTGTTCACCGGCGAGTACGACGACAACGGCGCCATCTGCGAGATCCAGTCCGGCGAGGGCGGGGCTGACGCACAGGACTGGGCCAACATGATCCTGCGCATGTTCCTGCGCTGGGCCGAGAAGCGCGGGTTCGAGGTGGAACTGGATGAGGTGTCGCCCGGCAACGAGGCGGGTATCTCGTCGGCCACCTTCCTCGTCAACGGCCGCCACGCCTACGGACGCCTCCGATCCGAGCATGGTGTGCACCGACTGGTGCGCATGTCGCCGTTCAACGCCCAGGGCAAGCGACAGACCGCCTTCGCCGCACTCAAGGTCACCCCGTTCCTCGAGGATGTGCCCGATGTCGAGATCGACGAGAAGGACCTGCGGATCGACACCTACCGGTCCTCGGGTGCCGGTGGTCAGCACGTCAACGTGACCGACTCGGCGGTGCGCATCACCCATCTTCCCACCGGTGTGGTCACCTCCTGCCAGAACGAGCGCAGCCAGCACCAGAACAAGGATCGGGCGATGCAGATCCTGCGGGCCAAGCTCGCCGAACTGCAGCGCGAGCAGCGCGAGGCGGAGCTCTCCACCATCCGCGGCGAACAGCGCTCGGTCGGGTTCGGCAGTCAGATCCGTTCCTATGTGATGGCGCCGTACCAGATGGTCAAGGATCTCCGCTCCGGCTTCGAGGTCGGCAACGTGGAGTCCGTGTTCGACGGTGATCTCGACGGGTTCATGGAGGCCTATCTGCGCTGGGAGCGCAGCGCCGCCGCCCCCGCCGGCGACGACTGACCCGGTCCATTGCGGGGCCGACGCACGCGTCGGTGCGGCTGATCCGACGACCGGATCAGGCCAGTGCGACCAGTTCCACCATCTCGGGCGAGAAGTAGTCGAGCTGACCCTCCGGCATCATGAGCACCCGGTCGGGTCGCAGTGCCTCGACGAACTCGACATCGTGGCTGACGATCACCATGGTGCCGGGCCAGGAGGCCAGTGCCTCGCCGGTGGCGGTGCGCGACATGGGGTCGAGGTTGTTGGTCGGCTCGTCGAGCAGCAGCACGTTGTGGCGACCGGCGACGAGCTGGGCGAGCGCCAGCTTCGTCTTCTCGCCACCGGAGAGGGTCGAGGCGTCCTGGAAGGCCTTGTCGCCGCTGAGCCCGAACATGCCCATGAGTGCACGCATCTGCTCGACCCCGAGCCCGGCCTGCTCGCGCATGTGGTCGAGCAGGCTCCGTCCGGCGGTGATGCCCTCATGTTCCTGGGCGTAGTACCCGACCGACACATGCAGTCCGAACTCGACGGTGCCCATATCCGGCTCGAGCTCACCGGCCAGCACCTTCAGCAGGGTGGTCTTGCCGGCGCCGTTCAGCCCCATGATGAGGAGTCGCTCGCCGCGTCCGACATCGAAGGAGACATCGGCGAACACATCGAGGGCGCCGAAGCTCTTCCAGAGTTCGGTGGCGGTGAGCACGGTGCGACCCGACGGCGGAGGGGGAGGGAAGCGCAGTTCGAGGGTGCGACGGGCTGCCGGCCCCTCGACCCGGTTCTTCTCGATACGGGCCACGCGGTTGTCGAGGTTCTTGGCCACCCGGGCCCGTTTGGCGGTCTGGCCGCGCATCGAATCGGCGAGGGTGGAGAGTCGGGCGATCTCGGAACGCTGCTGCTCGGCGACCTTCGCCAGACGCTCCTCGTCGAGACGACGCGACTTCAGGTACTGGCTGTAGGTGCCCTTGTACTCGACGATCTCGCCGATGGCGTCCTCGGCCTCGCGGTCGAGATGGATCACACGGGTGATGGCCTCATCGAGCAGATCGAGGTCGTGGCTGATCACGAGGAGCGCACCGCGATAGCCGCGCAGGAACTTCAGCAACCAGTCGCGGGCATCGGCGTCGAGATGGTTGGTGGGCTCGTCGAGCAGCAGGAGATCGCTGCCGGCGAACAGGATGCGGGCCAGTTCCAGGCGTCGGCGTTCACCACCCGAGAGAGCGCCGAGGTTCAGTTCGAGGCGATCCGGGCGGAGGCCGAGTCCGTCGACGAGTTTGCGCACCTCCGACTCGGCGGCGTACCCACCGTCGTTCTCGAACTTCTCCTGGGCGTCGGAGAACCTGACGATGTTGCGCTCGCTGGGATCCTCCTCGATGGCGATCCGGAGCTTCTCGAGATGAATGGCCGCATCGGCAAGGCCCCGCCCGGACAGCACATGGGCGAGGCAGTTGGTGTCATCCGGGATGGCCTCCTGGCGTGGATCCTGGGAGAGGTACCCGGTTGCGCCCTCGCGTCGGATCGTGCCGGACTTGGGCGGGTTGGCGCCGCCGAGGGTCTTGAACAGGGTGGTCTTGCCAGCACCGTTGCGACCCACCAGGCCGACCTTGTCGCCGGGACGCACCTGGAACGAGACGCCATCGACGATGGTCTTCCCGCCGATCTCGACGATGACATCCCTGACGATCAGCACTGCACCAGTCAACCACCGTTCTGTGCGGTCGCCGACCAGCGTCGTCAGTGATCGATCACCGACAGGAAGATCCCGATGGGATCGCCCCGACGACGGACGGCCTCGACCCGGCGCACGAGTTCCGGGTCCACGCCGTCGAGCCCGACACTGCCGGTGTCGACGCCACCGCCTCCGTTGGTGAGTGCCGTGGCGAGATCCTCCCGACCGGCGGCCCGCAGCTGCTGCTGGAGGAGGGTCTCGTCGATGATGTATGCCGCCCGTTGTTCGGGATCGAGGGGATCCCAGATGGCGATGGTGCGGACGTTGGGAAGCTGTTCCCAGAGGCGCACGGCATCGGCGTGCACCACCCAGACGACGGCATCGGCGTCCACCCGATCGGCGGATCGCTGCTCGCCGAACTTGAACCCGTAGTGGGGATCCACGACGAGCTCGTCGCCGGCATGGGTGATCGCGTAGCGCACCCCATCGGCCATGGTGCCCCAGGTGGAGTTGATGGTCTCGACGCGCACGGCATGCACATCGGGCAATGATCCGAGGGCGCCGATGAGCGGGGGGAGCAGATCGTGCAGGAGCAGACTGTTCGAGGCCTCCGGGGGAGGAGCGTGGTCAGCGGCACGAGCGGTGGTCCGAGCACTGCGGAACGAGATGACCACGCAGGGCACGAGCAGCAGCACCGGCAGGACCCGGGCGAGGCGGGCCGGTGTGCGGGACCACACCAGCGATGAGGAGATCAGCGACCAGGCGATGGAGAGCCACCACAGACAGGCCAGGACCCACCACCAGCGGATGAGGTACCCGAACATCGGACCGGTGATCCTCGAGGTGGCGATGACACCGCTGATGATGGCGATACCGCACAGGATCTGGAACCGGGCAGCGCTGCGTGCCCTCGAGGTGATCGATGCGGCCAGTGCGGCGCCGTAGATGACGATCGGGAGCAGCAGTGCCGCCAGCGCTCCGCCCTCCACCGCGCCATCGGCTCCCACCTCGGGGAGCGCGCCGAGCCATCCGGCGTCGCGGAGTGGGAGGTTGGCGGCGGCCTGGGCGATCGCATCGTGGAACCCGGCCGGCCGGTCGTCGCTGGTGAGGAAGTACGACGCGATGGCCGAGAGGTTGCCGGTGCCGAGGAACTGGTCGAGGAGGACCGGCAGCCAGCAGATGGCGGCGACGAGGGACGTGCTCGCCACGAACCAGCGCCGAGCCCGCTGATCGGTGGGCAGGAGCGGTAGGGAGGCCCGGGAGCGCACCGCCAGCAGCAGCGCTGTGCCCGCCACACCGGCGATGATGACGGCGTAGCCGATATGGCTCTGCACGATGAAGGATCCGACGGCGATCGCCAGTGGCCAGCACCAGCGGTCGCCCTCGGCGGCCGACCAGCAGGCCATGACGAACAGCGCCACCGGGAGCACCGTGATGTACGGGTTCCAAGGGTCACGGAGCAGTTCCGGTCCCATGGTGTGCATGAGGACGCACAGGGCCACAGTGGTGAGTGCGGCGAGTGGGAGTCGGCCGCGTCGCCATGCCAGTGCCACGCTGCCGCCCGCAGCAGCGGCGTTCAGGAAGGCGGTGGCGGCGAGCATCGAGCGGGCCGACCATCCGAGCAGGTGGTACGGGACGGCGAGCACCCAGTAGAGCAGCGGCCCCGGATGGTTCCAGCCGAAACGGGAGTACGGACCGAGCAGGGGAGTTGCGTGCCCGACATCCTCGATCCGCATGGCGAGGAGCCCCCAGTCGCCGGAGGGATGCCAGTCGAGATGCAGGGCCGACAGACCGCTCGCCACGGCCGGCCAGGCGGCGATGAGGATCAGTGCGACGCCGAGAAGCCTCGCCGGCCAGCGGCTGGTGGTGATCCGATCGGCGAGTCCGCGGGTCAGGGGGGAGGTCGGTTCCATCGCTGCGGGCGAGCGTACCGGAGCCCGGTGTCGACCACCGGGTGGGTCGGGCTCAGCGGGTGGCCCTGATCCCCTCGATCAGGTAGCGCAATGAATCGCTCTGGGCGATCCCGCTGACGGTGACGGGAGCGGACTCCACCAGCACGATCCGGGTGATCGACACCGACAGCGACTGGGGGTCGATCTCGGGTCGGATGAGACCGGCCTGCTTCGCCTCCTCGAGGAGTCGGGCGATCTCGGGGATGGGCTGGCGGGCGAAGATCACGGGATCGGGGAGTCGGACTGATCCCGAGAGGATCTGGATGAGGCTCTGCCCCAGGCTCGGGCTGCGCCGGTACTCGGTGACGATGATGTCGAGCAGCGTGTCGAGATCGACGAGGGGATCACCGGTGCGTTCGGCGAGCTGCCACTGCTCGTCGGCGTTGGCGGCGAGCAGGGCCATGCCGAGACCGATCTTGGAACCGAAGGTCCGCAGGAGTCGGTCGGCGTCGATGCCCACGCCGGCGGCGATCTCGTCGATGTCGAGGGCCTGCCAGCTGCCCTCGGCCACCATGCGTCCGGCGGCTCCGACCACGGCACGCAGTGCGTCCTCGCCCAGCGGAATGGTCTGCTGGGCGTCCTCGGCCCGGCGGGAGGAGTTGGCGCGGAATCCGGCCGAGGGCCACTGGTTCATCGTGCCGAGGAGGTCGTAGGTGTCGCGATGGTCGTCCAGCGTCCTCGTGGCGAGCATCGTGACGAGCGCGCTCACAAGACCGAAGGAGTCCTCCGGCATCTGCTCGGGGTCGATGAGATGGCGCAGCACCATCCCGTCGAGCACGGCGCCGAGGATCGACTGGATCCACGCATCGGTGAACGGCGGGCGTGGTTCGCGCCCCCAGCGGTTGTGGACCTCCTCGTTGAGACGCTGGGTGTCATGCTCGTAGTTCCGGTACAGGCGTCGGAGGCCCTCGGCCACCTCGGCATCGTCGAGCTTCGACGCGAACCCGTACCGGACCCGCATGGACGGCATGTCGATCGTCTCGAGGAACCGCTGGCGGCAGGTTTCCATGAAGATGCTCAGCACCCGCCCGTCCTGTTCCCGCACCCGGGAGATCTCCTCGCTCCTGCTGGGGACCGCCCCCCTCGGGCGCTTCGAGTCGAGATGGGCCAGCAGGGCTCGGAAGTACTCGTCGGTGGTGGGCCAGTAGGCGTAGAAGGTGGCCCGGGTGACACCGGCGGCCTTCGCCACACTGGCCACGCTCAGCCCGCCGAAGGTCGTGGCGGGATCCTGGGTGACCCACAGGTCGATCCCGGCGTCGAGCATGCGCAGTTCCGCACCACCGCGCCCGGTGCCGCTGCGGGTGTCGTCCTGCGGCGTTGTGTCGTCCATCTCATGTCCCCCCGGACTCAGCGGATCGGCCAGGGGATCCGGCTGTGGATCCGGCTCGGCACCGGAGGGTGGACCCCATCCGGCGATCGGCAGACTCTACATACGTGTTCACCCTGATTGTCACAACTGATCATTGACGTATAGCTGGGGACGCGGTTCACTGACCGGACTGGCTCCGCAGCGGCGGTCCAGCTGCATGGCGCAGCGCAGGCTGACCCCGATCGGATGGCGTGAATCGATGGATGACGACGTGGCGGATCCGCCGGGAATGGGGTGGGAGGAGCGGCCCGGCGCACTCACGATCCGGCTCCATGGAGTTCCGTCGGCACACCTCGGCGATCGTCCGGTGCGTCTCGCCACGCGACATGCCCAGCTGGCCCTCTACCTGCTCGCCATCGCCGGATCGGACGGCATCCCGGGTGAACAGCTCATCGACACCCTCTGGCATGGGGTGGCGCCCCACCGGGGCGCATCCAGCATGCGGACCATGTTGTGGCAGATGCGCCGGGGGCTCGAGCATGAGGCCTGGCGGGTGCGCCGTCATCGCGGCTCGGTCCTGCTCGACGTGGACGGCGCCCAGCTGGATTTCACCCCCGGGGAGGCCCTGCATCGCGACCGGATCCTCACCGGCTGGTCGTTCCGCATCCCGCCGGCGATCGAGTCGCTGCTGATCGTCGCCGCCTGAGGTGGGGCAGCGGCGGCGACGAGCGCGGGATCAGAGGTCGTCGCCCTCGCTGCGCTCGTAGTCGCGCCGACGCTTCATCTGGGCGGCGAACGCCCCGACGAGGATGAAGGCCAGGATGGCGAAGATGAGAGTGAGCAGCATTCCGGAACCTCGTTGCGACGGGTGTGTCGTCCGTTCGGACGGGGTGGAGGCTAGTTCCCGGGCCGCAGCGAGCGACCGATGATCTCCTTCATGATCTCGGTCGTGCCCCCGTAGATGGTCTGGATGCGCACGTCGCAGTACGCCCGGGCGATCGGGTACTCGAGCATGTAGCCGTAACCGCCGTGCAGCTGCACACACTGGTCGACGACCCGCTTCTGCAGCTCGGTGCACCACCATTTGGCCATGGCGGCCTCCTCGACCGTGAGCTCCTCGGCGCAGAGCGCATCGACACAGCGATCGAGGAACACCTCGGCGATCTCGAGCTCGGTGGCCATCTCGGCGAGCGCGAACCGTGAGTTCTGGAACGAGGCGATGGGCTGGCCGAACGCCGTGCGCTCATGGGTGTAGTCGAGGGTCCAGCGCAGGGCCTGACGGGCGGCGGCCACGGCGCCGACGGCGATGGAGAGCCGCTCCTGGGCGAGGTTCTCGACGAGGTGCATGAAGCCCATGCCCTCGGTGCCGAGGAGATTGGCCACCGGCACCCGGCAGTCGGTGAAGAACAGCTCGGCGGTGTCCTGGGAGTGCAGACCGACCTTCTCCAGGTTCCGCCCGCGTTCGAAGCCCTCCATGCCCCGTTCGAGCACCAGCAGGCTCATGCCCTTGTGACGCTCGGAGGGATCGGTCTTGACGGCGACGATCACGAGGTCGGCGTTGATGCCGTTGGTGATGAAGGTCTTGGCCCCGTTGACGACATAGTGGTCGCCGTCGCGGATGGCAGAGGTGGTCATCGATGCGAGGTCGGAGCCGATGGCGGGCTCGGTCATGGCGATGGCGGTGATGAGTTCACCGGAACAGATGCCGGGCAGCCAGCGGGCCTTCTGCTCATCAGTGGTGAGCGACAGGTAGTACGGCAGGCACACATCGTTGTGCAGTGTGATGCCGACACCGGGGGAGGCGAAACCGGAATAGGCGAGCTCCTCGCCGATCACGAGGTTGTAGCGGAAGTCGTCGACGCCACCGCCGCCGTACTCCTCGGGCGCGGCCATGGCGAGGAACCCGGCGGCACCGGCGGCGCTGAACAGCGATCGGTCGACGATGCCGGCCTGTTCCCATCGTTCGAAATGGGGAGCGATCTCCCGATCGATGAAGGTCCGGAACGACGCCCGGAACATCTCGTGCTCTTCGGTGAGGATGGTTCTGCGCATCCCCGGAGCGTAGGGGACAGGGGGCGGCCGAGGGCGGGTCGTCGCCGCAGCCGGGCCCCGGGGTGTCCGAGCGCGCGGCTCGGTGCCGCGAGCGCCTCGTGGCGGGGCTCAGCGGGGGGTTGCGGCCACGAAGTCGATGATGGCGGCGGCGACCTGCGGACCCTTGTCCTCCTGCACGAAATGGGCGGCGCCCTCGATGACGATCTGCTGGCGGACCGCCTCGGGCACCTTCAGGAACGACCGTTCGCCGCCGGCGGTCAGGGGATCGCTGTCGCTGAACGCGATGAGGAACGGCTTGTCCCAGGACTCCAGCACCGACCATGCCGCCCGGTTGGCGGCACTGGCGGGGTTGTCGGGTGTGGTGGGAACGAGCGACGGCATCGTGCGCGGCGCCACGGTGAGGTCATCGGTGGGGAACGGTGCGTCGTACGCGGCGATCTCGGCCTCGGAGAGACCCCGCAGGACACCGCCGGACACGATCCTGCCGATCGGGAACTCGACTGCGGTGCGGGCGTACTCCTGCCAGGCGAGGAAGGCCTCACCGGCACCCCGATCGCCGGTGTTGAGTCCGGTGTTCGACACGATCACGCGGGAGAACCGCTCCGGATGCTCGCCCACGAGCCGGAGTCCGATGAGACCGCCCCAGTCCTGGCCGAAGTAGGTGATGTCGCGCAGATCGAGCCGATCGAACAGGGCCTCGCGCATCCATTCGACATGATTCGCGTAGGTGTGCACCCCGCGCTCGGTGGGCTTGTCCGAGCGGCCGAATCCCACGAGGTCGGGAGCGATGCAGCGGAATCCGGCCTCGACCAGCGGACCGATCATGTGGCGGTAGAGGTAGCACCAGCTCGGCTCGCCATGCAGAAGGAGCATGATCGGGCCATCGGCGGGGCCCTCGTCGAGATGGTGGACCCGCAGGCTGGCGCCGGGCTCGGCGGGATCGGCGACCTCCACATAGTGCGGCTCGAAGTCGTAGTCGGGGAGATCGAGGAATCGTTCGTCGGGCGTGCGCAGATGGGCCATGGGATCCTCCGGGTACCGGTTCGTGTCAGTCAGTATGACAGAACTCCGGGGTCGGCGTCCGGGGTGATGGTGTGTAGTGTTCGGGCACGAACGCGGGAGCCCGGGCAGTCGGGCTGAGAGGGAGGAACCGCTCCTCCGACCGTCGAACCTGATCCGGGTCATGCCGGCGAAGGAAGTTTCCATGGACGCAGCAGCGCAGCAATCGAGCAGGGCCTTCGCCGTGGCGATCATCGTCACGGGAGGCGACGCGCCCCGTGATGATTCCCTCACCCGGGTGCCCCTGCCGGACCGTGACCAGCTGCTGGTGATCGGCGCCGACTCGGGGGTCGAACATGCCCGGGCGCTCGGTCTCGAGGTCGACATCGCGGTCGGGGATTTCGACTCGATCGATCCGGAGGTGCTCGCCTCGCTCCGCAACTGCGAGATCCGTCGCCATCCGGCCGACAAGGACGCCACCGATCTCGAACTGGCCCTCGACATCGCGCTCGAGTCGGGAGCCCGACGAGGCATCGTCATCGGTGGTCACGGTGGTCGGCTCGACCATCTGCTCGGCAACGCCTTCGTGATCGCGTCCCATCGCTATGCCGACCTCTCGCCCCGGGCGATCATGGGCGACGCACTCGTCACGGTCGTCCATCCCGGAGCGCCGGTCGAGCTCATCGGCGAGCCGGGGGAGCAGCTCACCGTGCTGGCCGTCCACGGACCGGCCACGGGCGTCCACATCGACGGGCTGGCCTGGCCACTGCAGGACGCCACGCTCCACCCCGGCTCGACCCTCGGGCTGAGCAACAGATTCCTCACCTCCACCGCCCGGATCCGCGTCGAATCCGGGTCCCTCCTCGTCATCTCCCCGGGAGCACACCGATGAGCACCATCCGCACCAGCTGTCCCATCCGCCAGCAGGCCGACAGCGCGGCCGCACCAGCGACCGGCCCCACCCAGCGGCCCCGTCGGCGGCGCAGTGCATCCATCCTCGGCACGATGATGGTCGCCGCGCTCCTCGCCGCCGGCTGCTCCGGTGGGTCGAGTGGTGGATCGGCCTCCGGCACCGACGGGCGGACCAACCCGACTCCATCGATCGCACCGGTGCTGGCCGACGGAGCCCTTCCCCGGTTCCCCGAGGGCACGGTGGTCCGACTCGTCGCCCATGATTCCTTCGCCGTCAGCTCGGATGTGCTCGACGAGTTCACCGCACTCACCGGTGCCACCGTCGAGTACCTGCCATCGGGCGATGCCGGCACGATGGTGAACGCCGCGATCCTCACCAAGGACGACCCACAGGGCGATGTGCTCTTCGGCATCGACGAGAACCTGCTGGCCCGGGCCTTCGACGAGGGGCTGTTCCAGAGCTACACGGCAGCCGGACTCGACACGGTGCCGATGTCGTACCGGGTCGATGATCAGCACCGGGTCACGCCGATCGACCATGGCGACGTCTGTGTGAACTTCGATCGGAGCTGGTTCGCCGATCGTGGACTCGCCGTCCCCGGCGACCTCCGATCACTCACCGATCCGCAGTACCGATCCACGCTCGCGGTCGAGGATCCGAGCTCCTCGACGCCGGGCCTGAGCTTCCTGCTGGCCACCATCGCCACGTTCGGCGGCGGCGAGGACACCGGGGCGAACCCTGCGTGGCTGCAGTACTGGCGCGATCTGAAGGCCAACGATGTCTCGGTCGTGGACTCCTGGGAGACCGCCTACTACAGCTCGTTCTCCGGCTCGAGCGGTGAGGGGGATCGGCCGCTCGTGGTGAGCTACGCCTCGAGCCCGCCGGCCGAGGTCGTCGACACCACGGTGCCGGCCGATGCATCGCCGACCGGCGTCATCGCACCGACCTGCTACCGCCAGATCGAGTTCGCGGGCGTCCTGTCGGGGGCGAAGGAGCCCCGGGCGGCGGCGGCGCTCATCGAGTTCATGCTGATGAAGCATTTCCAGCAGGACATGCCCGAGCAGATGTACGTGTACCCGGTCGTGGAGGGCGCCACGCTCCCCGAGGCGTTCTCGAAGTACACCACGCCGGTCGCCGAACCCCTGACCCTCCCGTTCGACGTCGTCGCCGCCGACCGTGAGCGGTGGGTGGCGCAGTGGGCGTCAGTGTTCCGTTGACCCGACGGATCCCGGGGCGACTGCTGCTGGCGATCCCGCCGGTGGTGTTCCTCGCGCTGTTCTTCGTGTGGCCGGTCGTGGCGATCCTCGAGCGGGGTCTGCGACCGGCCGGGCACTGGGAGCTGCAGCCGATCCTCGGGGTCATGCAGGATCCGGCGATCCTGCGCGTCCTCTGGTTCACGATCTGGGAATCGGTGCTCTCCACCGTGCTCTGCGTCCTGGTCGGTCTGCCGGGGGCGGCACTGTTCGCCCGGTTCCGGTTCCGCGGGCGGCGGCTGCTGTGGGCCCTGCTGCTGGTTCCCTTCGTGCTCCCGACGGTGGTTGCGGGCCTCGCCTTCCTCATGCTCATCGGGCCGTCCGGTGTCACCGGCGTGGACCTCGCCGGCTCGATCTGGGCGATCCTGATCGCCCATGTGTTCTTCAACTACGCCGTGGTCGTCCGCACGGTCGGGTCGGCGTGGGCGTCGCTCGGCGACGACGAGGTCGACGCCGCCCGGACGCTCGGGGCCTCACCGATGCGCGCCCTTCTGACGGTGACACTGCCGAGACTCCGATCAGCGCTGCTGGCTGCGGCCTCGATCGTCTTCCTGTTCTCGTTCACCTCCTTCGGGATCGTGATGATCCTGGGTGGCGTGCGCCAGCGCACTCTCGAGGTGGAGATCTACGACCAGACCGCCCGCTTCCTGCATCTCGACACGGCTGCGGCGCTCGCCATCCTGCAACTCGTCGGCGTCGTCGCCGTGCTGTTCCTGTTCGGGAGGGCCCGTAGCAGGGGGTCGTCGCAGGGGGCCGGTGGCACATCGGGTGGCAACGCACGAAAGGCCCGGACACCGGGGGAGCGCGTGTTCGTGGTGGTGAACGTGGGGTTCATGGCGCTGTTCCTCGGAGGGCCGATCGCCGTGCTGGTCCTGCGCTCGTTGTGGACCTCGAAGGGGTGGGGGATGGGTGCCTATGCGGCGCTCGGTTCGTCCCGACGGGGCTCCACCTCGTTCGTCGCACCACTCGACGCAGTCGGCAACTCGGTGCGGTTCGCCCTGGCCACGATGGTCATCTCGGTGCTCCTCGGCTGCTGCGCCGCCTGGGCGCTCGGTCGCCGTGGACATGGCGGTCGAGGAGGCGCGGCGAGCTCGCACCGGCGGCGGGCCGGCCGTGTCCTCGACTCGCTCACCGAGGGGTTCCTGATGATCCCGCTCGGCACCTCGGCGGTCACCGTCGGCTTCGGCTGTCTCATCGCCCTCGCCGATCCACCGCTCGAGCTGCGGTCCTCGACGTGGATGCTCCCGATCGCGCACAGCGTCATCGCCCTCCCGTTCGTGGTGAGGCTGCTGGTGCCGGCCGTCCGCTCGATCGATCCCGAGCTGCGCGAGGTGGCCTCGCTGCTCGGAGCGAGTCGCACTCGGGTCTGGACGACCGTGGACCTCCCGTTGCTCCGACGGCAGATCGCGGTGGCGGCCGGATTCGCGTTCGCCGTGTCGCTCGGTGAGTTCGGGGCCACGAGCTTCCTCGTGCGGGCGCATGACGTGACCGTGCCGATCGCCATCTACCGGGCGCTGGGCCGACCCGGTGGCGACAACCTCTCGCAGGCGATGGCGCTCGCCGTCATCCTCATGGTGGTCATCGCTGCCGTCGTCGTCGTCATCGATCGGCTCCGCCCGCAGACGAGCGCTGAGTTCTGACATGACCGTGCCGAGACTCGACGTGCGCTCGCTGACGGTGCAGCTGGATCCACATGGTCCGCCCACGCTCGATGCCATCTCCTTCGAGGTCGGCGTCGGAGAGATCGTGGCGGTCCTCGGCCCATCGGGTGGAGGGAAGTCGACGCTGCTGCGATCGGTCGCCGGACTCGAACGGGTGTCGGCAGGATCGGTGTGTCTCGACGGACGGGACATCACCGACGTCCCACCCCACCGTCGGGATCTGGCGCTGATGTTCCAGCAGTACGCACTGTTCCCGCATCTCGATGTGGCGGCCAACGTGGCCTACGGGTTGCGCATGCGATCGGTGGGTCGTGCCGAACGCGGTTCCAGGGTGGCGGAACTGCTGGATCTCGTGCGGCTCGGCGGGTTCGGCCACCGCTCGATCGACAGCCTCTCCGGTGGGGAGCGCCAGCGCGTCGCCCTCGCCCGGGCTCTCGCCACGGAACCGGCGGTGCTGATGCTCGACGAACCGCTCAGCGCGCTCGATCGTTCTCTGCGGCGTTCCCTGCTCGCCGAGCTCGAGGCGCTCTTCCGTCAGCGCGGGCTCTCGGTGGTCCATGTCACCCACGATCAGGACGAGGCGTTCGCCATCGCCGACCGGATCGTCATCCTGCGCGACGGGCGGATCGAGCGCAGCGGCACCGCCGACGATCTCTGGACCCGACCGGGTTCCGAATCGGTCGCGAGATTCCTCGGACATCGCAGCCTCGTCCCCCGCTCGGCGATCGCCGGACTCATCGAGGGTGCGGGTCCCGTTCCACAGGAGGAGACGCACGGGGCGGGGCGGGTCGCGGGCAGTGGTCCGGCGATGGTGCTGGTGCACGACTCGGCGATCGACATCCGACCGGCGACCGATGCCCCGGGCGACGCAGTCATCGAGTCGTCCCGGTTCGTCGGCGGTCGCTTCGAACTCGGGTGCCGACTCCTCGGGTCCGACGTCGGCCTCCACCTCACCGTCAGCCGGGAACTCGCTGCGACGCTGGTGCCCGGCGCCGCAGCCCGGATCCGCATCGACGCAACTGGCGTCCACGACCTCGGCGACTGAGGGTCAGGGCGACCGTCGCCGTCGCCGTCGACACAGTCGCTGACGCCTGCAGCGGGCAGACTGAGGATGTGGATATCTCGGCCTCTGTCGAACTCGATGCGTCACCGGAACGGGTCCGACCACTGGTCGACTCCCTCGACCGGTATCCACAGTGGCTCTCGATCGTGGCGAGGGCGAACCCGATCGATGGGCCCGATCCCGCATGGGAGGTCGAACTGCGGGCCAAGGTCGGTCCGCTTGCCCGCTCGAAGCGTCTGCGGATGGTCCGGACCATCGACACCGAGCACCATCTCCGGTTCGAGCGGGCGGAGCTCGATGGCCGTGTCCATGCGGACTGGACCCTCGACGTGGAACTCCGACCCCTCGCGGAGCGGACCGAGCTCATCATGGGTCTTCACTACGGCGGAGGTTTCGGCGGCGGCGTCGTCGAACGGCTGCTGGCCTCGGAGATCGAGGCGTCCCGTCGTCGGCTTCGGTCGCTGTTGGACCATGACCCCGCTGCTCCGTAGCCTGCGGCCATGACGACGACCGAACCCGTTCCGTCCGCTGCTGATGATCTGCTCGCCTCGGGCGTGGCATGGGATCTCGAACCGCTGGTCGATGGTCGGGGTTCCGACGGTGTGGCGGCGCTGATCCGGGAGGCGGAGGCGCTGGTCGAGGAACTCGAGGAACAGCGGGGGATGATCGCCGAGCTCGATGCTTCGCAGCTGGCCCGGGTGATGGAACAGCTCGGTGAGATGAACGATCGACTCGGTCGGGCCGGTTCCTATGTGAGCCTGCGGTTCTCGGTCGACACCTCCGATCCCGAGGCCGGTGCGGCGATGCAGCGGTTCCAGGAGCAGGCCACGGCCCTGTCCACCCGGGTGATCTTCCTCGAGCTGGAATGGGCCGAGGTCGACGAGGCCCGGGCCTCCCGACTGCTGCGCGAACCGGTGCTGGCCTTCTGTCGCCACTACCTCGAATCGGCCCGCCGCTACCGATCCCATCTGCTCACCGAGGCCGAGGAGAAGGTGCTCGCCGAGAAGAGCGTCACCGGTTCCTCCGCATGGTCGCGACTCTTCGACGAGCTCACCTCCGCGATCGTCGTCGATCTCCCCGACGGCCCGGTGAGTCTCGAACAGGGACTCTCGCGGCTCGGGTCACCCTCCGGCGAGGAGCGTCGGGCCACCGCCGCTGCCGTCACCGCAGCGCTCGAGCCGGGGCTGCGCACGCGAGCGTTCGTCTTCAACACCCTGATGGCCGACAAGACCACCGATGACCGTCTCCGGAACTACGACTCGTGGGTGGCCAGCCGCAACCTCTCGAACCAGGCGAGCGATGCGTCGGTGCAGGCGCTCGTCGACGCCGTCGTCGACCGCTACGACATCCCCCAGCGCTGGTACCGGCTGAAGTCGCAGCTCCTCGGTGTCGACCGACTCGCCGACTTCGACCGGAACGCATCGATCGCCGATGTCGAGGAGGAGTTCCCGTGGTCACAGGCCACCGAGATCGTCCTCGACGCCTACGGCTCGTTCTCGCCCGAACTCGCCGATGTCGTGCGTCTGTTCCTCGACGAGAACTGGATCGACGCTCCGGTGCGTCCCGGGAAGCGACCCGGTGCGTTCTGCGCCTACACCGTGCCCGGTGCGCATCCGTTCCTGCTGCTGAACTGGACGAGTCGACGGCGCGATGTGCTCACCCTGGCCCATGAGCTGGGTCACGGGTTGCACGCATATCTCGCCCGGGAGCAGGGGATCTTCCACCAGACCACGCCACTCACACTCGCGGAGACCGCCTCGGTGTTCGGCGAGACCGTCACCTTCGGTCGGCTGCTCGAGGCCACCACCGATCCCGCAGCACGTCTCTCGCTCATCGCCGAGAGTCTCGAGGGGCAGATCGCCACCGTCTTCCGGCAGGTGGCGATGAACCGCTTCGAGAACGCCGTGCACACCCATCGTCGCAACATCGGTGAACTCTCCATCGAGGACTTCGGCGACGCATGGGAGGCCACCCAGCGGGCCATGCTCGGTGATGCCGTGGAGATCACCCCCGGCTATCGGTCCTGGTGGAGCTACATCCCGCATTTCATCGGGTCGCCCGGGTACGTGTACGCCTACGCGTACGGTCAGCTCCTCGCGCTCGCGGTCTACGCCGCCTACGAGCAGCGAGGCAGTGCGTTCGTCCCGGCGTATCTCGATCTCCTCCGAGCGGGCGGCTCCCGGGCACCCGAGGAGCTCGGCCGGATCGTCGGTGTCGACCTGGCCGATCCCGGCTTCTGGGACGGTGGACTCTCGATCATCGATCGGCAGCTGGCCGAGGCGGAGCAGGCCGCCCGGGACGCCGGGCGGCTCTGAGGGCCGCTGGTGTCGAGGGGGTCCGCCCGCTCGGCGGTGGTCGTGCGGAACGGGTTGGCGATGAGGCCCCCGCACTGAGTACATTCAGGCTCCGCAGTCACCGGCCCGCAGGTCGGCGATGGCCACGTCGGAGTGGCGGAATAGGCAGACGCGCCAGCCTAAGGAGCTGGTGCCCGCAAGGGCGTGGGGGTTCAAGTCCCCCCTCCGACACCATCGAATGTGAGCGCCGCCCGTGGGGCGGCGCTTCGTCGTTCCAACCGGAAGCGCTCGCCGACTCCGGGGTGTCACTCACTACGATCACGAGGTGACGATCGATCGGCGGAGATTCCTTCTCGGCGGCGCTGCGGTGTTCGGGGTGGGGACGATCGGAATGCTCGGTGGCGTCGCAGCGATCGAGGCCGGTCTGCTTCCCGGGCGGTCGGCGCTCGATGAGGCATTGGGTCGTTGCGGGGCGATGCTCGATGCGCCCGACCTCGAGCCGGGTCCGGTCATCTCTGGGAGCTTCGCCTCGCCGGCGCGCCGAGGCATCGAGGTCGGTTGGTCAGTTGTCCATCCGCCGGGCTCGTCTCCGGGTGACCGCCTCCCCGTCTGTCTCTTCCTCCATGGTCGGGGAGGGTCGAATCTCGACCTGAGCCGGAACATGACGATCCCCCGATTCCTCGCTGCAGCTGTGACAGAGGAGGGTGTCGCACCGTTTGCGATCGCATCCGTCGACGGAGGTGACGCGACCAACTGGCACCGTCGCGCGGATGGCGATGACCCCCCTCGGATGCTGGCCACGGAGTTCCTCCCCCTGCTGGGCTCGATGGGACTCGACGTCACCCGGGTCGGGCTCTGGGGCATCTCTCTCGGCGGTACGGGTGCCCTGTACCTGGCCACACTCGATGACTTCGACCCCGTCGGAGTCGTCGCATCGAGTCCGGCGCTCTGGCGGGACGAAGGGGAGTGGCAGTCACGCGCCTACGACGATGCCGCCGACTTCTCGGCGAGCAATCTCTGGGACCGCCGGGACCGCCTCAGCGATCTGGATCTCCGCATCGACTGTGGCGAGTCCGACCCGTTCGCCGATCGGGTCAGGCAGTTCAGGGACAGCCTCGATCCGATCCCGGCCGGCGGCATCGAGCCCGGATGTCATGACGAACGGTTCTGGAGCCGGCAGACTCCGGCCCAGCTCGCCTTCCTGGGAGAGTCGATGGGCGCTGCGACCGGCCGTTGATCACGGGCCGCGTTCTTGCGCCGTCGGTTCCGATGCGGGAGAGTCGGCCTCGCGTCGTGCCCGCGGCGTTCGTCACGTCAGGCCCGAGATGCGCCGGCGAGGAGACCCGGACATGGAACCGCTGCACACCTTCGCCTCCGATATCCATTCGCAGTTCGGCGAGGACGGCATCATCGGTGAGGTGCTCGACAGGATCGGCACGGTGGTCGAGCCCTCGCGCTGGTGTGTCGAGTTCGGTGCCGCCGACGGCGTGTGGCTCTCCAACACCTGTGACCTGATCCGCAGTCGGTCGTATCGTGCGGTGCTCATCGAGGCCGATGCGCAGCGGGCGGCGGCGTTGGCGAAGAACCATCCCGGCAGCGAGGTCATCAAGCTCAGTCGGCGGGTGGGGCTCGACGGCGCCGACCGCCTCGATGCGATCCTCTCGAGCAGCGGTGTCCCGGTGGATCTCGATGTGCTCTCCATCGATATCGACGGCTGCGACTACTGGATCCTGGAGTCGCTCGAGGTCCATCGACCCCGGGTCATCGTCATCGAGTTCAACCCGACCATCCCGAACAGTGTCGAGTTCGTCCAACCCCGTGACTTCTCCGTCCAGCAGGGGTCGAGCCCGCTCTCCATCACCCGGCTCGCCGAGGTCAAGGGGTACGTGCTGGTCGCGGTCACCTTCGTCAACCTCATCCTCGTGCGCGCCGATCTCATCGACGCCGTGCTCGGAGCCGGCGCCGCGCCGCCGTCGCTCTCGGATCTCCGTGATGATGCCGACTGCATCACCCATGTCTTCGCCGGCTACGACGGCACCCTGCTGTTCAGCGGAGCCCAGGTCCGCCTTCCATGGCACCAGCTGGAGATCGATCCCGGGCGACTCCAGCCTGTTCCCCGCGTCTGGCGGTCCTATCCGGGGGACTGGCCGAGGACAGGAGTGCGCTCACTGGCCTGGCGTCTCCATCGGCGAGTTCGGGTCGGTCTGCGCTGGGGGCGATGGCACCGGATCTGAGCACATCCCGTCCGGCGTCCTGTCCGGCGCGGATGTCACTCTCGGGCGCAACCGGAATGCTCCCTGATCTGGTCCACCGGGGCGATGCCCGTCCCAGGGTGGGTTCCTAGGTTCTCGGTGCGGGCCCTGTGCGGGTCCGACCAACCATCCGCATGGAGGAGAATCATGAGCCCGAGTCCCGAACTGCGTCCCCGTTCCGAGGTCGAACCACCGTCCCAGCATCATGTCCCAGCCGGTCGGCGCGTCGGCCGTCCGATCGAGGGGCGGGGTCGACGGCGGGCGGCGCATTTCGGAGCTGCCACCGCCGTCGCCGTCTCGCTCGCCGGCCCGATCAGTCCGCTGCTCATGACCGAGCAGGCGGGTGCTGTCGTCATCAGCGCTGAGGACGGTCCCGTGGCGACCGCGTCGGCGTTCGTCACCGTCGCGCCCATGCGACTGCTCGACTCCCGGCCCGGTTCGGGGATCGACAACGGCGGCGTGGCCACTGGCCCCTACGCCCCGGCCACCACGACGATGGTGCCGATCACGGGCCGTGCCGACATCCCCGATGATGGCTCGGTGGCCGCAGTGGCGATCAGCATCACCGCCACCGCCACGGTGCCCGGGTACCTCACGACCTGGTCGGGCGACGGTGAGCGCCCGTTCACCTCGAGTCTCAACGTGGACGCCAGTGGTCCGGCCACCTCGGGTGTGATCGTCCCCGTCGGTGAACTCGGTGACATCGCCGTCTACAACCAGAACACGACCAACGTCGTGATCGACGTGATCGGGTACTTCTCCACCACTGCGGCCATGGGCCCGACCGGGGCCACGGGTGCCACTGGAGCCACCGGCGCCACCGGGGCGACCGGCGCCCCGATCCGGTTCCTCGGCGCGTGGAGCGGCGTGACCACCTACGGCGTGGGCGACGCCGTCGAGGTGGAGGGCACGTCCTACATCTCGTTGGTCCCGTCCAACACGAACAACGACCCGACGGATCCCGAGAACTCGGCGATCTGGGCGGTGCTCGCCGCCGCCGGTGTCGACGGTGCCTCGGGGGCCACTGGTGCCACCGGTGCAGTCGGTGCGACCGGCGCCACCGGCCCGATGGGCGCGACCGGGCCGCAGGGTCCCACCGGTCCGGCCGGCGCGACCGGACCGACCGGTGCGACAGGTGATGTCGGAGCCACCGGGGCGATGGGGCCGACCGGGATCGCCGGTCCCACCGGGCCAACCGGAGCCACCGGCGCAACAGGCGCTGTCGGTTCCACCGGCTCGACCGGTGCGGTCGGCATCCAGGGCCCGATCGGTGCCACCGGTGCCACGGGTGCGACGGGTGCGACCGGTCCCGCAGGGTTCACGTTCGGGGACTTCACCAACTCGCTCACCACGCCGGTCACGATCTCGGGCACGACGAACGTGCTCAACGTCGGGGCGCCGAACGGGCCGGTGTACGCCACCGGCACGCTGTCGATCCTGAGCACCCGTCCCGCCGGGTCCGGGCTCTGGGTCGGCTACGCGGAGTGCTCGTGGTCGGGATCGGGTGTGCTCGGCAACACCGCACGGACACCGATCATCTTCAACGCCGCCGATCCGATGATGCCCGGTTCGGAACTGGTCGTGATGGCCACCATCCCGAACGCCGGGACCGCAGCGGTCAACTGCACGGTGACGGCGGTCAGTGGATCCGGTGATCCCTTGATCCAGGTCGTGGTCACGGGCGCCTCCGGGCTCTCGGTGAACCAGCTGGCGAACGGCTACACGACCTTCGCCGGGCCCATCTCATGAGCCAGGCCACCCTCGGGGTCCCGTCGTCGGTGACGACGGGACCCACCACCTCCCCACGGCGCAGGCTCCTCGCTCTCGTCGTGGTCCTCGCCATCGTGCTCGTCGCTGGATCGTTCCTCATCGGACGGTCCAGCGGCGGGTCGTCGCGCGGGGGAGCAGCGACAGCGACCGCCGGGACCCCCGATGAACTGCTGGCGCTCGGGCTCCAGCTGCATCTCAACGGTCAGGTCGATCAGGCCAGGGAGGTGTATCTGCGAGTGCTGACGATCGATCCGAACAACGCATTCGCGAACTACAACCTCGGTGAGATCAGCCAGGTGAGCGGCGACACCGCGACAGCGCTCACGTACTACGACACTGCGCTGGCCGCGGATCCGACGCTGCTGTCGGCCGTATACAACCGGGCGCTCGTCCTGCGGGACGTGGGTCGGGTCGAGGAGGCGGCCGCGGAGCTTCGTCGGGTGGTCGCCGCCGATCCGAACAACGCCGGCGCCGCCTACAACCTCGGTGTGCTGCTCATCGCCGGGGGGAACGTGAAGGAGGGCACCGAGCTCGTGAATCGTTCGATCGAGCTGGACCCGTCGATCCGGCGACCGGGCGGATGACACCGCAGTCGCGCAGCGACCTCCCGAGGATCGTCCTCACGATGATCGTGAAGGACGAGGCCCATGTGATCGAGCGCTGTCTTTCGTCGGTGCGGCCCCTCATCGATGCGTTCTGCATCGTCGACACGGGCAGCAGCGACGGCACACAGGAGTTGATCAGACGAGTCCTCGATGGTCTCCCCGGGGTGGTGATCGATCGCCCCTGGGTCGACTTCGCCACGAACCGGACCGAGGCGATCGAGGCGGCGCGGGGATTCGGTGAGTACTCACTGATGATCGACGCCGACGTCGAGTGCCGGGTGGACGCAGACCTCGACGTCGATGCCCTGAGACGTTCGCTGAATGCTGAACTGTACAGGGTCGAGCTGCGTGACGGGATCAGGTACCAACGACCACTGCTGACCTCCACCCGTGTGCCGTTCAGCTACCGCGGTGTGCTCCACGAGTTCCTCGAGATCCCCCAGACGGCCACCGACGGCGGGATCATCCCGGGGTTCCACTACGAGTCGAGCTTCGACGGTGCTCGATCGCGCAACCCGTCCAAGTTCATCGATGACGCGCTCGTGCTGGCCGACACGATGGCGTCGGGCCGCGAGGCCGATCTCGACGCCCGCCACACCTTCTACCTCGCCCAGAGTCTCCGGGACGCCGGCAACGATGCCGGCGCCGAGATGGTGTATCGGGCCCGGGCCGACATGGGTGGCTGGCCCGAGGAGGTCTACATCTCCCTGCTGTGGCGGGCCCGGCTGCTGCGGTCGATGGGTCGGCCCCTCGGCGACTCGCTCGAGGTGCTGGCCCGTGCCCAGGAGGTCCTGCCCACCCGGGCCGAGGCCTGGTGCGAGGGAGCGGCGCAGGCGCGTGCGATGGGTCTCATGCAGCTGGCGCATGCCCTCGCCCGGCGGGCCAGTTCGATCACCGAACCGGTGGACGGCCTCTTCATCGAATCGCAGTGCTACCGCTGGCGTTCGCTCTACGAGTACGCGATCTCGGCGTTCTACGCCGGGGATCTCGGTGGTGGCGCCCG
>CANFHM010000017.1 GCA_947446975.1 Microthrixaceae bacterium
CGCTCTGTGGAGACCGCCGATCGGTGGTCCGTCATCTCAGGGGAACCCATGGCACTCGAAGGAATCAACCTGCTCGACCTCGACCGCTTCCAGCGCCTCGAGCACTACGAGATGTTCGACCGTCTGCGCGCCGAGGCGCCGGTGAGCTGGCACGACTACCCGGGAGCCCAGGGCTTCTGGAACGTGGTGCAGCACAAGGATCTCGTCACGGTCAACCGCGACACCTCGCTCTACTCCTCCGAGACCGGTGGCATCTCGATCCTCACCCCCGATGAGTTCCCGGGCGAGGCAGCCGGCCAGGACCCTCGCGGCCTGATGATGCTCTACATGGATCCGCCCAAGCACACCCGCTACCGCCTGCTGGTGAACAAGGGCTTCACCCCCCGCATGATCGGCCTCATCGAGAAGTACCTCGAGCATCGGGCCATCCTCATCGTCGACAACATCATCGAACGCGGCTCCTGCGACTTCGTCGTGGATCTCGCCTCGGAGCTGCCGCTGCAGGCCATCGCCGAGATCATGGGTGTGCCGCAGGAGGACCGCATGATGCTGTTCGACTGGTCGAACCGCATGATCGGCATCGACGATCCCGAGTTCGCCGGTCAGGACGGCGCCGCCGCCTCGGCCGAGCTGTTCATGTACGTGAACGAGCTCGCCAAGCAGCGTGGCGTGGACCCCCGAGACGACATCGTCACCAAGCTCATCAACGCCGAGGTCGACGGTGACCGTCTCACCGAGTTCGAGTTCGACATGTTCATGATGCTGCTCACGGTGGCCGGCAACGAGACCACCCGCAACACCACCTCATGGGGCATGTGGGCACTCATGCAGAACCTCGACCAGTACGCCGCCCTCGCCGGCGACATCGACGGCAAGCTCGATCACGCCATCGAGGAGGTCCTGCGCTGGGCGACCCCGGTGTACCACTTCCGTCGCACCGCCACCGCCGACACCGAACTGCACGGCCAGGAGATCAAGGAGGGCGACAAGGTCGTCATCTGGCACATCTCGGCCAACCGTGACGAGACGGTGTTCGAGGATCCCTACCGCTTCGACATCGACCGCTGGCCCAACGAGCACATCGCCTTCGGTGGCGGCGGCCAGCACTTCTGCCTCGGCGCCAACCTGGCCCGCATGGAGCTCAAGCTCATCTTCCGCGAGATCCTCGAGCGCATCCCCGACATGCGTCTGGCCGGCGATGTCGAGATGCTCCGCTCGAACTTCATCGGTGGCGTGAAGCACATGCCGGTGACCTTCACCCCGGGCGCCCGCCGCAATCCCGCTCCGCTCGACTGAGCCGTCGCCGGCCCGCCGGTGCACCTCTGATGACAGGGCCATCGCTGCGGCGGTGGCCCTGTTCGCGTCCCGGCATGTGCACCCGCCGGCACGGTTCCACCGACTGCGGGGTCAGAGGACCGACGGCTCCGTGCCGTCGACGACGGCGTCGAGCTGTGCATACGAGCTCAGCAGTCGTTGTTCGCTCTCATGATCGGGGAAGCCGAACATGGCGAGCAGCGTGCCCAGGATCATGGCGATGAACCCGGCGATGAACGCCTTGTGCTGTCCGGCGATGAAGGACTCCCGCGCCGCGGTCGTGATCTCCGGTGCGAACTGCGGGAACTTCTTCGCCACCGCCTCGGCACCGGCGAAGGACTTGGTGAGCGCGGTGATCACCTGATCGGACACGGTGGCTGCCTGCGGGGAGGCGGCGATCGTGGAGCGGAACGAGGCGGCGTACCCGGCGGTGAGCAGCGCACCCAGGATCGACTGCATGACGGCACCGCCGAGATCGCGCTGGAGATCAGCGGTGCCCGATGCCATGCCGGCCCGCTTGACCGGCACCGAACTGGTGAGCGCCCGTGAGGCCGGGGTGCCGGCGAGGGCCACACCCATGCCGAGGAACACATAGCCCCCGGCGATCACCACGAACGATGCCGATTCGTCCCACAGCACCATCATGATGAGGAACCCCACGCCGCACAGCGCATAGCCCGAGAGCAGGGCCGCCCGGGAACCGAACCGGTCGACGATCCTCGCCGAGTGGGGCGCCACCAGCACCATCGCCACAGCCGCCGGCAGGATGCTCAGGCCGGCGTGCCAGGTCGAGTAGCCGAGCACATCCTGCAGGTACTGCTGGCCGACGTACATGGCGCCCATCAGCGCACCGAACACGAGCATCCCGGCGACCGCTGCGACCCAGAAGGTGCGGCGCGAGGCGTAGTGGAGGTCGTAGAGCGGCTCGCGCACGCGTCGCTGACGGATCACGAACACCACGAGGGCGACGATCCCGACGGCGGCGAGCAGGAGGGTCTGTGTGAGCATCCCGGACTCCGGCGCGAAGTTGATGCTCAGGACGATGGCCCCGACCATGACAACCGACAGGACGCCCCCGAGGTGATCGACGGGTGCCGTGTCCTCGTTGACATGGGCGGGGATGAACATCGCCGCGCCGACGAGGGCGACGGCGGCGAGCGGCAGCGTGATGAGGAACACCGATCCCCACCAGAAATGCGACAGCAGGGCTCCGGCGCTCAGCGGCCCCAGTGCCGCCGAGGCGCCGCCGATGCCGGACCAGAGGGCGATCATCCGGGTGCGGGCCGAACCGCTCCACAGTGCGGCGATGAGTGAGAGGGTCGTGGGGAACGCCATACCGGCGGCGAGTCCCCCGAAAACCCTGGCGACGGTGAGCACCTGGATCGACGGCGCCCATGCCGCCACCAGCGAGGCGGGGATGGCCAGGGCCGTCCCGATGAGCAGCATGGTGCGACGTCCGTACCGATCACCCACTGCTCCGAGCCACAGCACCGAGGCCGCCAGCCCGAGGGAGTAGCCGACGGCGACGAGATTGATCCCGATCTGGGAGGCCTCGAAGTGCACGGCGATCTCCGGGAGGGCCACATTGGCCACCGACAGGTTGAGGTTCGCCACCGTGGCCACACAGATCAGCGCGGTGATCACGAGACCGCTGCGCGCCGGCGAGGTGCCCGGGGATGCCGCCGTGGATGCAGCGACGGGGGCAGCTGACGAGCGCTTCGCGGGCATCGGGGTCCTGTTCGGGTGAGGTGGATCGGGGAGTGCGGCGGCCGACACTGACCGCCTCCAGTCTCCCACCTCCGGAGCCGAGCGGCTGCGACGGGTCGCCGTAGTAACTTCTCCCCCACGCATCTGAGGGGAGATCGTGCACATGTTCGATATGAAGATCATCGGTGGGACCATCGTCGACGGCACCGGCGCCGAACGCTTCGTCGGAGACATCGGCATCCGTGACGGACGCATCGTGGCGGTCCGTCGCGGTGGTGGCCTCGAGGGCGACGCAGCAGAGGTCATCGACGCCACCGGACGCATCGTGGCGCCCGGATTCGTCGACATCCACACCCATTACGACGGCCAGGTCACATGGGACAGCCTCATCGAGCCCTCCAGCGCCCATGGCGTCACCACCATCGTGAGCGGCAACTGCGGTGTCGGTTTCGCTCCGGTGCACAAGGGTGGCGAGGCCGAACTCATCTCGCTCATGGAGGGTGTCGAGGACATCCCCGGCACGGCGCTCACCGAGGGCATGACCTGGGGCTGGGAGAGCTTCCCGGGCTACCTCGACAAGCTCGACGAACGCGAACTCGCCATCGACTACGGCGTGCAGATCGCCCACAGCGCGGTGCGCACCTATGTCATGGGCGACCGCGGGGCCCGCAACGAGCCCGCCACCGCCGACGACATCGATCTCATGGCCAAGCATGTGCAGGAGGCGGTGGAGGCCGGAGCGCTGGGCTTCTCCACCTCGCGCACCCTCGGCCATCGGGCCATGAACGGCGAGCCCGTGCCCGGCACCTTCGCCGCCGAGGACGAACTCTTCGGCATGGGGCGGGCCATGGCCCGTGGCGGTGCCGCCGTGTTCGAACTGGCACCCATGGGGGCCGCCGGCGAGGACATCATCGCCCCGCGGACCGAGGTCGAATGGATGCGCCGCCTCGCCGACGAGATCGATCGCCCCGTGTCGTTCGCGCTCATCCAGGTCGACGCCGCCCCGGAGCTGTGGCGCGAGATCATGACCGAGTCGCTGGCCGCCCACGAGGCCGGCTCCCCGATCTTCCCGCAGGTGGCCGCCCGCCCGTTCGGCATGCTGCTCGGATTCGCCGGCCATCATGCCTTCTCGAAGCGCCCCACCTACATGCGCCTCGCCGCGTCGATGTCGCCGCAGGAACTCGCAATCGAGCTGTGCCGGCCGGAGGTCAGGGCGGCCATCCTCTCCGAGACCGATCTCCCCTCGGACCCGAACGTGCTGTTCGACGGCATGAACGGTCTCGCCCAGATGATGGTCGGCAACACCTACGACCTCGGTCCGTCAGTGGACTACGAGCCCACCCCGGATCGCACCGTGGCCGCCATCGCCGCCGCCACCGGCCGTGATCCCCTCGAGGTGCTCTACGACCACTACGCCCAGTTCGACGGCACGGCCATGACCATGGTGCCGTTCTTCAACTACAGCTACGGCAACCAGGACGCCGTGCGCGAGATGCTCACCCATCCCGCCGGCGTGGCCGGACTGTCCGACGGCGGTGCCCATTGCGGCATGATCTGCGACGCCTCCTACCCCACCTATCTCCTGTCGTTCTGGGCGAAGGGTCGCACCCGTGGCGAGGGCCTCCCCCTCGAGTTCGTGGTCAAGAAGCAGTCCCATGACACCGCGCAGCTCTTCGGACTCACCGACCGCGGCGTCATCGCCGAGGGCAAGAAGGCCGACATCAACATCATCGACATGGACGCCATCGCCATCGGTCGGCCGTACATGGCCTACGACCTCCCCGCCGGCGGCAAGCGCCTGCTGCAGGGCGCCACGGGCTACACCCACACCATCGTGAGCGGTGTCGTCACCCGCCGTCATGGCGTCGACACCGGCGCTCGTCCCGGCCGACTCGTCCGCGGCACCCGCTGATCACACCTCATCCCCCGAGACCCTCGACCCCGACCTCCCAAGGAGCTTCCATGACCACGTCCTCACTCTCCGGCCGCAGCGCGATCGTCACCGGCGGTGGCACGGGCATCGGCGCCGCCTGCGCCACCCGACTCGCCCACGACGGCATGAACGTCACGATCTGCGGTCGCACCGAATCCCGCCTCACCGAGGTCGCGGCGCGCATCGCCGCCTCCGGCGCTCCCGGCACGGTGCGCACCCAGGTCACCGACGTGACCGTGGAGTCCGATGTCGCCGCCCTCGTCGCCGATCATGTGGCCACCTTCGGCGGTCTGAACGGGTTCGTCGCCAACGCCGGTGGCGGTGGCGGCATGGGTCCGTACCACCTGCTCGACACCGAGGAGTTCGTACGCGTGCTCCATCTCAACGTGCTCGGCACCATGCTCTCGGTGAAGCACTCGGTCCCCCATCTCGTCGCCGCCGGTGGTGGGTCCTTCGTCGGCATGTCCTCACTCGCCGGCCACACCACCCACGTCATGTTCGGTGCGTACTGCGTGGCCAAGGCTGGCATCGAGGAGATGATGAAGAACGCCGCCGACGAGTTCGGTGAGGTCAAGGTGCGGTTCAACGCCGTGCGTCCGGGCTTCATCTCCACCGAGATCATGGAGGGCATCCCGCGCGACTCCGAGGTCTACGACAGCTACCTCGTCAACACCCCGCTCGGCGATGTCGGCGAGCCCGAGGATGTCGCCAACCTCGTGCGCTTCCTGCTCAGCGATGACGCCCGCTGGATCACCGGCACCGCCATCAACTGCGACGGCGGCCATCACCTGCGCCGCGGTCCCGACTTCACCTCCTTCATCGAACCGCATATCGGTCACGACGCCATGGTGGCCCGAGCTCCCATCGGCGGCTGATCCCCGACGGTCCGCAGGGCGCCCGTCCGATGCAACTCGGCCTCTACTTCGATCTGCGTAATCCGACCCCATGGCAGCAGCCGTGGTCGCAGGTGTACGCACACGCACTCGAACGCATCGTGGAGGCCGAGCGGCTCGGCGCCGATTCGGTCTGGTTCTCCGAGCACCATCTGTTCACCGACGGCTATCTGCCCCAGCCGCTGGTCATGGCCGCTGCCGCCGCCGCCCGGACCTCGCGCATCACCCTCGGCACCGCCGTGCTGCTGGCTGCACTCCGCCCCCCGATGCTGGTCGCCGAGGAGGCCGCTGTGGTCGACCAGCTCAGCGGCGGTCGGCTCGAACTCGGCATCGGCGCCGGCTATGTGGTCTCCGAGTACGAGGCCTATGCCACCGACATCACCCGCCGGTACTCGCTCACCGACGCCGCCGTGGCCGAGGTGCGCAGGCTCCTCGACGACGGGGTCGTCACTCCCCCCGCGGTGCGACGACCCTTCCCGCTGTGGCTGGGCTACCAGGGCCCCCAGGGCGCCCGCCGGGCGGGTCGTCTCGGTGTGGGCCTGCTGAGCCTCGATCGATCGCTGCTCGACCCCTACCGCGAGGGCCTCGTCGAGGGCGGCCATGATCCTGCAGTGGCCCGCACCGGTGGCATGCTCGACATCATCGTGGCCGACGACCCCGAAGCTGCGCTCGAGCGGATCCTCCCCCATTACGCCCATCAGCTGAACTCGTACCGCGCCGCAGCGGTGGCCGGAACGGGACGGCCGGCGCCGAAGGAGATCACCGTCGAGAAGCTCCGGTCCGGTGTCTCGACCGTGGGACAGATCCCCGGGCTGCGGGTGCTCACCGCCGCCGATGCCGTGGCCGCCATCCGCGCCGCCACCGATGGCGCGCCGGTCGAGCATGTGTACCTGTGGGCCAGCGTGGCCGGGATGCCCGACGATCTCGTGGATCGTCATATCGAGCTGGTGTGCACCGAGGTGCGACCGAACCTCTGACTCAGGCCTCGAGCGGGGGCAGCAGGCCGAGCTGTCGGGCGATCGCCTGGGCCTCGAGATAGGCGCCGTTCTCGTGCACCGCCACTCCCTCGGTGGCCAACCAGACGATGGCGCCGCCGATGACGGAGGGTTCCACCCCGGCGGAGGCGATGGCGTCGAGTTCGGCCACCATCCTCGTGCGTTCGGTGGCCACGAAGCCCGGATCCACGGTGAAGGCCGTGACACCGGCATCGCCGTACTCGAAGGCGATGCGATCAGCGGCCCGATGCAGACCGGCCTTGGCGGCGCAGTACGCAAGCTGTGGTCCGCCCTGCCCGATCGGCATCTTCAGCTTCCATCGACCCGAACCCGAGCCGATGTTGATGATGACGCCGGATCCGCGCTCGACGAGATGCGCGACCTGCGGCTGCATGAGCAGCAGCTGTGCGGTGAGATCCCCCCACAGCTGCTTCTCGAGATCATCCGGGGTCTGGTCGAGGAAATGCTTCGGACCTCCACCGGTGACATAGATGGCGTTGTTGACCGCGACATCGAGATGACCCAGCGCCCCGATGGCGGCCTGCACGGTGGGCACCAGGGCATCACGATCGAGCAGATCGAGCGGCAGCTGCACCGCACGACGACCGAGTGCCTCGATCTCGGCGGCGGTACTGGCCAGGCTGCCGGGCAGGAGATCACCAGCTGCGGTGCGCGCCGTGGGATCACCCTCGTGCACGGTGCGGGCGGTGATGGCGACATCGAATCCGGCGGCGGCGAACGCGATGGCCGTGGCCCGTCCGATGCCCCGGCTGGCACCGGTGACGAGCGCGGTGCGGACCGGGCTCACATCCCCTCGAACGCGAGTCCCGTGACCATCGCCGAGCTGAGGCCGGAATCGACATGGAGGTTCTCGCCGTTGATGAATGCAGCGGCGTCGCTGCCCATGAGGGCGAGCGCCGGTGCGATGTCGGCGGCCACGGCCATGCGACCATTGCCCTGCACGCTGACGGCCCAGTTGATGGCGTCGTCGCCCATGGTCTGACGGAAGTCAGCCATCAGCGGGGTGTCGACCGGCGCCGGGCAGATGCTGTTGAGGCGGATCCCCTGCCGGATGGCGGTGTAGGAGCGACGCATGACGTAGACCTGCATGCACATCTTCGAGAAGGCGTACACATCGTTGACGACCTCGGGATGCGCCTCGGCCCAGTCGAGGAACTCGTCCCATTCCTCGATGGCGAGCAGCGTGGTGATGTCGGCGATCTGGGCCGGCCAGCCGTTCCCGGCCATCGAGACGGTGTAGACGATGGTGCCGCCCTCGCTGATGCGATCGATGAGCGTGTCAGTGAGTCGACGCGATGCCGCCACATTGACCGCCATGCACGTGCGCACCCCGGCGGTGGCGGCGACCCCGGCGTTGGAGAACACGACGTCGATGCGATCGGTGAGCTGTTCGAGCGCGGCATCGAGTGACGCGGGATCGGAGAGATCGGTGCGGATGAATCGATCGCACCGACCGGTCGGCTCCTTGATGTCGAGGATGGTGAGGTGCTCGACCCCGAGTTCATCGAGCAGTTCGGCCAGCGCCGCACCGATCCCGGTGGCTCCGCCCGTGAGCACGACCCGCTTGCCCGCGTAGCTGAACAGGTTCCCCATCAGTTCTCCCCGTGACGACCGCAGGGCCGCCCCATGCGGCCCGACCGGGCGAACCTACGAGGGAGCCGTCGAGGTGTCAACATCGTGGGATGGAGCTCCGACGACTCACGCCCGGCTTCGGTGCCGAGGTCCTCTCCCCCGATCCCGATCCGGCCGAGCTGCGCGCCGCGCTCATCGAGCACAAGGTCCTGCTGCTGCGCGCCCCGGACCTCACACCCGAGGGCCACATGGCACTCGGTCGCAGTATCGGCGAGATCGAGGTGCATGCGTTCTTCCCGAATCTCGGCGCCGGGTACGAGCAGGTGAGCGTGCTCGACTCCGAGAACGGCGACACCGCCAGCATGTGGCACACCGACGAGACCTTCCTGCCCCATCCGCCGCTCGGCACCCTCACCCGGGCGCTCGTCATGCCCGCCGTCGGTGGCGACACCCTGTTCGCCGACACCGCTGCCGCATACGAGGCCCTCTCCCCCGCCATGAAGCGCTATCTCGACGGGCTCGAGGCCTGGCACGATCTGGCGAAGATCGCCCAGCTGCGCCACCGCTTCGGGGGCAGCGATGCCGGTGCGCTCGCTGATGCCATCCGGGCCGAGCGTCGCACCCGTCATCGTGTCGCCCGCGTGCACCCCGAGACCGGCGCGACCTGCATCTACGTGAATCCCACCTACACCACATGGATCGATGGCATCGCCCCCGATGAGTCCGACCTGATCCTGCGCCATCTGCTCGGCCATGTCACCAAGGAGCAGTTCACCTACCGGCATCGCTGGCAGGTCGGCGATCTGCTCATCTGGGACAACCGCGCCACACAGCACATGGTGCTCAACGACTTCACGGGTCGGCGTCTCATGCATCGCGTGTCGGTGCTGGGTCGGGTGCAGGACTGAGCAGGACTACCGTGACCCCCGTCGTCGCCGCGAAGGTCGGCGACGCACTGCAAGGGGGGAACATGAGCTATCCACTCGATGTCGGTGGTCTGCACGACTATCCGATGAAGGTCGGATCGATGCTGCTCACGATGGTGGATCCGAATCCGGGGTTCGAGAAGGCGTACAACCGCTGGTACGAACGCGATCACTTCTACGCCGGATGCATGGTGTCGCCCCATCAGATGTCCGGGTCTCGCTGGGTGGCGCCGCGACGCCTCAAGGATCTTCGCTGGCCGGCGGGCGACACCGCTGTCGCCAACCCCACCGATGCCGGTTCCTATGTGGCCATCTACTGGATCGAGGCGGGCCACCACGACGAATGGAACGAGTGGGGCACCACCCAGGTGACCTGGCTGTACTCCAACGGTCGTGGGTTCCCGGAGCGCAGGCACACCCACACCAACCTGTTCGACTTCGTCGGCAGCGCCAACCGTGACGCCGATGGCGTGCCGGTGGACGTGGCCCTCGACAGCGCCTACGACGGCATCTTCACCGTGTTCTCCGACGCCCGCCCCGGCCACGATGCCCGCAGCGTGCACGCCGAACTCACCGCGTCCGGCGCCTACGACACGCTCATGGCCGGTTCCGACATCGAGATCGTCTCCTCCTGGACCCCGGTGGCCAACCCCGCCGCCGATCAGCCCATGGATCTCGGCACCCCGGCGGGTGGGCCCGAGCGACTCGTGCAGGTGATCTTCGTGCGCGGCGATGTCACCGCCGCCATCGATCGGCTGCGCACCTACACCGACACCGTGGCCGCCGCCGGCCTCGCCGATGTGCATCTGGTGGCTCCGTTCCTGCGCACGATCGTCGGCACCGACACCTACGTCGACGAGCTGTGGTGACCCATCATGACCACCGCCCCTGACCCGTTCGCACCGGCGACCCTCGGGCCGCTCACGCTGAAGAACCGTTTCATCAAGGCCGCCACCTTCGAGGGGGTCACCCCCGGCGGTCTCGTCACCCAGGAGCTCATCGACTTCCATCTGCGCCCTGTGCGCGGCGGCATCGCCATGACCACCGTGGCCTACCTCGCCATCGCCCCCGAGGGACGCACCGACCCCGGCTGCATGTGGCTCCGACCCGAGGCCCTGCCCGGGCTGCGACGCCTCACCGACGCCATCCATGCCGAGGGCGCACTCGTGGCCGGACAGATCGGCCATGCCGGTCCCGTGGCCAACGCCAAGCGCAACGGCAGCGCGTCGCTCGGGCCGGCGAAGATGTTCAACCCCATGTCGATGCGCACCACCCGTGCCATCGACGAGGCCGGCATCGCACGGGTCACCGAGGACTACGCGCGGGGTGCCCGTCTCATGGTCGAGGCCGGGTTCGACTCCATCGAGATCCACCTCGCCCACAACTATCTGCTGTCGTCATTCCTCAGTCCGCGCTTCAACACGCGCGCCGACGACTGGAGCGGTTCGCTCGAGAACCGGGCCCGCTTCGCCCGTGAGGTCGTGGCCGCCGTGCGTACCGAGGTGCCCGCCACCGTGGCCGTCACCGCCAAGATCAGCCTCAACGACGGCGTGCCCGGCGGGTTCCGCCCGCCCGAGAGCACCGAGTTCGCCGCGATGCTCGAAGCCGACGGCCACCTCGACGCCCTCGAGATGACCGGTGGCTCCTCGCTGGCCAACCCCATCTACCTGTTCAAGGGCGACGCACCCCGCAAGGACTTCGCCGCTGCGCTCCCGTTCCCGATGAGCCTGGGCTTCAAGCTCTTCGGCAAGAAGTTCATGCCGTCATATCCCTTCGAGGAGGCCTACTTCCGGCCGCTCGCCCTCGATGTGCGCTCCCGTGTCTCGATGCCGCTGATCTTCCTCGGCGGCATCAACAATCTGGCCACCGTGCGTCAGGCGATGGACGATGGCTTCGACTTCGTGGCCATGGGCCGGGCCGTGCTGCGCGAGCCCGATCTCATCAGCCGCATGCAGGAGGGCACCCAGACCGAGGGGCAGTGCATCCACTGCAACCGATGCATGGTCTCGATCTACAGCGGGAGTCGCTGTGTGGTCGACGCCCCCGATCCCATCATCACCTCCGGCCCCGTGGCGTGACCCGTGAACAGGTCGCCGATGCGGTTCCCCTCGAACCGTTCCAGCACTGGCTCCGTGCAGCGGTGCCCGCATCCTCGGGACCGCTCACCATCACCCATCTCTCCGGAGGATCCTCGAACCTGACCCTGCGCGTGCGCGATGCCGAGCATGACTGGGTGCTCCGACGGCCGCCCATGGGCGCGGTGCTCGCCACCGCCAACGACATGGGACGCGAGTTCCGGGTGCAGCGGGCACTGCGCCACTCGGCGGTGCCCGTGGCCACCACCGTGGCGATGTGTGACGATCCCACAGTGATCGGAGCGCCGTTCTACCTGATGGAGTTCGTGGCGGGCACGGTCTACAGCGATGCCGATGCGGTGGCCGATCTCACCCCGCAGCAGCAGCTCGCCGCCACTGACCATCTCATCGACGTGCTCGCCGCGCTCCACGCCGTCGACATCGACCGTGTCGGACTCGCCGATCTCGGACGACCCGAGGGATTCCTGCAACGGCAGATCGATCGCTGGACCACCCAGTGGGAGCGGTCGAAGCAGCGCGAACTCCCCATCATCGACGAACTGGCCGGTCGCCTGGCCCGTTCGGTGCCCACCACCACCCGCTCGGCCATCGTGCACGGCGACTACAGCTTCAACAACACGATGTGGAGCGCCGAGGACCCCACCCGGATGGTGGCCGTGCTCGACTGGGAGATGTCCACGCTCGGTGATCCGCTCACCGATCTCGGCATGGTGGCTGCGTACTGGACCGGGGCGGGCGAGATCATGTGGCGTTCGCGGGCACCGCAGCCCCATCGCATCGGCACCGGCTTCCCCGATGTCGATCACCTCATCGCCCGGTACGAGCGTTCAGCCGGTCACGCTGTGCCCGATCTCGATGTGTACCGCGTGCTGGCGGTGTTCAAACTGGCCATCATCATCGAGGGGGCACTGGCGCGCATCCGAGCCACCCGCCCCGATCAGGACACCACCGGCACCGAGGCCACGGTCGTGGAGCTCGCCGAGCTCGCCCTCGAACTCGCCGATGCGTCGTCGGTGATCCCGCTCAGGGGCCGCTGACGGGCCGTTCCTCGGTGAACTCCAGCTGCAGATGCCGCTGGGCGATGCGCCAGCCCTGCTCGGTGCGCTCGTAGGTGTCGAGGTACCGGATGGCCATGAGGTGATCACTGGGATGGGCGTCGTCGCCCTCGCCGATCGTGCGCACATGGTGGGCGAGGCAGTAGGTCTCGCCGGTGGCGGCATCGCCGTCGAGTTCGATGAGGTGGTTGGCCACGACATGGAGCGTGACGTCGTAGCGCGACAGACCGGCGAAGGCCGTGGCGATGGCCTCCCTCCCGATGCGTTCGCGCACCGGCGCCTCGGTGCCCCGCTCGAAGATCCGGAGCGCCCCGTGCTCGGTGAACAGTGCGGCAGCCCCCTCGCCGTCGACCCGATCGGCGGCGCGGGCGTAACGATCGACCAGCTCACGGATGGCGAGTCGGTCGGCGAGCCGCGCCAGATCGGCGTCGTTCACTGGGGGGCGCTGAAGGTCCAGCCCGGCAGCAGGCCCAGGTCCGAACAGAGCTTCGGGGCGAAGATCCACTTGCCGAGGAACCGGTCGGCACCGGGATCGGTGGCCAACCAGGCGACGACCTGCCCGGTGGCCTCGGCCGGCTCGCTGCCGAACCCCGAGCTGTACTCGTCGTCGGGCTTGGCCGCCTTCCGGGCCTCGGTGACCACGTTGCCGGGATCCACGTTGAAGGCCCGCAACCCGAGCGAGCGGTACTCGGCGTTGATCCCGCCGGCCACCCGGGCGAAGGCCGCCTTGGACGCCGAGTAGAGGATGCCCCACCCGCCCTCGCCGGGGGGCCCGGGAGGATCGAGCCGCGCCGAGCCAGACACCATGTCGATGATCGTGCCCGATCCCCGCTCGACCATATGGGGGAGCACCTGCTGGATCAGCAGGATCTGGTGCATGAAGTTGCCCGCCATCAGTGCAGTCATCGAGTCCATCGTGAGATCGGTGATCCGATCGAGGGTGCCGACACCGCGGAAGATGGCGTTGTTGTAGAGCACGTCGATGCGACCCCATGCATCGAGCACCGCAGGCACGAGCGACTCGACCGAGGCACGGTCGCTGAGGTCCATGGGCACGATCAGCGCCCGCTGGCCCCGCTCCTCGATCTCCTGGGCCGTGCGCTCGAGACTCCCGGGCACGGCCAGGGTGACCTCCTCGCGCACCGAGTTGGGCTCGGCCACGCCCTCGCCCTCACGCACGGTGCGGGCGCTCACGACCACATCGAATCCGGCCTCGGCCAGGGCCAGCGCCCCGGCTCGTCCGATCCCCCGGCTGGCGCCGGTCACGACTGCGACTGGTGACTCACTCATCGATCCCCCTCGGTGTCGGGAGGACCCTACTCAACGGAACCGGCACCGCCGCCGATGCGGCCGTCGTCAGCGGGAGGCTTCGACGCGGGCCCGGATCTCGGAGACCCCGGACTCCTGCGAGCGCTTCAGGAGCGGATCGAACAGCGACAGGGCCCGACCGCCGCCAGCCAGCAGCACACCGGCGAGGCTCCTGCGTTCGGAGTCGATGAGATTCGCCATGATGTCGAGGACGAGCTCCATCGTGAAGCCCGTGGATAGGGCGATGCCGAGCAGGAACTGCAGCAGCTTCGGTCGACCGATCACCCAGGCGAAGCGACGGGCGGTGGCGAAGAAGGGGTCGTACTCCGATGCCAGCAGCGCTTCATACGCGGCATGCACGGTGCCGGGGCTGGCCACGAACAGCTCGGCGGCATGACGACCGGACTCGAGCGCGTAGTCGATCCCCTCGCCGTTGAAGGGGTTGACCAGCCCGGCGGCGTCGCCGACCGCCACCCAACCGGGACCACTGCGATGCTCGACATGCATCGGGAGACGCCATGCCTTCGGACGGGCCACCGGTTCGCCGAGACCCCAGGCCCGACCCACCTGCGCCATGTAGGAATCCAGCATCGTGTTGAGGTTGAGCTGGGAGAAGTTGCGCATGGTGGACAGCGCCCCGACCCCGACGTTGACGATGCCGTCGCCGGCGGGGAACACCCAGCCGTAGCCCGGCACCAGCGCACCATCGGGCCCCTTCACGGTGAGGCAGGCCTCCATATGGCGGTCATCGGCCTTCGTGGACGGGACATAGGCCCGGATGGCGAGACCGAACGGGGAGCCCTCGACCCGGGTGGCGCCCAGCATCTTGGCCGGGGCACTTCCGGCTCCGGAGGCGACCACCACGAGATCAGCACGGGTGATGTCGTCGCCCACCCGGACACCCACGACCCGACCCCGTTCGATGACGGGGGTGGCGGCGGCATGCTCATGCAGATCGGCACCGGCGTCGATGGCGGTCTGCAGCACCAGCGCATCGAACACCGCCCGGGGCGCCACGGCACCCATGTTCGGGAAGGCCCCCTCGGGCCAGAGCACCTCTCGCTCCTTCGAACCGGCCTGCACCCGCAGCCCGTCGATGCGATGGAACTGCGAGATGTCGACACCGAGACGACGCAGCTCGGCCACCGCCCGCGGCGTGAGACCATCACCGCAGGACTTGTCCCGCCCCTGTGCGGCCTTCTCGAACAGCGCCACCCGGGCACCGGAGCGGGCCGCCCAGGTCGCGGCCGAGGACCCGGCAGGGCCGGCACCGATCACCGCGACATCGACATGTTCCATGCGGAGATCTTCCCGCGTGGGGGCACCGGGAGCCCCATCGGGCCGCGGATCAGCTCTGATCGATGTCCAGGTTCGGCGTGACCGGGGCCGCAGTCGCAGCGCCGAGCGCCCCGAGGATGCCGTCCACCGTCGTGATCTCCCGCAGCAGGGCCCGGTTCGCCGGTCGCATGAAGCCTGCTGCGACAGCGCCGTCGAGGAACTGCAGGATGGGGTCCCAGAATCCATCGGTGTTCAGGACACCGACGGGATGGGCGTGGATGCCGAGCTGCGCCCAGGTGAGGATCTCGGCGAGTTCCTCGAGTGTGCCGAGCCCTCCCGGCAGGGCGAGGAAGCCCTCGGCCTCCGCCGCCATCCGGGCCTTGCGCTCATGCATGGAGCCGACCTCGATCAGCTCGGTGATCCCCCTATGCCCCTGTTCGGTCTCGAAGAGCCCCACCGGGATGACGCCGAGCACCTCGCCGCCACCGGCCATCACCGCATCGGCCACGATGCCCATCAGACCCACGTTCCCACCCCCGTAGACGAGCCGGATGCCCTCGGCGGCCAGCAGTGCGCCCACCTCACGGGCCACCTCGGCATGGGCGGGATCACGGCCGGTCGAGGAACCGCAGTACACGCACAGGGATCGGATGCGGGTCGGGGCAGCGCTCATGGGCCGAGCCTAGGAGAGCCATCGGGAACCATCCGGAACCATCGGGACAGTCCTGACGCGAAGAAGACACCGGCGAACCGGTGCCTTCCGTGACTGATCACCCGGGGGTGATCCTCAGAGCTCGGAGGGGAGGACTCGAACCCCCAATAAATGGACCAGAACCACTTGTGTTGCCAATTACACCACCTCCGAAGGAGCGAGGAGACGTTACCGGAGAGGACCCTCCCAGCACCAACCGACTCAGGTGACCGAGGCCAGTCGGCGATAGCCGATCACCCGACCGATGGCCACCGCCACGGTCTCCCGGAACAGTTCCTGGAACGTCGAGTGGGCATCGGTGGGCGACACGGACGCCTGCAGGCCGAGTTCGTCGGCGATCGATGCGACCCGCAGTGCGTGATATGGGTCGGTGACGATCAGCACGGTGTCGGACCCCCCGGCGTCGCGCACGATCACCGAGGAGGCGGAGAGCTCCTCGAAGCTGTTGGTGCCCTCGACCTCCACGCGGATGGCGCTCTCGGGAACCCCGAGCGCACGCAGGTAGCGGAACCCCGAGTAGCCCTGCGTGACGGCATCGCCGGCCTGCTTGCCGCCGGTGACGACGATGATCGGGGCCTCGCCCCGTTCATAGAGCGCGTGGGCGTGGTCGAGGCGTCCCTTCAGCACCGGCGACGGCACACCGTTCCACTGCGCCGCCCCCATGACGATGATGGCCGAGGCCGTGACACTGCTGTCCTGACGGGAGGCCCACCACACCTGACCGAAGGTGATGCCGAGGTACACGACGGCGAGCCCGATGAGCCCGCCGACGATGCGCAGCGTCCAGCGCAGCGCGAGGAACAGCACCAGCTCAGACCCGCGACCGGGCGGCCGCCAATCGCCGGATGGTCTCGTCGCGACCGAGCACCTCGAGCGACTCGAACAGCGGCGGTCCGACCGTGCGACCGGTGACGGCCACGCGCACCGGCGCCTGCACCTTGCCCTTGGCCACGCCATGGGTCTCGGCATAGGAGAACAGGGCGGCGTCGAGTCCCGCGGCGGTCCAGTCGCACTCCGCGAACCCGGCCAGCGCGTGATCCAGCACCGCTGCAGCCAGATCCGGGGTCTTCACCATGACCTTCTGCCAGGACTCCTCGTCGATCACCGGTTCGGCGGCGAAGACGAAGTCGACGAAGTCGGGGACCTCGGCGAGCAGCTTCACCCGCTCCTGCACGAGCGGGGCGAGCACCTCGAAGGTGGCGATGTCGAAGCGCTCGGGATCCCAGGGCGCATCGTCGAACAGCCAGCGGGTGGAACGCGAGACGAACTGCGGCAGCGACAGCGCCCGGATGTACTCACCGTTGAAGTGCTGGAGCTTCTTCACGTCGAAGAACGCTCCGGACTTCCCCACATCGGCGATGTCGAACATGGCGACGATCTCGGCGAGCGGACGGATCTCGACACCGTCGGAGGGTCCCCAGCCGAGCGTGGCGAGGTAGTTGACCATCGCCTCGGGGAGATAGCCGCGTTCGATGTAATCGCCGACGGAGACGTCATCACGACGCTTCGAGAGCTTCTGGCGCTTCTCGTTCACGATGAGCGGGAGATGGGCGAAGATGAGCTCACCGGGCGCACCGAGGGCCGCACGCAGCAGCAGGACCTTCGGGGTGACGTTGATGAGATCCTCGCCACGGATCACGTGGGTGATCCCCTGATCGGCGTCGTCGACGGCGTTGGCCAGATGGAACATCGGCGAACCGTTGGACCGCTGGACGACGAAGTCCTCGAGGTTGGCGTTGTCGAAGCTGACATGACCCCGGATGAGATCGTCGAACGCCGTGACGCCGTCGTCGGGCACCGCGAAGCGCACGACATGGCCCTCACCGGGACCGAGACCGAGGTGACGGCAGTGACTGTCGTAGCCGGGAGTGCCGCCACGGGCCTCGGCACGGGCCTTCACGTCCTCCGAGGAGCAGGCGCACCAGTAGGCATCGCCCTGCGCCAGCAGGGTGTCGACGGCGGCGCTGTAGAGGTGTCCGCGCTCGGACTGGTGGACCGGGGTGCCGTCCCAGTCGAGACCCAGCCACTCGAGGGCCTGGAAGATCACATCGATGAGTTCCGGACGGGAGCGTTCGCCGTCGGTGTCCTCGATGCGCAGCACGAACTCGCCGCCCATGCGGCGGGCGAACAGCCAGTTGAACAGCGCCGTGCGGGCACCGCCGATGTGCAGATAGCCGGTGGGCGACGGGGCGAAACGGACACGAACACCTGAGGAAGTCACGAGGGCGATGGTACCGTCGGGCTCCACCCGCCCCCCCATTCGCCCCCGTGATCATCAAGACTTCCGAGATGTCCACCGCGAGCGAACCGGCGGCCCACCGGCGATGAGGATCCCATGACCACCACCGCACATCCGTCCGATCCCCACCACGACGCAGCACCGCGCCGCCGGACGGCGCGCCGGCGCACCACCCCGCGCAGCTCCGCCCTGAGTACCGTCGTGATCTGTGTCGCGCTCGTGGTGTCGTTGACGGCTGCGTCGTGCTCCTCGAGCAGCACGAAGGCCGCCCCGGCCCCCGAGGCGACCACCACCACGACCCAGTCGCCGTATGCGACCACCATCGCCAACGTGAAGGGCCGCACCATCGAGGTGCTCGAGAACGATCCCTCCGGAGCGACCTCGACCACCACCCTCGATCCCACCGCCCCGACCAGCACCCTGCCTCCCATCCCGCGCAGCAGCCTCAACTCCGCCGGGGTCAAGAAGACCGACAGGGGCTTCGAGTTCAGCAACCCCACCTACTTCCGCAATCCGCTGGTGTTCGATGTGATCGAGAAGCAGGGCGACTGGATCAAGGTGCTGATCCCGGTGCGTCCCAACCACACCGTGGGCTGGGTGAAGGCCTCCGATGTCGCGCTCACCACCACCGACTTCCGCTTCGAGCTCGATCTCTCGAAGTTCCACCTCACCGTGTTCAAGGGCGCCGAGGTGTTCGCCGAGACCGACGTCGTCATCGGTCGGCCCAACACCCCCACCCCGGTCGGTCGCTTCTACCTGCTCGAGAAGATCAAGCAGAACGACCCCAACGGCGTGTACGGCACCTGGATCTTCGCCACCAACGGCTACAGCGAGGCGCTCGACACCTTCAACGGCGGACTTCCAGTCATCGCCTTCCATGGCACGAACCAGCCGCAGCTCATCGGCACCCAGTCCTCCAATGGCTGCGTGCGCATGCCCAACGACATCGCCGACAAGCTCTCCGAGGCCGTGCCCGCAGGAACGCCCATCGACATCGTCAGCGCGGCCGGAGCCGCCTCCAGCCCGCTGTGATCAGTGGGCGTCGCCGTGGGTGCTGGCGATGATCGCCTCGGCGGTGGCCAGCACCATGGCCGGCGTGGTGCGCACCACATCGGCGACCTGATCCACGGTCATGCGCAGCACATCGTCGGACATGGCGTCGACGATCGCCCGGCGCTCGAAGTAGTGATGCGAGCTGGCCACGGCGGCGAACACCTGTGACCGGATGGCCAGCAGTTCATCGGCCACCGGAGCCAGGAAGCCCCAGAAGGTGAGTGCCAGGGTGAGATCGCCGAGGATCGGCGCCCGCCCGTAGAGCGCTGACCGGCGCATGGCGATGGCGAGACATCCGGCCAGGGCATCGGCCTCGGACTCGGCGGGGCCCAGCACGAGGCGACCCTCGAAGATGCGGGCGAGATGCAGCGCATAGCCCTGATCAGGACCGGGGGAACCGAGTCGGGGGCCGGCGGGCTGACGGCCCTGCAGTTCGGCAGGACGGTCGGCGAGCCAGGACTCGTTGCGTCGGGGCGGCGAGGAATAGGTGCGGACCAGTTCGTCGACGGGCTTCGGTACGTAGTCAGGAGCAGCCATGATGGGTGGAATCTACTCCCCCGCGTGCAGCAGGCCGAACTGCAGGGAGTCGACCAGCGCCTGCCAGGAGGCCTCGATCACGTTGCTGTCGACACCGACGGTGGTCCAGACACGGTCGCCGTCGGTGGAATCGATGAGCACCCGCACGACCGCTCCGGTGGCGGCACCGCCGTCGACGACCCGGACCTTGAAATCGGTGAGATGGATCCGGGCCAGTGCCGGATGGGCGTCGGTGAGCGCCGCCCGCACGGCGGAGTCGAGGGCGTTGACGGGGCCGTTGCCCTCACCCTCGGCGCGCACCTGCTCGCCTCCGGTGCGCAGGGAGACCCGCGCCCGGGTGGTGATCACGGGTTCCTCCGAGCCCGAGGCCGCACCCTCGAGATGTTCGCTCGTGACTTCGTAGCTCTCGATCTCGAAGAACTCCTGCACCCAGCCGGCGGCCCGGCGCATCCGCAGTTCGAGGGACGCATCGGCGGACTCGAACAGCCAGCCCTCCGATTCGAGGGTCTTGAGCTGCTCGGAGAGCTCACCGGAGGTCCTGGCGTCGATCTCGACCCCGAACTCCTCGGCCTTCATGGCCATGCCGGCCCGACCACCGAGATCGGAGACCAGCACCCGGGTGTGGTTGCCCACCACGGCGGGATCGATGTGCTCGTAGGTGGCACCCCCAGCCCGACCGAGCGCCGACGTGTGCAGCCCTCCCTTGTGGGCGAACGCAGACTGACCGACGAAGGGGTCGGCCGGATGCGGCGGCAGGTTCACGAGTTCGGCGACGCGATGGCTGACCACCGTGAGCCGCTCGAGATGACCCTCCGGCAACGTGGCCACCCCGAGCTTGAGGGTGAGATCCGGGATGACGGTCATGAGGTTGGCGTTGCCGGTGCGCTCGCCGTAGCCGTTGACCGTGCCCTGCACCTGGGTGGCACCGCCGAGCACGGCGGCGATCGAGTTGGCCACCGCACAGCCGGAGTCGTTCTGGGTGTGGATGCCCACTGCGGTGTTCTGACCGAGGAAGGACACGACCTCACCGGTGATGCGCTGCACCTCATGGGGCAGGGAGCCGCCGTTGGTGTCACACAGCACCACGCAGTCGGCCCCGTTGACCATAGCGGCCTCGAGCACGCGCAGGGCGAACTCGGCGTTGGCCTTGTAGCCGTCGAAGAAATGCTCGGCGTCGAAGAACACCCGGAGCCCCTCGCGCTTGAGGAACGCCACGGATTCGCCCACCATGGCCACGCCCTCATCGAGCGTGGTGCGCAGCGCCTCGAGGACGTGGAAGTCCCAGCTCTTGCCCACGATGCACGCGGTGGAGGTGCCGGCCTCGATCAGGGCTGCCAGCGTGGGATCGACATCGACCTTGCCCGCCGGGCGCCGGGTGGAACCGAACGCCACGAGCTCGGCGGTGCGAAGCGTGAGCTCCTTCGGGGCCCGGGCGAAGAACTCGGCATCCTTGGGGTTGGCCTGCGGATAGCCGCCCTCGATCCAGCGCACGCCGAGGTACTCGAGCTGTTCGGCGACGCGCAGCTTGTCGTCGACCGTGAGCGAGATGCCCTCGAACTGGGCACCGTCGCGGAGCGTCGTGTCGAAGATCTCGACCGAGGATGGCAGCGCCCGGAGGGCGTCGTCAGCGGACATGCTCCAACCAACCCATGTACTTCTCGGTCTGGCCCCGCACGGCCTTCCCGTACTGCTCGGCGATGGCGAGCGTCATCGGGCCCGGGCACGGGATGCTGCGATCGTCGACGGAGTTCACCGCGGAGATCTCGGCGGCCGTGCCGCACAGGAACATCTCCTCGCAGATGTAGAGGTCGCTGCGGGTGAGCACCTCACGACGGACCTCGAGACCGAGATCGTTGGCGATGGTGGTGACGGTGTCCTGGGTGAGTCCCTCGAGCGCACCCGACGCGATGGGCGGGGTGAGCAGGATGCCGCCGCGCACCACGAAGATGTTCTCGCCGGTGCACTCCGAGATGGTGCCCTCCGGGCTGAGCATGACGGCTTCGTCGTACCCGGCCTTGAGCGCCTCGACCTTGGCGAGCGAGGAGTTCACGTAGTTGCCCGTGGTCTTGGCCGCCGGCGGCATCGAGTTGTGATCGTGACGCATCCAGGAGGAGATCTTCAGACGGATGCCCTCGGTGAGACCGTGATCGCCGAGATAGGCGCCCCACGGCCAGCAGGCGATGGCGACATCGACCGAGCAGGGCAGCGTGTTGAGGCCCATCTCGCCGTAGCCGTAGTAGGCGATGGGACGGATGTACGCCGAGGGCAGACCGGAGGCGGCGACGACATCCTTGGTGGCCTGCACCAGCTCCTCGACGGAGTAGGGCATGTCCATCCCCATGATCTTCGCCGAGTTGTGCAGCCGCTTCATGTGCTCGGTGAGACGGAACACCGCCGGACCATCCGGCGTCTCGTAGGCACGGATGCCCTCGAACACGCCCATGCCGTAGTGCAGCGAGTGGGTGAGGATGTGGATGTTGGCGTCGGCCCAGTCGACGAGTTCGCCGTTCATCCAGATCTTGTGGGTCGGTGTGATGGGCATGGTTCCCTCAGGTGTGCAGGAGGCGAATCGGTTCGATTGCGGGAAGCGGTTCGGAGCGGATGGATCAGAGACGAGCGGCCACGAGATCGCCGACCTCGGTGGTGGATCCGACGAGCGAGGCGGTGTCGGCGCAGGCGGCACGGATGCGTGCGCCGGCGTCGGTCTCACCGAGGAACTCGAGCATCATCGCCGCCGACAGGATGGCGGCGACCGGGTTGGCCAGGTTCTGTCCGGCGATGTCGGGGGCCGAGCCGTGCACCGGTTCGAACATCGACGGGCTGGTGCGATCAGGGTTCAGGTTGCCCGAGGATGCGAACCCGATGCCGCCGGACACGGCGCCGGCGAGGTCGGTGAGGATGTCGCCGAACAGGTTGTCGGTGACGATCACGTCGTAGCGCTGGGGGTTCTCAACGAAGTAGATGCAGGCGGCATCGACATGGTTGTAGGCCGTGGTCACACCCGGGTACTCGGCGGCGACCTCGTTGAAGGTGCGGTCCCAGAGATCCCCGGCGAAGGTCAGGACGTTGGTCTTGTGGACCATGGTCAGATGCTTGCGCTCACGCGATGCGGCGAGTTCGAAGGCGTAGCGGATGCAGCGTTCGACACCCATACGGGTGTTGACCGACCCCTGGGTGGCGACCTCGGCGGGGGTGCCGCGCCGCAGGAACCCGCCCTCACCGGCGTAGGTGCCCTCGGTGTTCTCACGGATCACGATGAAGTCATGCGAGCCGTCGGGGGCGAGGAACGGGCGCTGGTTGACATACAGATCGAGGTCGAAACGCATCTTGAGCAGCAGCCCGCGCTCGATGACGCCGGGAGGCACGTCGGGGGTTCCGACAGCGCCGAGCAGCAGGGCGTCGAGGCCGCGCCATTCGGCGATGGTCTCGTCGGTGAGGACCACGCCGTCGCGCAGGTAGCGCTCGCCGCCGAGGTCGTAGTCCACCGTGTCGAGGGAGACACCGGCGGCGGCGATGACCTTTAGCGCCTCGGGGATGACCTCATGGCCGATTCCGTCGCCGGGGATGACACCGATCTTGTAGCTCACGTCTGCTCCAGTGGAAGACCGCGCCGGGCGCGGCAGGGGATGCTGCAGGGGTCCTTCGAGGGGTCCGGACGCGCCGTTGCGCCGAGTGCGCGCGCAGGGGCCGGGAGACCGGCGATCCTAGCCGGGCCGCCCCGGGTGCCTGTAGTGGGAATGGGCCCGGCCGCTAGCATCTGCCCCCATGGCCGACGTGCAGCACCTCTCCCAAGCGACCTTCGACCGCCTCAAGGCGGAGCATCTGCAGCTCTCCACCGTCGAGCGGATCGACATCGCCCGAAAGATCCAGAGCGCCCGCGAGCTCGGCGATCTCTCCGAGAACGGCGACTACCACGCCGCTCGTGAGGAGCAGGGCAAGATGGAGGCCCGCATCCGCCATCTCGAGGCCGTGCTCGAGAACGCCGAGATCGTCGAGGCCTCCGACACCGATGAGGTCCGCCCGGGTGTCATCGTCTCGATCTGCTACGAGGGCGACGACGAGCCGGAGCGCTATCTCATCGGCTCGATCGAGGAGCGCAGCGATCAGGTCGAGACCCTCACCGTCGGGTCCCCACTGGGTCAGGCGCTGCTCGGCGCCAAGGTCGACGACATCGTCGGCTTCGAGGCGCCCGGCGGGATCCTCAACGTCAGAATCGTCGCGATCGAGGTCTGACATAACCACCGAGCCGCTCGCCCTCGAACCCGACGGTGCCGAACCCGGCCCCGCTGCCGAGCGGGCGCCGTTCCCCACGCCCGGCATGCCCGAGGGACGGCCCGTGGAGCTCCCCGGCCGCGGCACCACCTTCGTCCGGGAGGCCACCGGCCCCGTCGGGGCTCCCACCCTGCTGCTGCTGCACGGCTGGACGGCCAACTCGGCGGTGAACTGGTTCGCCACCTACGCCCCGCTCGCCGAGCACTTCAACGTCATCGCCATGGACCATCGCGGTCACGGGTACGGGCTGCGCACCTGGAAGCCGTTCCAGCTCGAGGACTGCGCCGACGACGCCGTGGCCCTGCTCGACGAACTCGGTCTCGATCAGGTCATCCCCGTCGGGTACTCGATGGGAGGTCCCGTGGCCCAACTCATCTGGCGTCGCCATCGCGAGCGCGTCTCGGGCCTCGTGCTGTGTGCCACGGCCTCGAAGTTCCGCGAGCATCGGGCCGAGGGTCTGCTCACCGCTGCGGTCGCCGCCGTCTCGGGCACGCTGCGCGTCACCCCTGACACCGCACTCGATCGGCTCTTCGAACGATTCATCAGTCCCCGGTACGAGCACACGCCGCTCGGTCAGTGGGCACTCGAACAGCAGAAGCTCAACGACTTCCACACGATCGTCGAGGCCGGCCATGCCGTCGCCTCGTTCGACTCACGCCACTGGGTGCATGAGATCGGCGTGCCCACCAGTCTCGTGGCCACCACCGATGACACCACGGTGCAGCCCGAGCGCCAGGCCCTGCTCGCCGACGCCATCGCCGGGGCCGAGGTGTTCACGGTGGTCGGGCCTCACGATGTCTGTGCCACCCGACCCGAGGCGTTCGTGCCCCCGCTGGTCGAGGCCTGCCTCTCGGTGACCCGACGCACCCAGTCGTAGAACGCAGTGCTGTTCACGCCGTAGGTCAGGTTGTGCCCCTCCCCCTGCACGATCGAGTACCAGGTCCACTGCGCACCGGCGCTGCGCTGCCACACCAGCGCGATCGGCGTGCCCTGGCTCGACGGCGGCACGAGCGCATCGAGCTCCCCGTACGCGAGGAACACCGGCGGGAGGGTCGCATGCACGTACGTGGCGAAGTACGCCCATGACAGGGGGTTGAACGCCTCCGCCTGACCGGGTGTGCATCTCGGCAGCGGCAGCCGGGGTGTCACGGCGCCGCTGCAGCCGAGGAAGTTCTCGATCATCTCGTCGCCGAAGATGTCGCCGGTGAGGTACCACGGCAGGTCGCTCGGGCCGACGAACGAGATCACGCCGTCGACATGGGGATCCTGGGATCGCAGGTCATCGGGCAGCGCCGGATCGGCGAACACCCCGGGTGCCGCTGCGGCCAGCAGCGCGATATGACCGCCGGCCGACCCGCCGGCGATGAGCAGCGGGCCGTCAGATGCGTCCCACTCGTCGCGGTGGGCCCGGACGAATCGCACTGCCCGATCGGCATCGGCGGCGATCTCCGGCGCACGCACATCGGGCACGAACCGATAGTCGACGGTGACGATCGCATAGCCACGGTCGCGCAGGGAGCCCACGAGGGCATCCACGTTCGTCTGATCGCCGCTCCCCCACCCGCCGGAGTGGAACCACATCACGATCCCGAGCGCGGCGCCGGCGGGCTCGAACACATCGAGGTGATGCTGGGGATCAGGGCCGTAGCGGACCCGGGCGATCGTGGGTGCACCATCGAACCGGTAGGCCGGGTCCAGCCGATCGACGGGGTCCAGCGCGGTCTGGTTCACCATGCACGAGCCGAGCAGCACGGCGAACCCCAGCACCATGGCGAGCAGGGACATCAGTGCTCTCGGCGACAGCGGGAACTCCTCCATGCGCCGACCGCCCGATCCATCCGTGTGCGCCCTGCCCATACCGATCACCCCCGCGCAACGGTACGGGCGTGCTGGTCCGAGCGGGCCGCGTGTCGCGGATCCACCCCCGATGGGTGAGTCAGACGGCGGTGAACCGCAGCTGACGACCGAGGACCTCCTCGAGCAGCCCGCGTCGCTCGTCGGCGGCCTGGAGCTCGAGGGAGAGATCGACATCGCCGCGCGGTGCGAGCTCGATCACGATCGGGGCATCGCTGTGATCGTCGAGCACCCGGAGTCCGGCGACCGGACCCCCATGCGAGCGATCGAACGCGATGCCGAGACGCAGCAGGCCGGCCATGGCCCGCACCCTGTCCTGGTCGGCGTCGCGCAGCCGGGCGAACTCCGTGTGCTTGAGCTTCGGTGCGCTCTTGCGGTGGTAGCGGGCCACGAGCGCGATCAGTTCGATCTCATGATCGGTGAACCCGGCCAGCCGATCCGAATGCCGGATGACGTAGTAGCTGTGCTTGTGATGTTCGCTGTGCGACACCGAGAGCCCGACGTTGGCGAGCAGCGCTGATGCCTCCAGCAGCTCGCGGGAGTCGTCACCGAGACCGTGCAGCGGAGCCAGACCGTCGAAGACCTCGAGGGTGAGTGCAGCAGCGCGCTTCGAGTGCGCCGGATCATCGTCCATGGCCTCGACGAGATGCATGACGCTGCGCCGACGGAGGTCCTGGAGGTGATGGAGCGTGGCCCCACGACGACGCGAGAGCGCATCGAGAAGCACGCCCTCCCGCAGCGCATGATCGGAGATGAGCACGGTGTCGATGCCGAGTTCGAGCACCGCCTGTTCGAGCACGAGCGCACCGCCGAGGATGATGTCGGCCCGTGAGGGATCCATCCCCGGGAGACGACGGCGTTCCTCGACCGATGCGGCGCCGGCCAGCACGGCGATGACCTCGGTGATCTCCGCAGCACTCATCTCGAAGTTGTTGTAGGTGCGCAGCGGCGAGCCGCCCCGCCGGGCATGCACGAGAGCCGCCACGGTCTCGGCGGTGCCCGAGGAGGCGATGGCCACGTCGAAGCCGAGGGCCTCGACCTCGCGCACCATCGGGGCCAGCACGGAACGGACATGGCGTCGGCAGGATTCCACGGCGCTCGGATGGTCGCGATCGCTGCGGAAGAACCGCCGGGTGAGGCGGATCGCCCCGAGCTTGAGGCTCCCGGCGGCGAGGGTCTCACCCTGCTCCCCGACGAGGATCTCGGTGCTCCCACCACCGATGTCGATGAGGACCAGACGACGATCGAAGACCGGGACGGCCTGCAGCACACCGAGATGGATGAGTCGGGCCTCCTCGACCCCGGCGATGACCTCGACGTCGATGCCGGCCTCGAGCCGGGCACGATCGATGAACGCATCGGCGTTCTCCGCCTCGCGGACCGCACTGGTGGCCACCGCATGGATGTCGGCCCCGTGGATGGCGGCGATCCGCGCCAGACGCTTCAGGGCCTCGACACCGCGATCGATGGCCTCCGGTTCGAGACGCTTCATGTCACCGGAGCTCGACCCGAGCCGGACCATCTCCTTCTCGCGTTCGATGACCTCGAACCGGGGCCCGGCGCCTTCGCCGTCGTCCCCGATGGGCCCCACGCGCGCCACGACCATGTGGAACGAGTTGGTCCCGATGTCGATCGCTGCGAGTGGTCGTTCGGTCATTGGTCCTCGGGTCGGAGACCGGCATCGATCTCGATGCGTCGGGCGGCGGCGACCACCGCCTCACCGTAGCGACGTCCGGGGTGCTTCGTGGTGCGTTCGATCGGACCGGACACGCTGACCGCGGCGATGATCACGCCGTGATCGCGCACCGGGGCCGACACCGAGGCCACACCGGCCTCCCGTTCGCCGACGCTCTCCACCCAGCCCCCGGCGCCGAGCTCGCCACTGAGGACCCGACCCCCGGACCCGAGCCCGAGGGCGAGGCTCGCACCGAGCGGCACGATGGTGCGCAGGCCATGGGGGGACTGCAGTGCGGCGATGCACACGCGACGGTCGGCCTCGGGGACGAACAGCTGCACGCTCTCGGCGGTGGTGTCACGCAACTGGCGCAGCGCGCGCATGGCGGCCCCGGCCAGGGGAAAGCCATCGGCGGCGGCCCGGCCCAGCGCCACCAGGCGGGTGCCGAGCGCGAACCGGCCGTCATCGTCGCGACGGACCAGACCGTGGGCCTCCAGGGCGCTCGCCAGACGGTGGGCGGTGGCCCGTGGCAGCCCGGTGGCCTCGACCAGTTCGGCGAGCGAGCAGGTGGAGGTCTCGAGTGCGTCGAGGACGAGGATCGCCTTGTCCAGCACACCGGGAGGGCCTAGAGTGTTTCCCATGGAGCGAGATTAGCATCTCATTCAATGAGACGCTCTCCCTCGCCCGCCCGAGAAAGGATTCCGATCATGTCCACTCCCAGGACCCTCTCCCAGAAGATCTGGGACGACCATCTGGTGCGCCGCGCCGAGGGTGAACCCGACCTCCTCTACATCGACCTGCACCTCGTGCACGAGGTGACCTCCCCGCAGGCCTTCGACGGTCTGCGCATGAGCAACCGCGGCGTGCGCCGCCCCGAACTCACGGTGGCCACCGAGGACCACAACGTCCCCACCGCCGACATCGACCAGCCCATCGCCGATCCCATCTCGCGCAAGCAGGTCGACGTGCTGCGGGCCAACACCGCCGAGTTCGACATCGTCGAGCACGCCATGGGCACCCCCGGTCAGGGCATCGTGCATGTCATCGGCCCGGAGCAGGGCCTCACGCTGCCCGGCACCACCATCGTGTGCGGCGACAGCCACACCGCCACCCACGGCGCCTTCGGAGCCCTGGCCTTCGGCATCGGCACCAGCGAGGTCGAGCATGTGCTCGCCACCCAGACCCTGCCGCAGCAGTCTCCCGAGACCATGGCCATCGAGGTCGTGGGTGAACTGCCCGCCGACGTCACGGCCAAGGACCTCATCCTGGCCATCATCGGCACCATCGGCACCGGCGGCGGCATCGGCGCTGTCATCGAGTACCGCGGCGAAGCCATCCGCGCCCTCTCCATGGAGGGACGCATGACCGTGTGCAACATGTCGATCGAGGCCGGCGCGAAGGCCGGGCTCATCGCTCCCGACGAGACCACCTTCGAGTATCTGAAGGGTCGCCCGCACGCCCCCACCGGTGCCGCATGGGACGAGGCCGTCACGTACTGGCGCACGTTGCCCACCGACGACGGCGCCGTGTTCGACCGCACCGTCACCATCGACGCCTCGACCCTGCGCCCCTTCGTGTCCTGGGGCACCAATCCCGGTCAGGTCATGCCGCTCGATGGCGCCATCCCCGACCCGGCGTCGTTCGCCTCGCCCGGTGATCGCGATGCCGCCCAGCGCGCTCTCGACTACATGGGGCTCACCGCCGGCACACCCATCAAGGACGTGGCCGTCGACACCGTGTTCATCGGTTCATGCACCAACAGCCGCATCGAGGACCTGCGTGCCGCCGCGGCGGTCGCCGAGGGTCGCTCCGTGAAGCCGGGTCTGCGGGCCATGGTCGTGCCCGGTTCCTTCGAGGTGAAGAACCAGGCCGAGGCCGAAGGACTGCACACCATCTTCACCGAGGCCGGTTTCGACTGGCGCGAGCCGGGCTGCTCGATGTGCCTGGCCATGAACCCCGACAAGCTCACCGCCGGCGAGCGATCGGCCTCCACCTCGAACCGCAACTTCGAGGGTCGTCAGGGCAAGGGCGGTCGCACCCATCTGGTGTCCCCCGCCGTCGCCGCCGCCACCGCCATCGCCGGCACGTTCGCCGATCCCCGCGATCTCTAGGAACGAGGAACCAATGGAACCCGTCATCACCATCACCGGAACCGCCGTCCCGCTCGACCGTTCCGACGTCGACACCGACCAGATCATCCCGAGCGACTGGCTCAAGCGCGTGGAGCGCACCGGCTTCGGCCAGGGCCTGTTCAGCGAGTGGCGAGAGGACCCGGAGTTCGTCACCAACCTCCCGCAGTTCGGTGAGGCGAACATCCTCGTGGCCGGCCCCAACTTCGGCGTGGGCTCGTCACGTGAACACGCCGTGTGGGCGATCATGGACTACGGCTTCGCCGCCGTCATCGCTCCCCGCTTCGGCGACATCTTCCGCAACAACTCCGCCAAGAACGGTCTCGTCCCCGTGGTGCTCCCCGCCGATGTGGCGGTGCAGCTCCTGCGAGCCGTCGAGACCGACCCCACCCTCGAGATCACCATCGACCTCGAGACCCGTCGGGTCACCGTGCCCGCCATCGGTGTCGACGTCGAGTTCCCGCTCGATGACTCCACCCGTCATCGGTTCATGAACGGCCTCGACGACATCGGCATCACCCTGCAGAACGAGGCCGACATCACCGCCTTCGAGGCCACCCGCCCGAGCTGGATGCCCACCTCGCGCTGATCCTTCGTCAGCAGGAACAGCCAGACCGACGAACAGCCCGGGGGCCCGGTGATGCACTGCGCATCACCGGGCCCCCGTCGCGCGCAGATCAGGCGACGAGATCGTTCCGAGAGAATCGATGGATCGCCCGCAGGAGCACACCGCTGAGCAGCACAAGCGGAGGAACGCCGAGGACGAGGGTCAGGCCGGTGAAGCTCGCCCCCTCTGCACCGACGGTGAGGAGCCTGAGGACGAACCCGATGACGAGGCCGTCGGCGAGCGCGAGCGCTTCGAGCACGGCTGCGCGGACTCGTGCCTCCGGTCGGACCTGACCAGCCACGACCCGGGCGACGGCGATGAGCCCCATCACGACACAGGCGATCCCGATGATCCCGATGAGACGCGGATGCCGCGCCGCCCACTCGGGAGCACGGAACATGAAGTTCGGGTCACGCACCCCTGACTCGGTGAGGTCGCCGACGAGCCACCAGGCCACCGCGGCTCCGCCGAGCAGCAGCGCGAGCGCCGCCACAGAGATGACGGCGCTCACCCGACCTCGCCGATCCGCCCCGCCGTGATCGCTCATCGGCGGAGCATAGAGGAGTTCAGCGCAGCGAGCCGGGGCGATCGACCTTGGTGGGGTCCTCGCCGGAGTCCTGCACGCGCACGATGCGGTTGATGGCGTTGAGGAACGCCCGGGCCGAGGCCTCGACCACGTCGGTGGACAGACCACGACCCGGCATCGAGAGCCCGCCCACGTTGAAGCGCAGCGCCACATCGGCCAGCGCATCGACATCGCCGCTCACCGAGGTGACCGTGTAGCCGGTGAGGGTGCCGTCGATGCCGGTGGCCGCCTTGATGGCCTTGCACGCGGCGTCAACCATGCCATCGCCCTCACAGGTGGCTTCGATGTGCTCACCCTCGCGATCGATGACGACGGTGGCGGTGGGGGTGGTGGAGGAGCCGCCGCGGCAATCCACCGACACCAGCTGGAACGCGTAGTTCACGGTGTCGCCGATCTCCTCGGCCACCAGCGCCTCGAGATCGGCATCGCTCAGTTCGACCTTGCGATCGGCCAGTTCCTTGAAGCGGGTGAACGCCGCATTGAGGGCGTCGCCGCTCAGGTCGTAGCCCATCTTCTTGAGCGTGTCGGCGAAGGCATGACGGCCGGAGTGCTTGCCCAGCACGATCTGTGACTCGCCCTGACCGACGGCGGCGGGGTCCATGATCTCGTAGGTGCTGCGTTCGTTGAGCACGCCGTGCTGATGGATGCCCGACTCATGGGCGAAGGCGTTTCGGCCGACGACCGCCTTGTTGTACTGCACGGCGTAGCCGGTGAGGCGGCTGACCAGACGACTGGTGCGGGCCAGCTCCTCCGACCGGATCGCGCAGTCGATGCCGCCGTAGTAGTCCGAGCGGGTGCGCATGGCCATGACGATCTCCTCGAGCGCGGCGTTGCCGGCCCGCTCGCCCAGACCGTTGATGGCGCATTCGATCTGCCGGGCGCCGGCGTGCACCGCTGCCATGGAGTTGGCCACGGCCATGCCGAGGTCGTTGTGACAGTGGGTGGAGATGACGTAGTCGCCCTTCACGAAGCTGCGCACATCGGCGAGCCGCTTGGCGTACTCGGCCGGCACCCCGTAGCCCACGGTGTCGGGGATGTTGAGCGTGGTGGCGCCGTTGTCCACGGCGATCTGCAGCACCTCGCACATGAAATCGAAATCGGAGCGCGAGGCATCCTCGGGCGAGAACTCGACATCACTGGTGTACTCACGAGCACGGGCGACGGCAGCTGCGGCCTCGGCCTTCACCTGGTCCGGGGTCATGCGCAGCTTGTGCTTCATATGGGTCTCGCTCGTGGCGATGAACACATGGATGCGACGTCGGGCGGCGGGCTCGATGGCCTCCCAGCAGCGATCGACGTCCTTGAGCGCCGTGCGCGACAGACCGCAGATGACAGGGCCCGACACGCTGCGGGCGATGGCCTGCACGCTCTCGAAATCGCCCTGGCTGGCGATGGGGAATCCGGCCTCGATGACATCGACACCGAGGCGGGCCAGCTGCTCGGCGATCTCGACCTTCTCGCCCTGATCGAGCGAGATGCCCGGCGACTGCTCACCATCGCGAAGCGTGGTGTCGAAGATGATGATGCGGTTCGGGTCGGCGGCGACCATGTCGGCCGGGGAGGTTCCAGTGCTGCTCGAAGCGGTGGTGCTCATGGGAATGCCTTTCGGGTGCCCAGCGCGTGGGCGGTGCGGGAAGAGTCTGCTCCAGATGAGGACGGGCGCCTGTGATCGACACGGGCCGGAGAACGAAAAAACCTCCCGGCCCGAGGGCACAGGAGGTCGACGAGCACCGGTATGGGGGCGCTCGCCCTACGTAAGGAGCAGTTCCGAGATGGTGATGTGGAAACGCATGGACGAAAGTGTGCCGTGCGCGGGATCGAGTTGCAACCCGCAGCGAACGACTGCGTCACAGCACTCGGCCGCCCGCCCCGTCGGCCCGGTCGACCTACAGGGTGTCGACCGAGACGATGCCGTCCACCGCACGAAGGGTGTCGCACACCGACTCGGGAACCTCTTCGGTGGTGGCCAGCACCATCATGGCGGAGGCACCACTGGCCGCCGTGCCGACGTCCATGTCGGCGATGTTGATCCCGGACTCGCCGACGATGGTGCCGACGCGGCCGATCATGCCCGGTCGATCATCGTTGCGGACCACGAGCATGTGACCGGCGGGCGGCACGTCGACGCGGTGATCATCCACCATGACGAGACGCGGCTCGCCGTTGAGACCGACCAGCGTGCCGGCGATGGAGTGGCCAGCACCGCGCACGGTGACGAGGTTGATGTAGGCGTGCGAGGTGGTGGAGGTGGTCTCGGCCACGGTGATGCCGTGCTCCTCTGCCAGCTTCGGCGCATTGACGAACGACACGGGGTCGTCGCTGATCCGACCGAAGAACCCCTTCAGCAGCGAGAGCGTGAGGATGCGGGTGTCGTACCCGGCGATCTCTCCCTCGTAGCTGACCTCGAGCGTGTCGGCCCGACCGGACAGACCGGCGAACAGGGCACCGAGTCGCTCGACGAGACCGAGGAACGGTCGCACGACCTCGCTGGCCTCGGCGGCGTTGACGTTGACGGCGAACGGGACGAACTCACCGGCGAGGGCGAGACCGACCATCTCGGCGATGGTGTCGCCCGCCTTGTCCTGGGCCTCATGGGTGCTGGCCCCGAGATGCGGGGTGACGACGACCTGGGGCAGTTCGAACAGCGGCGACTCCGTGGTGGGTTCCTTGTCGAACACATCGAGCGCCGCGCCGCCGACATGGCCGGAGCGGATGGCGTCGGCGAGATCGCTCTCGACGATGATGCCGCCACGGGCGACGTTGATGATGCGCACACCGGGCTTGGTCTTCGCGAGGGTCTCGGCGTTGAACAGCCCGATGGTCTCGGGGGTCTTGGCGACATGCAGCGTGATGAAATCGCTCTGGGCGAGCAGCGTGTCGAAGTCGACGAGCTCGATGTTCATCTTGCGGCCCATCTCGGCCGACACGAAGGGATCGAACGCCACCAGACGCATGCCGAAGGCCATGGCTCGCTGCGCCACGAGCTTGCCGATGCGACCGAGGCCGACCACACCGAGGGTCTTGTCGGCGAGTTCGACGCCGGTCCACTTGCTGCGCTCCCATCGACCCGACACGAGCGCGGCGTGGGCCTGGGGCACGTTGCGGGCCACGGCCAGCAGCAGCGCCATCGTCTGCTCGGCGGCCGACAGGATGTTGGACTGCGGGGCGTTGACCACCATGACACCGCGCTCGGTGGCGGCTGCGGTGTCGACGTTGTCGAGGCCGATGCCGGCCCGGCCCACCACGATGAGATCGGTGCCGGCGGCGAGCACCTCAGCGGTGACGTCGGTGGCCGAGCGGATGATGAGCGCATGGGCGCCCACGATGGCCTCGCACAGCTGCTCAGGGGTCAGACCCTCCTGCACATCGACGGTGTGCCCCGCCGCGCGCAGTTGGTCGAGACCGCCATCGGCGATCGTTTCGGTGACGAGAATGCGTGCCATAGGGGATTCATCCTTGCGGAGGGGAGCACCGTCGGACCAACTGACCGGAGAGCGGTGGAGCCCGGTGCGGGTTCGGGGTGCGGGAGGGGGGATCAGAGGTTCACGATAGTGACCGGTTCGACGGCATCGGCCAACTCGAATCCGAGCACCCTGGAGTAGAAGTACGCCTCGGCCTCGAGGGCCCGTTTCATCGTGGCCGCCTGCCGGAACCCATGCCCCTCGCCCTCGAAGGCCAGATACGCATGCGGCAGACCGCGATCGGCGAGTGCCCGGACCATCAGCTCGGCCTGGTTGGGCGGCACCACGGCGTCGTCGAGACCCTGCAGCACGATGAGCGGACAGTTCAGCCCCTCGGTGTGATGGATCGGGGAACGCTCCCGGTACAGATCGCTGCGCTCGGGCCACGGCCCGATCAGCGAGTCGAGATAGCGGGCCTCGAACTTGTGGGTGTCCGAGGCCAGCACCTCGAGATCGGCGATGCCGTAGAGGCTGCAGCCGGCGGCGAACACATCGTGGAAGGTGAGCGCAGCCAGCGTGGTGAACCCACCGGCACTGCCGCCGCGGATGATGAGGCGCTCGGCGTCCACCCGTCCGGCGGCAGCGAGATGCTGGGCCGCGGCGATGCAGTCCTCCACATCGACGATCCCCCACAGGCCGTCGAGCTGCTTGCGGAACGCCCGACCGAATCCGGTGGAGCCGCCGTAGTTCACATCGACCACGGCGAACCCGCGGGAGGTCCAGAACTGCACGCCGAGGACCAGCTGCGGACGCGCCGCCGCGGTGGGACCACCATGGCTGAGCACGATGAGTGGTGGCCGTTCGTCCGCCGGAGCGACGGCATCGGGGTTCGTGGGCGGATAGAAGAGGCCGTACGCGGTTCGACCGCCGGATGTCGCGAACTCGATGGACTCGGGATGGGCGAACCAGGTCTGCTCGATGCCGAGATCACGGCTCGGACGGACGATGCCGACGGTGGCTGCCACCGACCCGTCCGCGGCGACTGCCGGCACATCGACGGCGACGACGACGGGCTCGTGGCGGAACGAGGACCCGATGAGCGCCGCTCCGTTGCCGAAGGCGCGCACCGACGAGATCGAGGTGAGCGGTGAGTCCACCGGGGTGACAGAACCGCCATCGGCGCGCAGCACCGCCAGACGATCGATACCGCCAACGATGTGGGCGAACAGGATCCGACCATCGGTGAGCACGGCGTAGCGCGACTGATCGAACACCCAGTGGCCGAGGGTGATGTCGGACTCGATCGGGGTGAGCAGCGCTGGCTGTGGGGCCGTGCCCGACGCCAGTGCGCCGCGCAGCTCCTCAGCCGTGAACCGGTACAGGTTCCACCAGTTGCTCCGATCGGCCACGAACAGCAGTGAGCCGTCCGGGTGCCAGTCGGGTTCGGTGATGGATTCGTGCCGGGATCCGGCGAGGACCACCGAGGCGCCGAGGTCGATGAGCCCACCGTCATGCGGCTCGACGATGAGGACGGCCACGTGCAGTTCGGTGCCGTCCCAGGGCATGTCGGGGTGATGCCAGGAGAACCAGGTGAGCATCGTGCCGTCCGGGCTCACCCGGGGAGCGGCCAGGAAATCAGGGCCGCTGACCAGCACGACCGGTTCCTGCGGTTCGTCATCCGGACGTGTGCGCACCGCCACGATCTCATTCGTCGGTTCCCCGTCAGCGCCGTGTCGCTCCCGCACGCACACCACCCACCGACCATCGGCGGTGAAGCGGATGTCCGCATAGCGATCGCCGTGCTCGACATCGGGCTCGGGCGTGAGCGCGATGGGCGCATGGGCGCCCTCGGGAAGGCGGTACAGGCGCTGATCGGCCCAGTTCGCGAACACGACATCGTCACCGTGCAGCCACCAAGCGCCGCCGCCGTACTCATGCACACGGGTGCGGGCGCCGAACCCGTCGGGGAGTACGCCATGACGGCTGCCATCGGCGAGCTGGCGCACCAGCTGCACACGGCCACCCTCCTCCGGACGACCCTCGCTCCACCAGAGTCCACGGCTCCCGACACCGATGTCTCCGATGGACACCGACTTCGAGATGATGAGATCAGCAGTGATCGGTGACGGCCAGGTGCCGTAGGGCCGGACGGTCACCGGTGGGTCACTTCGCAGATCCCAGCAGCGTGGCGATGCGGCCGATGCCCTCGACGATGTCGGCATCGCTCACGGCGAAGGAGATGCGGGCGTACCCGGGCGCATCGAACGCCTCGCCCGGCACCAGCGCCACCTTGGCCTGATCGAGGATGACCTCGCACAGCTCGAGCGTGCTGGTCGGTCGAACGCCGCCGATGTCGAGTCCGAGCACGCCCTCGAAGGACGGGAAGGCGTAGAACGCCCCCTGCGGCTTCATGGCGGTGACACCGGGGATGTCGTTGAGCAGGCCGTGGATGAGATCGGCGCGGCGCGAGAACGCCACGAGCATCTCGTCGACACAATCGAGGCTGCCCGACACCGCGGCGAGCGCGGCCATCTGCGACACGTTGGCCACGTTGGAGGTGGAGTGCGACTGCAGATTGGTGGCGGCCTTGATGAGATCGTTCGGGCCGATCATCCAGCCGACCCGCCACCCGGTCATGGCGTAGGTCTTGGCGACGCCGTTGAGGATGACGCAGGTGTCGGCCAGACCGGGCACGAGCTTCAGGATGGAGACGAACTCGTTGTCGCCGAACGTGAGGTGCTCGTAGATCTCATCGGTGATGACCCAGATGCCGTGCTCGAGCGCCCATTCGCCGATGGCGCGGGTCTCCTCCGGGGTGTACACCGCGCCGGTGGGGTTGGACGGCGAGACGAAGACGAGCGCCTTGGTGTTGGGGGTGCGAGCCGCCTCGAGCTGCTCGACGGTGACCTTGAAGCCGGAGCCCACGTCGGTGGGGAGCACCACGGAGGTGGCCCCGGCGAGCGCGATCGGCTCGGGGTAGGTGGTCCAGTACGGGGCCGGCAGCAGCACCTCGTCGCCCGGGTTCAGCAGCGCCTCCATGGTGTTGTAGACGGCATGCTTGCCACCGTTGGTGATGAGCACCTGCCCGGGCGCCACCTCGACCCCGGAGTCACGCAGGGTCTTGGCCGCCACGGCCTCCTTGAGCGCGGGCAGTCCGGCTGCGGGGGTGTAGCGATGGTTCGCCACATCGGAACAGGCGGCGACGGCGGCGGCGACGATGTGCGGTGGGGTCGGGAAGTCCGGTTCACCGGCGCCGAACCCGATGACGGGCTCCCCGGCGGCCTTGAGCGCCTTGGCGCGGGCATCGACGGCGAGGGTGGCCGATTCGGTGATGGCCGAGACGCGGCGGGACAGACGATCGAGTGCCATGGGGGAAGTCCTCACTTCGAACTGACGGGGGCGCCATGACGCTACCGGCTGGCCCACCCCCGACGTCCACACAGTTCCGACGATCGAGTTCACGGATCGTTCACCGGAATTCATCGAATGGTTTCGTCGGCGGGGGCACCGGGGTGGAACGATGGAGGGGTGAGCACTCCCACCCCCGCCATCACCATCCCCGCCGAACTGCTGCCCGCCGACGGTCGATTCGGCTGCGGCCCCTCGAAGGTCCGCCAGGAGGCCATGGACGCGCTGGCCGCCGCCGGCCGCGACTACATGGGCACCAGCCATCGGCAGGACACCGTGAAGTACATGGTGAGCCGCCTCCGCAACGGACTGGCCGAACTGTTCGCCCTGCCCGACGGCTACGAGATCATGCTCGGCAACGGCGGCTCCACCGTCTTCTGGGACATCGCCACGTTCGGTCTCATCGAGAAGCGCAGCCAGCACCTCACCTTCGGCGAGTTCTCCTCGAAGTTCGCCCAGGCCGCCAAGGCCGCCCCGTTCCTCGATGACCCGATGGTCATCAGCACCGATCCCGGTTCGCATCCGGTGAACGTCGCTGATCCCTCGATCGATGTCTACGCCATGACCCACAACGAGACCTCCACCGGTGTGGCCATGCCGCTCGTCCGTCCCGAGGGCACCTCGGCGGAGCAGGCTCTCGTGCTCGTGGATGCCACTTCGGCCGCCGGTGGGCTGCGCTTCGACGCCGCCCAGACCGACTGCTACTACTTCGCCCCGCAGAAGTGCTTCGCCTCCGATGGTGGTCTGTGGCTGGCCGCGGTCTCCCCCGCCGCCATCGAGCGCATCGAGCGCATCGCGGCGTCGGGACGCTGGATCCCCGAGTCGCTCAACCTCGCCGTGGCGCTCGACAACTCCCGCAAGGACCAGACCTACAACACCCCGGCGCTGGCCACCGTGTTCCTCGCCGTGCAGCAGGTCGAGTGGTTCAACGACAACGGCGGTCTGCACTGGGCGGCGGGCCGCAGCGATGCCTCGGCGGAGATCATGTATTCGTGGGCCGACGCCAGCAGCTACGCCACCCCGTTCGTCGCCGATCCGGCCATGCGCAGCCATGTCGTCGCCACGATCGATCTCGACGACACCATCGATGCGAACACGGTGAGCGCCGTGCTCCGGAAGAACGGCGTGGTCGACACCGACAGCTATCGCAAGCTGGGCCGCAACCAGATCCGTGTGGCGATGTTCCCGGCCATCGATCCGAGCGATATCGAGGCGCTCACCCGCTGCATCGATCACGTGGTCGAGCAGCTCGGCTGAGGCCTGCGGCACCGATCCCCGCGGCGACGATCAGCGGCGGGGCATGCCCCCGGCCACCACATGGTCCTCGCCGGTCACGTACGAGGATGCATCGCTCGCCAGGTACAGCACCGGACCGACGATCTCCTCGGTCTCGGCCACGCGCTTCATCGTGGTGGCCGCCGCAGCACGGGCGAAGAATCCCGGCGCCATCGCTTCGGCACCGTTGGTGAGTTCACTGCGGATGGGACCGGGGCTGATGGCGTTGACCCGGATGTTCCATGGGGCGAACTCCATCGACATGGTCCGGGTCATGTTCAGCAGCGCCGCCTTCGACGCCCCGTAGGCCCCCACGCCGGGCCCACCGCTGTAGGCGCCGACGGTGGCGATGTTGATGATGCTGCCGCCGCCGGTCTCGCGCATGATCGGCGCCACACAGGTGGACATGCGCAGAGGGCCCTCGAGGTTCACGGCGAACACCTTGCGCCACAGCTCGAGCGATGTGTCCGACAGCGATGCGTCAGTCGGGTTGATACCGGCGTTGTTGACGAGCACATCGATATCGCCGAACCGGGCCTGCACGGCATCGACGAAACCGGGGATGGCATCCCAGTCGCCCACATGGCAGGCCAGACCGAGCACGGTGGCGCCGGTGCTGGCGCTGATCTCGGCGGCCACCTGATCACACAGGTCCTGTTTGCGACTGCTCACCACGACGGTGGCGCCGGCCTCGGCGAACCCCTGGGCCATCGCCCGGCCGAGCCCCTTGGTGGAGCCGGTGACGATGACGACCTTGTCGGTGAGATCGAATGTTGCGGCCATGGGGTCCCCCTGTGCGTTCGTGAGAGCCCCGACGGTAGTGCCGGCCGGACGCGACGGAGGGCCGGCGAACCGGCCCTCCGATCACTGCATCAGTTCCAGCTGATCACTTCGCAGCGGCGAAGCCCTTCTCGAGATCACCGATGATGTCCTCGATCGACTCGAGCCCGACCGACAGACGCACGAGACCCGGCTGCACACCGGTCGAGATCTGCTCGGTCTCGGTGAGCTGCGAGTGGGTCGTGGTGGCCGGATGGATGGCGAGGCTGCGCACATCGCCGATGTTGGCGACATGGCTGTGGAGTGCGAGGGCCTCGATGAACTTCTGCCCGGCCTCCTTGCCACCCTTGATGACGAACGCCGGGGTGGAGCCGAAGCCACGGCCCTCGGAGTAGCGGGCGGCACGCTCGTGCCAGGGCGAGGAGGTGAGACTGGTGTGCTGCACCGACTCGACCTGCGGATGATCGGCGAGGAACGCAGCGACCGCAGCGGCGTTCGCGTTGTGACGCTCCATGCGAAGGCTGAGGGTCTCGAGGCCCTGCAGGAACATGAACGAGTTGAACGGCGTGACCGCCGCACCCATGTCGCGCAGGATCTGCACGCGGGCCTTGATGATGTAGGCACCCGGGCCGAGCGCCGGCCAGTAGGTCAGGCCGTGGTAGCTGGGATCGGGCGTGGTGTACATCGGGAACTTGTCGTTGGCGCCGAAGTCGAAGGTGCCACCGTCGACGATGAGACCGCCGATCGAGGTGCCATGACCACCGATGAACTTGGTGGCGGAATGCACGACGATGTCAGCACCCCACTGCAGCGGACGGATGAGCCACGGGGAGGCCACCGTGTTGTCGACGATGAGCGGCACGCCGTTCTCGTGGGCCACGGCGGACACACCCTCGATGTCGAGGACGTCGTTGCGCGGGTTGCCGATGGTCTCGCCGTAGAAGGCCTTGGTGTTCGGTCGGACCGCTGCGCGCCAGGCGTCGAGATCATCGGGATCGTCGATGAAGGTGACGTCGATGCCGAACTTCGGCAGCGTGTAGTGGAGCAGGTTGTAGGTACCGCCGTAGAGCGCTGCGGAGGCGACGATATGGCTGCCCTGCTCGGCGAGGTTCATGATGGCCATGGTCTCGGCGGCCTGACCGGAGGCCACGGCGAGAGCTCCGGGGATGCCCACCGCGGTGGAGGTCGCACCCTCGAGCGAGGCGATGCGGGCCTCGAACACACCCTGCGTGGGGTTCATGATGCGGGTATAGATGTTGCCCATCTCGGCCAGTGCGAAGAGGTTGGCCGCATGGGTGGTGTCGCGGAACTGGTACGAGGTCGTCTGGTAGATCGGGACGGCTCGTGCACCGGTGGTCGGATCAGGCTCCTGACCGGCATGGATCTGGCGGGTGTCGAAGCCCCACTGCTCGCTCATCGGTACTCCTCTGGTGAGATCGTTCGGCGCAGACATCGATTGTCAGCGGCGGTGAAGCCTACGGTTCGAATCCTGACCAATCAAGTCGGATTTAGGGAGCGGACAGCGGGCAGCGGACAGCGGACAGCGGACAGCGATCAGCGATCGTTCTGGCTCAGTCGGTGAACGAGTCGACCCGTTGAAGTCGCTGGTCCCCGGCTGTTGTTCCGACCGTGAGCACGGTGCC
>CANFHM010000018.1 GCA_947446975.1 Microthrixaceae bacterium
CACATCGGTGCTCATGCACCGCACGAAGACACTCCGCTCGTACCAGACCTACGTCACCGACAACTGGCTCGGGGGGCTCTACGGGTCCTCCGGCATCCTCGGCACGAAGGGCGGCGGACCGATGGCGGCTGCCTGGGCGGTGATGCATCTGCTGGGCGATGACGGCTACCTCCGCCTCACGCGACTCGCCAAGGAATCCTGCGACCGCCTCGCGGAGATCCTTCGGTCGGTCCCCGAACTGACCCTCCGCGCCGATCCGGAGGTCACGCTCATCGCGTTCGGCGCCACCGATCCGAAGACCTTCTCGGTGTTCGCTCTCGCCGATGCCTTGTGGCGTCGGGGCTGGTACCTCGACCGTCAGGGTCCACCGGACTCCCTGCATTGCATGGTCAATGCGGTCCACGCCGATCGTCTCGACGAGTTCGAACTCGACCTGCGTGCGGCGGTCGACGAGGTCATCGCCAGCGGTTCCGACGGGACACAGGGCGCCTACGGCTCCATCGAGTGACCGGTGCACGCCCGGCGGCGACCTGACACCATGTCCGGATGCATCTCGACCTGACTCCCGATCAACTGCTCAGCACCACCCGTTCGGTCAGGAAGCGTCTCGACCTCGAACGACCGGTGGAACCCGAGATCGTGATGGAGTGCCTCGAACTCGCGCTCCAGGCCCCCACCGGGTCCAACCGTCAGGGTTGGCACTGGATGTTCATCACCGAACCGGACAAGAAGCAGGCGCTGGCCGAGATCTATCGGAGGAACTTCATCGCCTATCGCGACAGCGGGGCTCGTCCCACCTACGAGGACTCCGACTCCCGCGCACAGCGCCAGACCGCCGTCACCGATTCGGCCAACCATCTCGCCGATCACTTCCATGAGGTGCCGATCCTCATGATCCCCCTCATCGAGGGGCGTCTCGACAACCTCCCCGCCTTCGCCGCGGCCAGCACCTGGGGCTCGCTGCTGCCTGCGGTGTGGAGCTTCATGCTGGCCCTGCGATCACGGGGACTCGGATCAGCCTGGACCACCCTGCATCTCCCCGGCGAGCGCGAGGCCGCCGATCTCCTCGACATCCCGTTCGACCGCTACACCCAGGGTGGGCTCTTCCCCATCGCCTACACGATCGGCACCGAGTTCAAGCCGGCCCCCCGGATCCCCACCGACCAGATCGTCCACTGGAACACCTGGTGACCGAGGCCTCCGGAGCCGCGTCAGTCAGCGGGTTCCGGCGGGGCCAGCGGCGTGCCGCGGAGCCCTGCGGAGATCCCGGCACCGTCGAGGCCGAGGGCGTCCATCGCTGCTGAGGAGCGCCGACCGGTGAGCGAACGGAGCAGTTCATAGGCTTCGACATCGCCGGCGTCGAGCAGTTCGAACGTGCCGGCGGGCAGACGGGTCGAGAACGCGAACCGGAGCCAACCGAGTGCCACGAGCACCGCCGTGGTGTCACGCGCCCCGGAATCGCCGATCGCCTCCCGGAGATCATGCTCGTGGGTGACCGCATCCATCACCACCTGCGAGTTCGCCGGCACCGGGACCATCAGGTGCACATCGTCGAAGACCTGTCCCGTGGCGGCATAGGAATCGGCGAGCTCCTGCAGGGTCTGGCCCGCATGCCGGCTGACCTGCGCTCCGGTCCAGGCCTGGGTGGTCACGCCCTCCATGTTCCCGGTGATGATGTCCTCGGGGACACCGATGAGATGGCTCACGAGCTGGCGCACCGTCCAGTCCGGACATGCGGGCACGGGGAGATCGCCTGTCTGCTCGGGCAGCGCGCCGAGCAGTTCCACCACGCGGAGGCGAAGGTCCACGTACGCAGCGGCGACGTCGTCGGAGGGCAGGAGATGGTCGTGCATGTTCAGATGCTCCCACGGAAGTGCGTGTCGAGCAGCGACTCGAGCTCCTCGGGCCCGGCGCCACCCTCACCCACGCGTCGACGGGTCGCGAGTGTCGTGGTGATGATGGCGCGGGCGGTGTCGGCGTCGACATCACCGGCGATCACCGATCGGGACAGCGCACATTCGTAGAGCGAGCAGGCGTGTGGGCGATGGAGGTGGTGGATGGTGCAGACACCCGTCTCCACTGCGGGACACGGGAGCTCGAACACCGGCGGATCAGCTGCGAAGAGCAGCGAGACACCCATCGCCCGCAGCGGCATCCCGAGGTCGCTCTCGTCGGACACGGCGAGATGGCTCAGCAGGGTCCCGTCGCAGCAGAGCCCGCATCCGACGCAGATCGACTGCGAAGGGTTCGCCGACTGTTCCGATCCAGCGTCCGTCGATCCCATGCTCTCCCATTCCCGTGCGACAATTGACAGTCACCACGTCACTTCCTACGCTCGCCCGAGCAGCGACCGGACAGTGACCGGGCAGTGACCGAGGAGAACACCATGACAGATCTGATCATCGACTCGCTGCAACGGCGCATGGCGGCCATGCATTCGCTGTACTACCAGGCGGTCAGCACCATGGACCTCGACCATGTCAACCACTTCGAGCGCGAGGGTGTCCTGCCCATCGCCTTCTCGCTGTTCCACTACACGAACATGCAGGACTCCTCGTTCTTCGTCCTCACCGGCCAGCTCCCGATCTGGAACGACGAGTGGCAGGACCGGGTCCAGATGGCGATCAATGACCATGGCAAGGAACGACCCGTCGAGGACATGATCCATCAGCGCATCGGGGACTTCGAGCAGTTCAAGGCGTACCAGCGAGCCGTGTTCGATCGCACCGAGGCGCAGCTGCGCGAGGTGGATCTCGATGAGCTCATGCGGGTAGTCATCCCCCACCCGTATCCGCCGGTGGTCGCATCCACCTACAGCGCCCGCGTCGGTGGCGAGCAGGGCATCACCGTGCTCGACGGCTACGAGTGCTGGATCTACCAGCACGGTCTGCGTCATATGGGTGAGATCGAACTGGCACGCGGGCTCGTCGGCCTCGGCGGCATGACCAGCTGACCACTGCCCCGGGCTCCGGCCCACCGCAACTACCGTCTGCGGCGATGGATCCCGCCGACGTCACCGTCACACGGCCGTCGTTCGGCCACCATCGTGCGCTCGACGGACTCCGCGGCATCGCCGTGCTGGCGGTCGTCATCTATCACTTCGCCCCCGGCCTCGTGCCCGGGGGATTCCTCGGCGTCGACGTCTTCTTCGTCCTCTCCGGCTTCCTCATCACCTCGTTGCTGCTCGTGGAGTTCGGCGCCGACCGCTCGGTGTCGCTGCGGGGGTTCTGGTCCCGACGGGCCCGACGCCTGCTCCCGGCTGCGCTCTGCGTGATCCTGGTCTCGGTCGCACTGTCCTGGTGGCTGGATCCGGCGTCCTCCCGCACCGCCGCGCGCACCCAATCGCTCGCCTCGCTGTTCTACGTGAACAACTGGTCGGCCATCGCGTCGGGAAGTTCCTACGAGGCCCAGTTCGGTCACGACACACCGCTCGCCCACTTCTGGTCGCTCGCCGTGGAGGAGCAGTTCTACCTGCTGTTCCCGCTCCTGATCGTGGCACTGGTGATCGTGCTGCGCCGTCGCCGCCGGAGCGATCCGGCATCGCTCGCCCGGCCGCTGCTGCTGGTCGCCGTCGTCGGCGCCGGGATCTCCGCTGTGCTCATGGCGGTGCTGCACACCACCGACACCGATCCGTCACGGGTGTACTTCGGATCGGACACCCGGGCCCATGCCCTGCTGATCGGCGTGGCCCTCGCCTGCCTCCACCAGCTCATCCCGGCGGGCTCACCGGACCATCGACGTCGTCTGCATCCGGCGGTCGGCCTCGGGGCGCTCGTCGTCCTCGTGGCCGCTTTCGTCCTCGTCGGATTCCATCAGAACTGGCTCTATGAGGGCGGGCTCCTCGGGATCGCCATCCTCACCGCAGCGATCATCTGGCATGTGATCCGCACTCCGGACCATCACCTGGCTCGCACACTGCGACACCCGTTGCTCGTGCAGCTCGGTCTCGTGTCCTACGGCCTGTACCTGTGGCACTGGCCGGCACGAGCGTTCCTGACCACCGCCCGCACCGGTCTCGACGGACTCGGCCTGTTCCTGCTGCGGGTCGCGGTCACCGCGGGAGCCACCGCTCTGAGCCTCGTGCTGATCGAGCGCCCCTTCCGCAGACCATCGACCAGACCCGATCCCGCCGATCACCGTGGTGTCCTCACGATCGGTCAGGCCTCGATCGCAGCAGCGGCGCTCACCGGGGTGGCGGTGCTGTGCCTCGTGCTCACGACACCGGTGCACATCGTCGGTGCGACCAACCGCTCCGCTCCGCCTCCCAGCAGCGCGCCTGCCGATGGTGCTGCGGGAATCGACGGGTCGAGCTCCGGTCCCGATGGTGACAGCGCCGGGCGGCCGGCGCGAGTGCTGCTCATCGGGGACTCCGTCGCCTGGACCCTCGGGGGCGGGGAGATGGCCTTCCCAGCGCCGGAGACCTATGTGTCGCCGCTGCCGGCGGATCGGGTGACGCTCTGGAACCAGGCCCGTTTCGGGCTGAGTCTCCAGCGATGGCCGAAACGCCGCAACGGCGTCGTCGAGGAGGACTGTCCGACCTGCGCACCGATCAACGACTGGCGCTCATCCATCGAGCAGTTCCGACCGGATCTGGTGGTGTTCTCCGCCGTCCTGTGGGACACCTACGACGTGCGCATCGACGGCACCTGGACCCGGTTCGGCACCCCGGAGTTCGAACAGGCCTATCTCGACAGACTCGATGAGCTGCGCGCCCAGATCATCCCGAGCGGTGCTCGCATGGTGATCCTGCTCCAGCCGCGACCCGGCCGGTACCCATCGGACTGGAGTCGGGAGTACGCCGATGATTCCCGGACCTTCCCGCAGCTCGAGGAGCTCCAACGACGCTTCGCCACCGAGCATCCCGATGTCGGCATCATCGATCTCGATGCGCTGCTGTGTCCGCAGGGAGCCTGCCGGACCGTCGACGAGCAGGGTCGGACGCTCAGGTCCGACGGGTTGCACTTCAGCACCGAGGGGACGCAGGCGATGAGCGGACCATTGACCGACCTCCTGCTGGCGCAGATGGGTACAGGGAGTTCGACGGAGAGTTCCACCGGATCCACGCCCCCACGATGACCGGGCGGTTGCGATCTCCCCTGGGTGAGGCTCAGGGGGCGAGTCCTTCGAGCACCTGACGGGCCCGATCCATCGAACGCTGCGGATCGACCTCCGGGTCGCCGATCTCAGGGTCGAAGTTGAGATCGACGAACACCTCGGTGATCCCCTGTGCCGCGAGCGCGGCGATATCCCCGCGGATCTCGTCGATGGATCCGGTGAGCGGCGCCCGTTCCCCGTCGCGCACCCGCACCACACCGCGACAGATGAGACGCAGGGCGTCCGGGTCCCGACCCGCCTCCCGCGCGGCGCCACGGATGAGCTCCACCGACTCACCGATCGTGGTGAGGTCGGTGGTGCTGGCGCTGATCCATCCATCAGCCAGGCGCCCGACGCGACGGAGGGCGGCCGGGGCGGCACCTCCGAGCAGCAGCGGCGGGCGGGGCCGCTGGACCGGCGGCGGGGCGATCACCGATCGGGGCAGCATGCTGAAGCGCCCGTCGAACGAGGTCAGCCCCTCGGCCCAGCAGGCCTCCAGTGCCGCGACGTACTCGCTCATCTGGGCGCCTCGGTGATCGAACCCGCTGCTGGTGGCGGCGAACTCATCCGGCATCCATCCCGCACCGATCCCGAGGTCCAGCCGACCATGTGAGAGCCGGTCGACAGTGGCAGCGATCTTGGCCAGCTGCACCGGAGCGAGGAACGGTGCGTTGATGACCGCGACGCCGAGTCTGACCCTGCTCGTCCTCGCCGCCACGAAGGCCAGCACCGAGAGCGGATCGAGCACGCTGTGGTAGGCCGGAGGCAGCCACTGCTCGCCCGTGGGGGTCACCGGCGAGAGCAGCCGCTGGAAGGTCCACAACGAGTCGTAGCCGAGCGCTTCGGCGCGTTCGGCGATCTCGATGCAGTTCTCCGGCGTGGCCCAGCTGCCCGAGACCGGGAGCGCGAATCCGAGTTCCATCGGCGCACCCTACCGACCGCATCGGCGGAGACACCGCACCGCACGCCGTAGGGTCTCCCCGATGGAATCCTCCGATCCCACGATCATCGCGATCACCACCGACGACACCGAGTGGCGCTTCGACCGGACGTTCCTCGAATCGAACTGGACCTGCATCTGGGGGCGGGGGTGTCTCGGCATCCTCGACGAACCGGCGGAGGAACTCGGGCAGGGCTGCTGCTCGGTGGGCGCCGAGTTCGGCGATATGGACGAGGCCATGCTGGTCTCGGCGATGGCCGCCATGATCGAACCGTCGATGTTCCAGTTCGCGTCCGAGGCCGCCGAGTCCGGGATCTTCAGCGACGACCGACGGATCAACACCCGGGTCATCGACGGTGCCTGCATCTTCCTCAACCGACCCGGTTTCAGCGGCGGTGCCGGATGTGCGCTGCACCTCGCTGCCACCGACGCCGGGGAATCCCCGCTGGACTGGAAACCCTCGGTGTGCTGGCAGCTCCCGATCCGGGTCGACTGGGAACCGCTCGAGGGGGGCCGGGAGCGAGCCACCCTCCGACGCTGGTCACGGGCGGACTGGGGCGACGAGGGCACCACGATGGCGTGGTGCTGCACCGAGGGCGACCGGGCCTACGTCGGGGATGCTCGCGTCATCGACTCGCTCGCCGAGGAGCTGCAGGGCATCACCGGCACCGAGGTGTTCGTGGAACTGCGCCGCCGCCTGGCCGACTGAGCCGACGCAGCATCGGGTCGGCGACGAGCACCACCCCCGGGTCGTCGAGGCTCAGGGGCGCTCGCAGATCATGAGCGGGATGTCGCGATCAGTGGCGGCCTGGTAGTCGTCGTAGGCGGGCCATGCGGCGACGGCGAGGGGCCAGTGACGGGCCTTCTCCTCGGCATCGGCCTGACGGGCCACCAGCTGATGCACCTCGGCGCGATCGCGGATCGTGACCTCGGGATGGGCGACCATGTTGTGGTACCAGTTCGGATTGTTCGGCGCACCGCCCATGGATGCCACGACGAAGTAGCGCTCGCCGTCAGTGACCCGGATGAGCGGTGTGCGACGCTCGCTCCCCGACTTCGCACCGGTGGTGGTGAGGATGATGACCTCACCGCCCTCCCACAGGAATCCGTCGGCGCCATCAGTGGCGATGTAGCGATCGACATGATCGGCGATGGGTTCCCATGGACTCGGCTCGTAGTTCGACATGGAGGGCAGACTACCGCCGGTCCACCGGGGTCCCGGAGATCACTCCTACACTCGGGCCCATGTCGACCATCCTCTCGATCATCACCGCTCTCGTCGTCGGCGGGTCCGGTGTGTACGACTTCAGCGGCCCGCCCCAGGTGCTGCAGCTCATGCGCGACCTCGGCTACAAGCCAGGGTTCGAGCGTTCGCTGGGAATCATCAAGCTGGCCGCCGCGGTGGGACTGCTGCTGAGCCTGCTCGGCGGGGTGATCACGCTCGGGCTCCTCTCCTCGTTCGGCCTCATCTGCTACTTCGGACTCGCGGTCCGGGCCCATCGTCGCCTCGGCCACGAGACCAACGAGATCATCCCTGCCTACGCGCTCCTCGCACTGAGCGGTCTCACGTTCCTCGCCCTGCTCTTCAGCTGACCGCCCACACCCGGCGGAACCGCACCGGACGGCAGAACCTCACCGCACGACGCGACAGCACGCGGAACGGCCCGGCGACGATCCCCGAGGGGACCGGCACCGGGCCGTCGCAGTTCCTCGCCCGGAGGCGGGGATCAGGCTGACTTGGCCAGCTGCGCCGCAGAACGCTCGAGGGCCTGGTTGGCGCCCTCCGGAAGCGAGGTGAGCGGCTCGGCGATCTCGGCCACGGTGGGGCCGTACTGATCGGCGTAGGGCTGCAGGGCGGCGAGATCGAAGCCGTAGTGCTCGGCGGCGTTGCCGGCGAGCAGCTGCTGGATCTTGGCCGGCTCGAGGTGTCCGACGACCTGACGGAGATGCTCGCGGGTGAAGGGATGGGTCCCTTCCTCATGCGGGTAGTCGCTCCCCCACGCCACGCGCTCCCAGCCGACGACACCCTGGGCGGCGGTGATGTCGGCCGGCGTGGGCTGGCTGACACCGACGAAGCAGTTCTGGTGGAAGTACTCGGTGGCCGAACGGGGTGGGACGATCTCGCCGTCGAAGCGCATCTCGCCCACCTTGTTGGAGCGCATGCCGGCGAGCAGGTTGTCCATCGTGGCGAGCAGATCGGGGATCCATGCACAGCCGGCCTCGGTGAGGGCGAACTTGAGCTTCGGGAACCGCTCGAAGACGCCGCCGAGGATGAGGTTCACCAGCGGACGCTGCGAGTAGAACGGGATCTCGAGGAAGTGCACGAGCGGCATGGCCGGTGCGGGCTGGTAGGCCGGCGAGCCGGTGCCGCTGTGGGCGTTGACGGGGATGTCCATCTCCTCGCACACCTTCCACAGACGGTCGTAGTCCGGGTGGTAGAGCGGCTTGATCCAGTCGGCGGTCGGGGGCACGGCGCCGATGAGGATGCCACCGCGCAGACCGTTCTCCTTGCACCAGATGGCATCGGCGATCGCATCGTCGACGTCGTTGATGAAGATCTGACCGATACCGGCGCGACGCTCGGGCGCCTGGTTCACGTAGTCGACCATCCAGCGGTTGTGGGCGCGCACACCGGCGAGACGATGCTCGTACTCATCGGGCTTGGGCGGCTGGGCGAACAGCACGAAGCTCGGGAAGAAGGGCGGAACCGTGTTCGGGTAGATGACCTCGGCCACCACGCCATCGGCGAACTGATCGGCGTCGCGACGATCGCTGTCCCAGTTGCGGATGCGCAGATCGGTGTCCTTCAGATCCTTGAAGGGGTTCTTGTACTTCTCGCGCCAGGCATCGAAGTCGGCGACGTACTTCTCCTCGAGGTACTCGCGGTACTGAGCGTGACTTCCACCGGCATGTGTGTCTGCCGAGATGATGATGTAGTGATCATCGGGTCCGAGCATGGTGAGTCTCCATGGGTTCCGCGCCGTGCATGCGCTGACTGGATTCCTGACGGATCGTCAGAAACCTGACACTACGTCAGATCCGGGTGGGACTGGCAACACGGGGATCACAGTCCCTTGGGTCGGTTGACGAACCGCCGCTCTGCGGGAGACCAGAACCAGCCGCCACCGGCCCTCGTGCCACCGTCCACGGGAACGTTGTGCCCGGTGACGAACGCCGAGAGGTCTGAAGCGAGGAACAGCGCCACCCGCGCCTGGTCCTCGGGCCGACCGAGCCTGCCCACCGGCGCCCACGCCTCCCAGAGATGTTCATGACCGACCGAGGTGCCGATGTAGTCGACCTGGGCGGTCTGGGTGAGATCGGGTCCGATCCCGTTGACCCGGATGCCGTGGCGACCCATGCCGACGGCGAGGTCGGTGGTGAACGCCGCCGCTGCAGCCTTCATCGCGCCGTAGACGGGATCACCCGGATAGCCGCGCATGCCCTCCACCGAATGGACGTTGACGATGGACCCGCCCCCGCCGTCGATCATCGACTCCAGGAAGACCCTCGTGACGGCGAACATGTGGAACAGGTTGATGTCGTACATGGCGGTCCATGACTCGGGCGAGGACTCCCGGAAGCGATGGAGCGGGCGGTAGTCACCGACGTTGTTCACGAGGACCTGGATCGCCGGATGTTCCGCCAGCACTGCAGCGGCGACCTCGGACACTGCGGCGAAATCGGTGACATCGGCGATATGCGCACGGGCCGAACCCCCGGCGCCGAGGATCTCCGCCTCGGTGGCACGGGCGGAGTCGGGGTCGATGTCGATGAGCTCGACGTGTGCGCCATGGCGGGCGAACAGTTCGGAGATGGCCCGACCGATCCCCCCACCTCCGCCGGTGACGACGGCGACGCGGCCGTCGAGCAGGCGGTTCCAATCCTCGATGGGTGGGACGTTCGATGACAGGTCGTCAGTCATGGTTCTCCTCGGGTCAGGGGAAATCTCGCGCATCTCACCCCGGACCGCACATGGGATCGATCCGTGGGCCAACCTTGGGGGATGTTGGTGATGACATGGAACCTGCAGGGACGGGTCGGCGACTGGCAGGCCAGGGAGAAGGCCATCCGTGCCCATCTCGAGCAGATCGATCCCGATGTCGTCATGGTGCAGGAGTCGTGGGTGGAGAAGGATGGCGCCACCCAGGCGGATGCGCTCGCCTCGATGCTGGACCGTCATGCCGTCACCGCCGCCGAACTGGCCGGGTTCGACCGGTATCCCGACGCCCCCTACTGGGTCGTCAACGCCATCATCTCCCGGTGGCCGGTCCGGCTCGTCGAGGCGCGGCCGCTGCCCGACGAGCACGGTGCCCCGACCTGGCGTCACGTGCTGCTCGCCGAGATCCGGCGGCCCGAAGCACTCGGCGGTCCGTTCTTCGTGGCCGGCACGCACCTCGAGCACGGACTCGACCGCTCAGCCACCCGGGACGCCCAGGCCAGCGCGCTCGCAGTGGCACTCGCCGAGGTCGCCGGCCCTCCCGAGCGCCGACGGAGCCTCCCGCCGGTCGTGCTCGGCGGCGACCTCAACGCAGTGCCCTGGTCCGACGAGATCCGCCGCCTCACCGGGGCCACCATGCCGGCGGTCCCCGGTTTCGTGCTCGTCGACGCCTGGGAGGCAGCCGGTGGCGAGGGTCGCGGCGACACCTGGTCCGACACCAATCCCCGGGTCCCTGCCCGGGCCGTGTACCCCAACCGACGGCTCGACTACGTCATGGTGTCATGGCCGCGAGCACGCGGCGTGGGCCATGTCGACGCCTGCTTCCTCGCCGCCGCCGAACCGATCGATGGCGTCTGGGCAAGCGATCACTTCGCCGTCTGCGCCGAGATCGACCTGTGACCGGCTGGGTCCTGCAGGCCGTCCTGATCGCCCAGGTCGTCGGTTCGGGAGGCATGTTCGGTGTCATCTGGGTGATCCAGCTCGTGCACTACCCACTGATGCGGAAGGTCCCGGTGGAGGCGTTCCGGGCGTTCGAGGAGGAGCATCAGCGCCGGATCACCACCGTGGTCGGGCCGCTCATGGCGCTCGAGGGGCTCAGTGTGCTCGCCGTGTTCTTCCTCCGCCCGACCTGTCTGTCGTTCGCCATCGTGCTGGCCGGTGGACTCGTCGAGGCTGTCGCCATCGGTACCACGGCCTTCGTCTCGGCGCCGATGCACGGACGGATGGCGGCGTCGGGTCGACCCGATCTGCTCGACCGACTCATCACCACCAACTGGATCCGTACCGCGGCATGGACAGCTCGCGCCGGGCTGGCCATCGCCATGCTGGCGATCTGCCGCTGAGCCCCATCTCCCGCCACCGAACAACCGGAACGACGCTGCTGTTCCCGGTGGACGCCCCGCTGCTCAGCCGGGGAGCTGGAGCCCGAGCTCGGCGAGGGATTGCTCCAGTGCGGCGGTGAAGGTTCCGAGATCGCCATCGCAGTGATCGAGTGCGCCACGATCGAGGACCTCGACCACGACATCGCCGACCCTGGCCACCACGACCGGCAACTGCGACACCGCGGCAGCGACATCGGCAGGCATGTCGTCACGGTGGAAGAGCTCGAAGGGCACCTCGAGCGATCGTCGCCAATCGCGCCACACCGAGCGTTCGGTGAACAGCCCGTGGGTGACATCACACAGCGAGCAGTGAGCCCGGCCGATGCGGGCACCCAACCAGTAGGTGATCTCGCCGACGACGGTGCCGTCCGCGTCGTAGACACCGACCAGCGAGGTGACCACTCGATCGGACATCGGAAGTCCTACTGCGCTCCGTCGAGGATGTCGTGGAAACCGAACTGGGTGTGCGGTCCGAAGATGATCTGCTCGAAGATGCCGACGCCGATCTTGTCGCCGAGACGGGCGCGGCAGAGATGGTGCACATGCTGGTGGGTGGGGTCCTGGGCCGAGACCTCGGCGAAGACCCAGTCCTCCCGGGCGATCTCGAGCTCGCCGTGCCACATTCCATGACCCCACTCGGGATGCATGTAGCCGAGGGCACGCATGTCGAACCGTGCCAGCGGCTCCAGCTCGAGCACGACGGGCACACCATCGGCACCGACGAGATCGATCGACGCCGAACTCACCCAGCGGGTCCCGGACTGGAACGACAGGCGCTGACCGACGGGATCGAGTCGTGCCACCTCACCGGTCTCGATTGAGACGCTCTGCGGGATCGGGTCCACCACTGCGATGCGATGACCATCGGGACGCCAGAACGCGCCGCCCGGACGCTGGAACCAGCCGGCGACGATGCACTCATCGTCGAAATGGATCGGCGACCACAGCCAGGCGTTGGGCGGACCGCTCGAGGGGCGGCCGGCACCCTGCACCCCGACGGGGCGCACACCCCATGAGCGATCGCGGATGCCGACGACCTCATCATGGGAGAACTCGGTGGTCGTGCCGTCGACGACGAAGGTGCCCTCCCATGTGCCGAACTGCATGAAGCGCGCCATGTCGAGCACGGTCGACACGCCGTCCATCATCAGCGTGTGATCCTCGAGCAGTGCGCCGACCCTGGCGCGCCAGCGCATGTCACAGGAGATGCCGGTGTCGTTCGGTTCGACGACGAGGCGCAGCTGGCGGAACGGCTCGGTGATCTCGAGTCGCACGGGACCGACGGTGAGGTCGGTGGGGTCGAGCGGGGCCCGGCGGGACGCGTGGAACGAATGCTGGGCGCCATCGATGGCGATGGAGATCGAGGAGTCCTGCACCCCGAGGTTCGGATACCGCCCGAAGGCGGCCTCGATCTGGAAGGCACCGTCACGATGGCTGGCGCCGAACCAGTAGCGGCCGTAGGCGTTCTTGTCCGAGGTGCCCGAGACGGCGAGGGGCTTGGGGACCTGATGGATCGGATACTCGTCGAACGGGGTCAGCATTTCGTCACCTCGGTGATGGTCGGGCCGGTGCTCAGAAGGGGTCGGGCTTGGCGTCGGCGATGTCGCGGAGCTGGTTCTTCGCGACCTTGTCGAGCGTGGCGCGGGGGAAGTCCTCCACGCAGTACACGGCTCGCGGCACCTTGAAGTCGGAGAGGTTGGTGCGGCAGAGCTCGATGATCTGCGACTCGAGCGTGCCGTCGTCGGGAGCGTTCGCACCCTTGATCACGAACGCGACCGGTACGACGTCGAGCATCGGGTGATGCCGGCCGACGACTGCGACCTCGCCGACACCGGCCACAGTGCGGCAGAGATCCTCGACCTCCTTGGCCGACACGTTCTCGCCACCGACCTTGAGCATGTCCTTGTCGCGCTCGGTGTAGAAGATGGCGCCACCCTCACCGATGCGGACCATGTCGCCGGTGCGGAACCAGCCGTCCTCGGTGAAGCTCTTGGCGTTGGCCTCGGGGTTGCCGAAGTACTCGAGGAAGAGCTGGATACCACGGGTGCCGCGGAGCCAGAGCTCGCCGACACGACCGTCGTCGAGCATCTCGCCGGTCTCGGGATCGACGACGAGGGTCTCGTATCCCGGAGTGGCCTTCCCCATGGAACCGACCGGGATCTGTCCGTGGAGTCCGGCACTGGTGGCGTGGGTGACGGTCTCGGTCATGCCGTAGGCCGGCAGCACCCGACAGCCGAGCAGCTGCTCGAGCGGCGGCACCACCGCACCGAACACCCCGACCTCGAGCTTGTTCTCGGGGATCGGCTTGCCCGCCACCGCGGTGTAGACGAACGGGATGAGGGAGATATGCGTGACCGACCGGGCCACGATGACATCCCAGAACCGGCTGGCGGAGAACTTCGGCTGCAGCACGATGGTGCCGCCGACGCCGAGGGTGCTCCACATCGACCAGCTCTGGGCGTTGACATGGAAGAACGGCAGGAAGATCAGGTACACGCCATCGGGGTGCATCCCGATGTTGTTCGGGCCCACGCGGGCCGCCCAGAGTGCGTTCGCATGGGTGTGCACCACTGCCTTGGGGCGAGAGGTCGTGCCCGAGGTGAACATGACACCGACCGGGAGCATGGGTTCGGCCGGCCGTACCGGGGCGGCATCAGCATCGCCGAAGAGCGAGTCGAAGGACTCGAACCCCTCGCCGACCGGTGCGGCTGCAGGCTCGCCGGCATCGTCGGAGGTGACGGCGATCCATCGCAGGGCCGGTCCGCTGTCGCGCACCATCGCGGCGTACTTCGGCTGGGTGATGGCCGCCACCGCACCGGTGTGTTCGATGAAGTACGACATCTCGGCGCCGACGGAGCGTGTGTTGGTGGTGACGCCGACCGCACCGACCGTGGCGCAGGCGTACCAGGCCAGCACCATCTCCGGGCAGTTGTCGGCATGGATGACGACCATGTCGCCCTTGACGATGCCGCGGGAGGCGAGACCGGCGGCGATCCTGCGCACATCGGTCCAGAACTCGGCGTAGGTCCACTGCTTCGACGACCCGTCCTTGGGCTCCCAGATCAGCAGCGAATGGTCGGGCTTCTTCGCCGCCCACTGGGCGAGGAGCCAGGGAACATCCTGACCGGTGAACTGGAACGCGGCGATGGCATCTTCGGAGATGACGGTGTCCATGTGATTCCCCCCGGGGCACGGCGATGGTGGGGCACATCATTGCCGAAACCCGGGGACCCCATGGCATGCGGAGCCATCCGCAGGCACCACGGCCCCCAACCCCTACCATCGCCCTGTGAAACGTTCCGCGCTCCTCGCCACCGTCGCAGCACTGCTCATCATCGTGACCACCGGGTGCAGCTCCGGCGGATCCGGTTCCAGCTCGTCGACGAGCTCCTCGGCCCCGTCGACCACCACCACGACGAAGGCGCCCACGCCCACCACGATCTCCTCGACCCACTGCAGCTCCTCGCAGCTGCAGGCCTCGTTGGGGTCGCCCGATGCCGGCGCCGGTCAGCTCTATGTGCCGATCGTGTTCGTCAACACCGGGACGAAGGCCTGCGAGCTGCGGGGATTCCCCGGCGTGTCGCTGCTCGACCAGAACAACGTGCAGATCGGTCAGCCGGCGACCCGTGAGGGCGCGGAGGGCCAGACGGTCACGCTCGCCCCCAACGGGACCGCCAGCGCCGTGCTCCACACCACGAACGCCACCGGCGGAGCGGGGAACTGCACGCCGACCTCCACCTCGGTGCGCATCTATCCCCCGGACAACACCGAGGCGATCACCATCCGGGCCGAGTTCACCGCCTGCGGTGGCTTCAGTGTGGCCACGGTCGTGGCCGGCGCCACCGGCCACTGACCTGACAGCTCACACGACCGCCGCTCCGACCGAGTCGCGCATCTCGATCGCGATGATCCCCGCCCACGAACTCCCCCACCGAAGGACCACGATGCTCACCACGACCACCCGACCACGCCGCTCGACCTCTGCCGGGATCCTCGTCGCATCGCTCGGCGGTGCCCTGCTCACCCAGGCCCCGGCGCTCGCCCATCCCGGTCACGGCAGCATCGGGCTCGGCACCGGCCTCCTCCATCCGATCAGCGGACCGGATCACCTGCTCGCCATGCTCGCCGTCGGCATCGTGGCCGCCATGGCCGGCACCCGGCGCATCGCGATCCTCACCCCCATCGGCTTCCTCATCGGGATGGTCCTCGGCGGCGCACTCGCCATGAGTTCGGTGGTCGTGCCCGGGACGGAACTGGCGATCTCGGTGAGCGTCCTCGCGCTCGGAGCCATGTGCATGGCTGGCATCCGACGCGACACCCTCCTGCTGCCCGCCGCCGCCATCGCGTTCGGGTTCGCTCACGGCCAGGCCCACGGCGCAGAGCTCCCGGCGAGTGTGTCGCCGGCGATGTTCGTCATCGGATTCCTCGTCACCACTGCGGTGCTGCATCTCGCCGGAGGACTCGGCGGCCTCGCCCTGCGGCGATCGGTGCAGGCGAGGATCACCGCCGGCACGCTCATCTGCAGTGCCGGTGTCGCGCTCCTGCTCGGCGTCTGATCCACCGCCGGTAGTCTCCCGGCACCGCACAGTCATCGAGGGGGATCCATGAGCAGCGAGACCGACGCGAACGGCACGCGCACCTATCCGGGTTTCGGTGGGACCGTGGGACGGGTCTTCGGCACGTCGGAGTCCTGGTGGCCGGCCCGCCCCACCGCTCCCGTCGGCGCACCCAACATCGTCGTGATCCTCGTCGATGACCTCGGATTCGCCGACCTCGGCTGCTACGGCAGCGAGATCCCCACACCGAACATCGACCGACTCGCCGAGCGCGGGCTCCAGTTCACCGATTTCCACTCCACACCGATGTGCTCGCCCACCCGCGCGGCGTTCCTCACCGGCATGGAACCGCACGCCGCCGGGGTCGGCACCGTCGCCCACTCCGATCCCGGGTTCCCCGGCTACGCCATGGAACTCGCCGACGATGTCGTCACCCTGCCGGAGATCCTGCGGGCGAACGGCTACGCCACCTACATGGTCGGCAAATGGCATCTGGCCAAGGACTCCGATCAGTCCGATGCCGGACCTCGCCACTCCTGGCCGCTGCAGCGCGGGTTCGACCAGTTCTACGGATTCCTCGACGGCTTCACCAATCTCCATCATCCGCATCGGCTGATCCGGGACAACAGCCCGGTCGACGTCGACACCTATCCGGAGGGCTACTTCCTCACCGACGACATCACCGACGAGGCGATCGCGATGATCAGGGCGGGACGCGCATCGGCGCCGACCCGACCCTTCTTCCTGTACGTCGCGCACGGTGCGGTCCATGCCCCGCTGCATGCCAAGGCCGCCGACATCGCCGCCCAGGCGGGACGCTACGACGCCGGATGGGACGAGCTGCGGGCGGCCCGGTTCCGCCGACAGGTCGAGCTCGGCATCATCGAGGAGGATGTGGAGCTGGCGCCGCGCAACAGCGAACCGGGCAACGATGTGCTCGCCTGGGCTGATCTGACCGACAAGGAGCGCGAGCTGTTCCCGCGCTACATGGAGGTCTTCGCCGCCATGGTGGCGAATGTCGATGAGAACACCGGTCGCCTCCTCGACGCGATCGACCAGCTCGGCGAGCTCGACAACACGATCGTGGTGTTCACCTCCGACAACGGGGCATCTCGCGAGGGCGAGATGGTCGGCACCACCGCCTACATGGTGCACCTGCTGGCCGGTGACGACTTCGAGGCCGACTTCGAGCGGGCCGATCTCATCGGTGGCCCCCAGAGCTCGCCGCACTACCCGCGGGGCTGGGCCATGACGGGCAACACACCGTTCCGCCTCTACAAGATCAACACCCATGCCGGTGGCCACACCGTGCCGTTCCTGTTCTCCTGGCCGGCGGGAGACGTCGAGCGCACCGCTCGGCGGCGTCAGTACGCCCATATCAGCGACCTCTCCCCCACCCTGCTCGAACTCACCGGCATCGATCCGCTGATGGATCGCAACGGCGTGGCCGTCAAGCCGATGACCGGCTCCAGCATGGTGCCGGTCATCGGATCAGCAGCTGCCCCGGCCCAGCGCACCGAGGCTGTCTACGAGATGATCGGTCATCGCGGGTTCTACCGCGATGGCTGGGAGATCGTGTCGCTCCACAAGCCGTTCACGCCGTTCGACGACTCCGAATGGGAGCTCTACCACCTCGTCGAGGACCGGACCGAGCTGGTGGATCTCGCTGCCGCCGAGCCCGAGCGACTCGCCGAGATGGCCCGAGCCTGGGAGGACGCCGCATGGAACGGCCAGATCTTCCCGCTGGACGAGGGCACGGGCCTGAAGTACGTGATCCGGCCCCCCGAGGTCGAGCTCGTGCAGCAGCCCCTCACCATCTGGCCCGGGACCCCGACACTCGAGCGATGGCGAGCCGTCCAGCTCGTCTACATCCGCTCCTTCTCGTTCGTGGCACCGGTCAGCTACGCGGTGGGCGATCTCGGAACACTGGTGGCGCACGGCGATCAGAGCGGCGGCTACGCGCTCTACATCATCGAGGGTGGCTTCCCGCTGCTCATGCACAACGACGGCCGGGGCAACCTCGCCGCCATCACCGGACCGGCGCTGGGCGATGGTGACCACGAGCTGCGCTGCGACTTCGAGTGCATCGGCGGGAACGCCTGGCGCATGACGCTCACGATCGATGGAACCACGGTCGATGGCAGCGCCGACGTGCCGATGCTCTATGGCATGGCGCCCTTCGAGGGGATCACCGTCGGACGCGATCCCCGCTCACCGGTGTGGTGGGAGCGCCATCTCTCGCATGGTTCCTTCGCCTACACCGGAACGCAGGGACCGGTCACCTACACCCCCGGCGACGCACCCCCCGGAACGCCGGCCGACCTCGTCAGCATCCTGAAGAAGATGGGCGCCAGGTTCGAGTGAGCCGGCCGGCTGACTGACAGCGCGACACACAGGGCGACTGGGCGACAGGGCGGATGACCGGTCGGTCAGTCAGCCGGTTCGGTTCGCTCGACGAAGCCGTTCTCCACGGACCGGAAGGCTGCTGCCAGATTGCGCAGCTGGGTCCGGGACAGCTGCGAGATGAAATGACGGCGCACGCCGTCGACATGCACCGGGGCGATCTCCTCGAGGAACTGCCGCCCCTCGTCGGTGAGCACAGCCAGCATCACGCGACGGTCCTCGGCCGAGGGTTCCCGCCGGACCAGGCCCCTGCGCACGAGACCATCGAGACGACGCGTCGTGCCCGATGGCGACAGGTGAAGCGCCCCGGCGAGATCGCACATCCGCATGCGTGATCCCTCCGACTCCGAGAGGTTCGCCAGCACGCCGTAGTCGCCGGCCGAGATGCCGTAGCGGGACATGAGATCGGCCTCGAGCGCGCCCATGACGGCGGACGAGACGCCGACGAATCCCCGCCAGGCCGCCATCTCCTCATCATCGAGCCAAGCCGTCATGGGCCCATCCTAGGGTCCGCAGCAGTAGATAGTTGCAATCGCAATGATCCTGAGTAATACTTGCGGTCGCAACAAAGTTCACCGCAACCCCAGGAGACACCATGACAGCGATCTCGGACCTCACCCCCGGCGTCTGGAACATCGACACCGCCCACACCACCGTGGGCTTCACCGCCCGCCATCTCATGATCACCAAGGTGCGCGGACGCTTCGGCGCCGTGACCGGCGCACTCACCATCGCCGAGGACCCCATGCAGAGCACCGTCGTCGCCACCATCGAGATGGCCTCGGTCGACACCAATGACGAATCCCGCGATGGTCACCTCCGCTCCCCCGAGTTCTTCGACGTCGAGGCACATCCCACCATGACCTTCACCAGCACCGAGTTGCGCGGCTCGCTGTCGAGCGCCGAGTTCGTGCTGGTCGGTGACCTCACCGTCAAGGGCGTCACCAAGCAGGTCGAGCTCGACCTCGAGTTCGAGGGCGTCAGCCCCGACCCGTGGGGCGGCACCCGTGTCGGCTTCACCGCCGAGGGCGAGATCGATCGCCGCGACTTCGGTCTCGACTTCCAGGTCGCCCTCGACAACGGCTCGCTGCTCGTGAGCGAGAAGATCAGGATCACACTCGACGTGCAGGCCGTCCGGGTCTGAGTCCGCGATGGGCCGGGTCGGACCACTTCGATCCGGCCCATCGGCAGGTCCGTGCGGCTGTCACCCCGACCTGTTCGGGCCCGCACGCCCGCAGATGACGTGAAGGTCGCCGGAACTCAGCTGGCGGGGGCGATGCTGTCCCAGCTGATCGGGAGCTCGGCGAATCCATCGATCAGGTTCGAGTGCACCCTCGGGAAGTCGGCGGGGTCGCCGTCGACCCGCAGCCCCACGAACCTCGACAGGATCTGCTCGAACATGATCCGACCCTCGAGTCGGGCGAGATTCGCACCGAGACAGAAATGCGGACCACCCGCACCGAACGCCACATGGTCGTTCGGTGTGCGCAGCACGTCGAGGGAGTCCGGGTCGACGAACGCCCGCTCGTCGCGGTTGGCCGAGGCGTAGACCATCAGCACGCGCTCCCCCGCCGAGATCCGCCGGCCGCCGAGCTCGGTGTCGACATTGGCCGTCCGCGTGAAATGGATGACCGGCGTGGAGAAGCGCAGCAGCTCCTCGATCGCCCCCGGGAGCGTGTCGAAATCATTCCGCACGATCTCCATCTGGGCCGGGTCCTGCAGCAGGGCCAGCGTGCCGGTGGTGATCAGGTTCCGGGTGGTCTCGCTGCCGGCGTTCTGCAGCAGCATGAAGAACACCTCGATCTGGAACCTCGTGAGCTGCTCCCCATCGACCTCGGCGTGCAGCAGCACACTCATGAGATCGTCGCTCGGGTTCGTCTCACGCTCGGCGCACATGGCGTCGGCGTACATGAACATGTCCATGGTGGCCTGACCGCGTTCCTCGGGCGTGACGGACGGATCGAATCCGAAGGTCTTCTCCGTCCAGTCGAACACCTGGGCGCGATCCTCCTCCGGCACGCCGACCATGTCGGCGATGACGTGGAGCGGCAGCCACAGGGCGAGATCGTGGACGAGATCGCAGCCATCGCGATCGGAGAGTCCATCGATGATGGCGTCAGTACGGGCCCGGAGACGGTCGCTCAGTTCGGCGACCCGACGCGGCGTGAAGCCCTTGTTGATGATCTTGCGCAGCTTGATGTGCTCCGGTGCGTCCTTGCTGATCAGCAGTTCCGATGTGCCGGCACCCTCCCCGCTGCCCATCGTGCCGTCCTCGAGGAAGGGATCCGGCGCATTGCGGAAGGTGACGGCGTCACGGGACACCCGCTGGACGTCCTCATGCCGGGTGATGACCCAGTAGCCGTTCTCGTAGGTCGGGTGGTCGAGATGCGCCACCGGGTCGTTGTCGCGCAACCACCGGTAGTAGTCGTACGGGACCCCGTTCGCATAGGTGGTGGGGTCATGGAGGGCGGGGGCATCGATGGGTGCGGTGGACATCTGGTTCTCCTTGTTCGTGTCAGTCGTCGCCGAGCAACGACTGCAGACGCTGTGTGGTCTCGATCCATTCCTCGACCATCTCGAGGACGAGGTCCCGACTGGGACGCACCTTGTTCATGCGGCCCACGATCTGCCCGACCGGGAATCCGATGAGCTCGCGGGTGCCGACACGCTGGGTGCGACGACCGGCCTCCTGGTGCAGGATCCCCTGGAGCGGCATCGGGAGCGTTCCGGGTGAATCGGGGCCCTCCCATGCATCGGTCCAGGCGGTGCGCAGCTGACGGGCGGGCTTGCCGGTCATCGCCTTGGAACGCACCGTGTCGGCCGAGGTGGCGGCGAGCATGTTCTCGAGCGCTGCCGGACTGGTGTCGGCCTCGGAGACGGTGAGCCACATCGATCCGGTCCAGACCCCCTGGGCGCCGAGAGCCAGCGCTGCGGCCATCTGCCTGCCGGTGGCGATCCCGCCGGCGGCGAGCACGGGCACATCGGGGCCCACAGCGTCGACGACCTCGGGCACGAGCACCATCGTGGAGATCTCGCCGCAATGACCCCCCGCCTCGGTGCCCTGGGCGACGATGACATCGACACCGATGGCGACCTGACGTTCGGCATGCACCTTCGAACCGGCGAGACCACCGACCAGCACACCCTCGGCGTGGGCCCGCTCGATCACGTAGAGCGGGGGCGGGCCGAGGGCGTTGACGATCATCTTCACGTTGGGATGTGCCAGGCACACCTCGACCTGGCTGGGTCCCATGGCATCGACCCCGAGTCCTGCGGCGGCCACCTCGCCCCCTTCGAGCTCGGGGGGCAGCTCGGGCACGTCGTAGCGCTCGAGGAGTTCATCGACGAACTGACGATGCTGCTGCGGGATCATCGCATCGAGCGCCTCGAACGTGGCCTCCTCGCCACCACCCTTGCCGATGTAGTTCACCGGCATGGCGAAGTCGACGCCGTACGGACGGCCGTTGACATGGGCGTCGATCCAGTCGAGTTCGATCTCCAGCTGCTCGGGGCCGAACGCGAGGGCCCCGAGGACGCCGAACCCGCCGGCGTTCGTCACCGCAGCGACGACGTCGCGGCAGTGGGAGAAGGCGAAGATCGGGAACTCGATCCCGAGACGCTGGGTGATCGGTGTGCTCATCGAGGATCCTCCACTGCGACGGAGCAGGGGTCGAGCGCCCCTGCGGCTGGCGAGATCGTACTACACAAAACTGAAGAGCCGCAGAATAATGTCACATGATCGCGAACAGGCGCACGCCGCCCCCGCTCGCCCGGCCTAGATTGAGGCGACCACGCGCCTCCGGCGACGAACCGTTGAAGGGAAGACCATGAGAACTCGGGCCGCAGTGCTGTACGCCCCCCACACCCCCTACGTCATCGAGGAGATCGAACTCGATCCGCCGAAGGCCAACGAGGTGCTGGTGAAATTCACCGCGAGCGGCATGTGCCATTCCGATGAGCACATGGTCACCGGCGACATGGCCATGGATCAGGGCATCCTCGACATGCTCGGCTGGCAGCAGTACCCGATCATCATGGGCCACGAGGGCGCCGGCGTCGTCGTCGAGGTGGGCCCCGGAGTCACCGAGCTCGTCGTCGGCGACCATGTCGTGACCTCCTTCGTCCCCTCCTGCGGGCGCTGCCCGTCCTGCGCCAGCGGCCACCAGAACCTGTGTGACAACGGCGCGTACCTGCTCTCCGGTCGTCAGGCCGACGGCACCGCTCGTCATCACAGCCTCGACGGTCAGCCCATCGCCACGATGTGCTGTCTCGGCACGTTCGCCGAGCACTCGGTCATGAACATCAACTCGCTGGTCAAGATCGAACCTGACCTCCCGCTCGACAAGGCCTGCCTCGTGGCGTGTGGCGTCACCACCGGTTGGGGCTCCGCCGCGTATGCCGCCGATGTCGCTCCCGGCGAGACCGTCGTGGTCATCGGCACCGGTGGCGTCGGCATGAACGCCGTCCAGGGTGCGCACCACGCCGGCGCCAAATTCGTCATCGCACTCGACCCGGTCGAGTTCAAGCGTGAGCAGGCCCAGAAGTTCGGCGCCACCCACGGTGCCGCCAGCGTCGAGGAGGCACAGGCCCTGCTCGGTGAACTCACCTGGGGCCGCAACGCCGACAAGGTGATCGTCACGGTGGGCGAGGGCAAGGGCGCCGACCTCGGCACCTACATGGGCATGGTCGCCAAGGGCGGCAAGCTCGTGTTCACCTCGGTCGCCAACATGAACGACAACGAGGTCACCCTCAACCTCTTCGATCTCTCGATGCAGCAGAAGTCGATCGTGGGAACGCTGTTCGGCAGTGCGAACCCTCGCCACGACATCCCGAAGCTGCTGAGCATGTACCGGGCCGGTCAGCTCAAGCTCGATGAGCTCGTCACCCGCACCTACACCCTCGACGACATCAATCAGGGTTACCAGGACATGCGCGACGGCATCAACATCCGCGGCGTCATCATCTACGGGGACTGACATGGCCACCCGCGAGGAGATCATCGCCATCCCCGATCGCTACATCGCCGCCGTCGCGGCCGGCGATGTCGACACGATCATGTCGCTCTACAACGACAACCCGTTCGTCGAGGACCCCATCGGCGAACCTGCCCATGAGGGCGTCGACGCCGTCAGGGCCTTCTACTCGCAACTGCGCGATTCGGGCTTCAAGATCGATCTCACCCGCATCACGCCGGTGTGTGTGGCCGGCGGCAATGAAGCAGCCTTCGCCTTCCGCGTGGATGTCGACCTCGGCGAGATGACCATGTCGATGGTCACCCACGACACCATGGTCTTCGACGACGACGGCCGCATCGCCCGGATGCGCGCCTATGCCGACAGCCAGGCGACGCCGGAGTCCTGACACCCCGCCGCTGCGGCGGCGCTGGAACACTGCAGCCCACGATGTGCGCTGACCCTCGGGTCAGCGCACATCTCGTTGGATGGGGGCGAGGTGGCACTCGCAGGAACTGGTGCTGTCGCATGGGCCGCCGCGACCCACGGGAGCGAATCGGTCCGGATAGGCCACGCCTCCCTCGACCTTTCCGGCGAACACGCATCCGCAGGCGTCGCAGGCCCATCCTGTGCGCACGACCTCGACGAGTTCGACCCCGGGGATGCCGAATGCTGCGGCGGTGGCCGCTGGATCACGGGTCCATCGACCGGAGGTACGTCTCGTCGGCGTGTCCTCGGTCGCGACATCCGGAACGCCACCCGTAGCCGAGGGTGACTCCCCTGCGATGGTGGCCCCGACAGCCGCGAGGGCGATCAGTTCGACGAGCGCGGCGGCATCGGCTGGCCCGGCGAACGCCCCTCGAGCGGCGGTCCCGTCGAGCTGGAGCAGCGCCCGATGCACCCCGAGCACCAGGGCACCGTGACCCGGAGGTCGGCGGGTGTGCCACAGGGTGCCCTCCCGGAGCGCGACGGCGCGCTCGCTGGCCGCCAGCATCAGCTCCTCGGGCATGACGAACACCCCGCCGAGGACGAACGTGTTGGTGACCGCCGCCGTGACCATGCGTCGCCATTGGGTGCCGATGTCGGTCCGACGGTCCGCCCGATCCCGAAGGAGTTCCTCGTCAGGTGCGAGATGATCGATCATGAGCGCCTCGAGGATGATCCAGAGGGTCTCGACGGCGGTCTCCATGTCCTCCGAGGGCATGCCGATCTGCGCCGAGATGAACGCCTGACGCAGCACCGTCCCGCACCGCTCGAGTTCCGCCTCATCGAATCCCATGGTCGTCTCCTGCACCCCTGGATTCTCGCCGATCCCATCGCTCGCATGTCGGGTCATGTCGCCCGCTGGTTCGGACCGAGGGGCGCACCGCTACCATCGGATCGTGCCCGACTCGCCCACCTCGCAGGCCCCCGACGCAGCTCCCACCCCCACCACCAGCGCGGCGACACCGAGCACGCTCATCGGTCCGAACGGCACCGCTCCGGGCATGAGTTTCATCGAGCAGCAGGAACGACCCGTCATCGATGCCCAGACCGGACGGGCAGCGGGCGCACCCCTGGCGATCGCCGCCCTGCTGCTGCTGGTGATCTTCACCACCGTGCTGGTCCGCGCTGCTCGTTCGAAACGCCGGGCAGCGGAGACCACTGCGCCCTGAGGTTCAGCTCTGTCGCAGCAGCGAGAGGAGTCGCAGGATCTCGAGGTACAGCCACACGATGGTGACCGTGACTCCGAACGCCCCGTACCACTCCATGTACTTCGGGGCACCCTGCTGCGATGCCTTCTCGATGAAGTTGAAATCCAGCGCCAGGTTGAGCGCGGCGACGATCACCACCACCACGCTGATGCCGATTCCCAGCGGCGTGGGATCGTTCCAGAAGGCGATGTCGGCACCGAAGATCGAGGCGATCCAGGTCACCATGTACATGAGCGCGATGCCTCCGGTGGCACACACCACCGTGAGCACGAACTTCGGGGTGACCTTCACGATCCGTGTGGCGTACAGCACGAACATCACGAGGAACACGCCCAGGGTCGCACCGATCGCCTGCACGACGATGCCGTTGTAGCTCTGGTTGTAGACCGCCGAGATGGCGCCGAGCACCATGCCGTAGGCGAGGGCATAGATCGGGGCGGTGAACCGGGCGATCTTCGGCATGAACGCCGTGACCATGCCGACACCCACCCCGACCAGCATGGCGAGGATGAGCCAGGACGGGAAGGTCGTGGTGTTCCGGTAGGTCTGGTTGCCAGCGGCGTCGAGCACGTAGTTCCCGGCCTGGTCGACCACGACCTGCGTGGTCTGGACGACCTGGGTCCAGCCGAACCACCCGGCGGCCAGGATGATCGAGAACAGCACGCCTGTAGCGGTGAGCGTGCCGCCGACGGTCATGGTGCGCCCCACGATCGCCGCTGGCGCACCGGACGCATCGTGCGGCATCTGGGTCTGGAAACGGGCGTCGGTCAGCACCGGACTCGAGGGCATGATCTTCCTTCGGGGGATTCGGACGACTGCGGGCATCGCCCGAACGGGCGGATCGTACGGTCGGGAGTGTAGGTCCCGGACGGTTCAGTCGGCTGTCATCGAAGAGTCGATCCGGAGCCGGATCCGCCCTTCGCGCTCCTCCACCTCGTACACCTCGACCGGAGCCTTCTCATCGCGGCGACCGGTGACCGAGAGTTTCGATCCCCACCCTGCGGCGTCGAATCTCCAGTGATGGCTCAGACAGACCAGTTCCTCGCCGTCCACCGCGCCGGCGGCGCCCAGATCAGCCCACTGGTGGGGACACCGACGATCGCATGCGGCGAGCCGACCCTCGACGGAGCGCCACAGCAGCAGTTCCAGCGCGTCGACGGAGATGGGGAGCATCCCCCCGGGACCCACATCAGCGATTCCGGCCACGTCGCGCCACATCGTCGGGAGGCTACTCAGCAGGCCCTCGGTGTCGGAATCGGAGGGCCCACCGCCCCTCACCTACGATTGCGTGCCATGAGTGCGTTCAAGGACATCATCGAGGGCAGCGACGCCTACACCGCGGCCTTCTCCTACGGGTCTCTCAGCGCACTCCCGCAGTCCCGGCTGGTGATCGTCACCTGCATGGACACCAGGATCAATCCCCTGGCGATCTTCGGACTCGACATCGGCGAGGCCCATGTGCTGCGCAACGCCGGCGCACGGATCACCCCCGACGTCATCAGGTCGCTGATCAAGTCGATCAACCAGCTCGAGGTCGAGCGCATCGCCGTGATGCATCACACCGACTGCGGCGCCGCCAAGATCCGCCTCGATGCCCTGCGCACGGCGGTCACCGCAGCCACCGGCAACGATCCCGAGGACGTCGAGTTCCATCTCATCGATGAGCCCGGCGCTGCGCTCGCCGAGGACATCGAACTGGTGCGTTCCTGCCCGTACCTGCCGGTCGGCACCGCGGTGGCCGGTCTCGTCTACGACGTCCACACCGGTGTGGTGCGAGTGGAGCACGAGACCTTCGTCAGCTGACCAGCCTCGGGTGCGCCGCCGGCACAGGATCTGCGCGCCTCGCGGTGGACTATGCGAGGATCAGACGTCGAGGAAGCGGGAGACCGCGATACCGGCACCGATGGCGCCGATCAGGATGCCGACCGCGCCCAGCGTGCCGAAGATGAAGAACATCTCCCCGCTGCTCACCTGGAAACCGCTCACCAGCGGGATGTCCCGGGAACTGGGCAGCCACTTCTGGAAGAAGGGTTTGAAGGCGGCGAGCGCGGCGATGGCGAGGAAGGCACCGATGAGCCCCTGCACGAGACCCTCGAGCATGAACGGCACCCGGATGAACCAGTTGGTGGCGCCGACGAGTTTCATGACCTCGATCTCGCGTCGACGGGCGAACATCGCCATGCGGATGGTGTTCAGGATGAGCAGACCGGCGGCGCCGAGCAGGAATGCGGCGATCACGAAGATGCCCACGGTGAGACGGCTGGAGAGCTGCTGGATCAGCCGGATCGTCTTCGAGGCGAACACCACCTGACCCACCCCCGACTTGGAGGCGTAGGTCTTGCCGAGGGCCTCGACAGCATCGACCTCCTTGTTCACCGGCTCGACCCGGAACGATGGCGGAAGGGTCTCGGGCTCGATGCTGTCGACGAGCTCGGGGGAATCGGCGAACAGCAGCTTGAACTCCTCGTACGCCTCCTTCTTGTCGACGAACCGGACGCTGGCCACCTCGGGACTCTGCTCGAGGTCGTCGCGGAGCGACTGCACCTGCTCCGGCGAGGGATCGCGCTGCATGAAGATCACGAACTCGATACCGCCCTGCCAGCGGCGGGTGGCGTTCTCGACCCCCGAGCGGAGCATGAGCGATGCACCAACGAGCGCGAGCGACACCGCCACGGTCATCACCGACGCAAGGGTGATGGTGATGTTCCGACCGAGGTTCGACGCGGTCTCGCGGACGTAGTACTCAGCTTTCACGATTGCTGCCCCTGCCTACTCGTAGACGCCGCGTGATTGGTCGCGCACGATGGAGCCACGATCGAGTTCGATGACCCTTCTGCGCATGGTGTCGACGATCCCTCGATCATGGGTGGCCATGACGACTGTCGTACCGGTCTTGTTGATGCGATCGAGCAGACGCATGATGCCGACCGAGGTGGCCGGATCCAGGTTGCCGGTGGGCTCATCGGCGAGCAGGATCAGTGGCCGGTTCACGAAGGCCCGGGCCACCGACACGCGCTGCTGCTCGCCACCGGACAGTTCGTTCGGGAAGTTCGACGACTTGTGGGAGAGACCGACGAGATCGAGGATTGCCGGCACCTGCGCATCGATGACGCTGCGCGGCCGCCCGATGACCTCGAGGGCGAACGCCACATTCTCGAACACCGTCTTCGTCGGCAGCAGTTTGAAGTCCTGGAAGACGCACCCGATGTTGCGGCGCAGGAACGGCACCTTCCAGTTGGAGAGCTGACCGATGTCCTTGCCCGCCACGAAGATCCGACCTGAATCGGGGGTCTCCTCCTTGTTGAGGAGCCGGATGAAGGTCGACTTCCCGGAACCGGAGGCGCCCACGAGGAACACGAACTCACCCTTGGCGATCTCGACGTTCGCATCACGGAGCGCGACGGTCGAGGTCTTGTAGGACTTCGTGACGTTCTCGATCTTGATCATGGCGAGGGGGCTCCAGCGGGGACAGGACGCTGCGACGAGGGTAGACGCCAGCGACGCCGGAGCGGTGCCACGCGCTCGCATCCGGATGCCTGCAGCACAGGCGGGTCGGGCACGGTTCTGTGCCAGCGACGGGGATCAGTCGTCGTCGGCGTCGCGCAGCGCTGCGGCGATGACCCGATCCAGCGTGCAGGCCTCGGCGGGGAGATGATGCTCGCGGGCCCAGGCCACGGTGAGGGGATCGCTCCCCCGTCGTTCGAGGATGTCGGCACCCAGCCCCGGATGGAGCCAGTACTGGCCCAGTCGCCGCACGGGACGCGGGCCCTGCACCCACCTCCGGGCCCGATCGTCGTCATGTCCGAGCGAGGAGTCCAGCACCGTGGCCAGCACCCGGCCCGGGGTCCGCAGACCGCTCACGGTCTTGCCGCTGTCATGGAGCAGCGCGGCGGCGAGCACCGGTCGGGGGCATGCGTCGCCGAGGGTCGACTGCACTCGCCTCGCCACGCCGGCGCTGTGCCGACGATCGGGACCGCTCATCGATGACCACAGGTCGAACTCGGACGGCAGCAGCACCTCGGCCACCCACTGCCGATCCCGGGCCGATGGACCGCCGGGACGGAGACTGCCGAAGAACCTCGAGATCAGATGCGACGGCGCCGCCATCGGGATCAGCCGCGATGCTGCTCGCACAGACGGGTCTGCGGGCGCTCGGCGAGCTGATCATCGGCGAGCACCGATCCACAGACCTCGCAGGTCCCGTAGGTTCCGTCGTCGAGTCGGGCGAGCGCCCGCTCCACATCATCGAGTTCGGCCCTGAGTGCATCGGCCTCGAGCCGCTCATCGGGCGACGGGTCGACGTCAGGTTGCACGATGACGGGTTCGGTGTCGCTCATGGGCCGAGGCTAGTTGCGGGCGGCGTGCGCCCGCGGATGCGCGGCCTCGTACGCGGCGAAGAGACGCTCGGTCGAGACCATCGTGTACACCTGCGTCGTCGTGATCGAGGCGTGTCCGAGCAGTTCCTGCACCGCACGGATATCGGCACCGTGGTCGAGCATGTGGGTGGCACAGCAGTGCCGCAGCACATGGGGGGTGAGCCGTCCGTCCAACCCGACGAGGCTGCCGTACTGGCGCACGATGCCCCATGCCCCCTGTCGCCCGAGACGGCCACCGCGACGGTTGAGGAACACGGCATCGGCGTCATCTCGGCGGGACCACTGTTCCGGTTCGAACACACCTCTCCCCTCGGGGCAGAGCCACGCCGCCAGCGCCCCCCGCGCCCAACGCCCGAGTGGCACGACCCGTTCCTTCGACCCCTTGCCGAACAGCCGCAGCATCGACCCGTCGAGATCCACATCACCGAGTCGAAGTGCGCACACCTCCGAGATCCGAGCGCCCGTCCCGTACAGCACCTCGAGCACGGCTCGGTCCCGTCGATGCACGGGATCATCACCGACGACCGCATCGAGGAGCCCCTGCACCTCACTCTCGGAGAGCGCCTTCGGAAGACCGGAGGGAACCCTCGGGGTCTCGACGCCGACCGACGGATCCGACTCGCTCAGACCCTCCTGTGACCGGAACCGGAACAATGAGCGGACCGCAACAAGTGACCGCTTCACCGAGGACGGCGCCAGACCGCGGGAGCGCAGCACCCCCACATAGGCGTCGAGATCCGCGCCGGTGACATCGTCGAGGGTCCTGCCCTGCGATCCCAACCAGTCCCAGAATCCGCGGAGATCGCGGCGATAGGCCGCCAGGGTGTTCGCCGAGCGCCCGCGCTCGACAGCGAGCCAGAGCAGGAAATCCTCGATGTCGAGCGGGAACGGCCCGGAGTCGGACTCCTCATGCACCGCCGGCACCGAGACGGTTGATGAGCATCGTGAGCCCGATGATCGACTTGATGTCGAGCAGCCGATGGTCGGCGATCATCGCCGGCACATCGTCGAGATGCACCCGTTCGATCGTGAGGTTCTCCTCCTCGACGCCCTGCACATCGCGTTCGACCTCGGTGAGATCGGTGCCGAGGAACACATGGGAGTACTCATCGGTGAAACCCGCCGAGTTCACGAACTCCACGAGCGGGACCATCGTCGCCGCCCGGAGGCCGACCTCCTCGGCGAGCTCGCGGTGCGCCGTCTCGATCGGCGGTTCGTCGGCGAGATCCCGTTTGCCCGCCGGGATCTCGAGCAGGAGCATGTCGAGCGCCGCACGGTACTGGCGCACCATGGTGACGGTGCCGTCGCCGTGGTACGGGACGACGGAGACCGCACCGGGATGACGCACGATGTCCCGTTCGAACAGCGAACCATCAGGGGCCTCGAAGCGACCGTTGGAGACCTTGATGATGTACCCGTCGAAGATGGGATCCTCGCCGAGGTAGCGGAAGCCGCCGGTCACGGGGTGGTGGAGTCGACCCGGGCCGAATCCACGTCGAGATCGGGCAGATGGGGATTGCGCCCCTCGGACCGCACGAGCGAGGCGGCGATGAACTCCCGGAACAGCGGGGCCGGCCGCTCGGGGCGGCTCTTGAACTCGGGATGGGCCTGCGTACCGACCCAGAACGGATGGTTCCGCAGCTCGATGAACTCGACCAGACGCCCGTCGGGTGAGGTTCCCGAGCACACGAAGTCGCTGTCGTCGAACCGGGTGCGGTACTTCGGGTTGAACTCGTAGCGATGCCGGTGCCGCTCCGACACGACCTCGCTGCCATAGGCCTCGGCGACCCTCGAGCCCGGGGTGAGCTGGGCCACATAGGCGCCCAGACGCATGGTGCCACCCATCTCGGTGACATCTCGCTGGGTCTCCATCAGGTCGATGACCGGATGCGGTGTGCGGGGATCGAACTCGCTGGAATGGGCACCGGCGAGACCGAGTCCGTTGCGGGCGTACTCGATGGTCATCACCTGCATGCCGAGGCACAGGCCGAGGCAGGGGATGTCGTTCTCACGGGCGTAGTTGGCCGCGGCGATCTTGCCCTCGACCCCCCGCTCGCCGAACCCACCGGGGATCACGATGCCGTCGAGATCGCGGAGTCGACCATCGGCGAGCATGCCCTCGACGTCCTCGGCCTGGATCCAGACGATCTCGACATCGGCGCCATGGAAGAACCCGCCGTGCTTGAGCGACTCCACCACCGAGAGGTAGGCGTCGATGAGCGACACGTACTTCCCGATGATGCCGACGCGCACCGGCCGGGTGGCGTTCTCCACCCGTTCGACCAGCGCCTCCCACTCGGAGAGATCGATCGGCATCGATTCGAAGCCGAACAGCTTGCAGATGAAGACATCCAGGCCCTCGGCGTGCATCACCAACGGGACCTCGTAGAGGTTGCGGGCATCGGCGGCGTTCACCACTGCGGCGACGGGGACATCGCACAGATTGGAGATCTTCCGCTTGAGCTCATCGGAGATCGCCGCCTCGCTGCGGCAGACGATGACATCGGGCTGGATGCCGCGGCTGCGCAGTTCGGTGACCGAATGCTGCGTGGGCTTCGTCTTCTGCTCCCCCGACGGACCGATGAACGGCACGAGGGTGACATGCACGTAACAGACGTTCTCGCGACCGACATCGAGACGGAACTGACGGATGGCTTCGAGGAACGGGAGGATCTCGATGTCGCCGACCGTGCCGCCGATCTCGGTGATCACGACGTCGATGTCGTCGGAGGCGAGTCGGGTGATCCGGCGCTTGATCTCATCGGTGATGTGCGGGATGACCTGCACGGTCCTGCCGAGGTAGTCCCCACGGCGTTCCGCAGCGATCACCGCTGAGTAGATCGATCCGGTGGTGGCGTTGGAATCACGGCTGAGCGGCTCGTCGATGAAGCGCTCGTAGTGGCCGAGATCGAGGTCGGTCTCGCCACCGTCGTCGGTGACGAAGACCTCGCCGTGTTCGAAGGGATTCATCGTGCCGGGGTCGACGTTGAGGTATGGGTCGAGCTTCTGCATCGTGACCCGGAGACCCCGACTCTTGAGCAGACGACCCAGCGATGACGCCGTGATCCCCTTGCCCAGCGAGGACGCAACACCACCGGTCACGAAGATGTGCTTGGTCATCTGATCCTCCCGGCGCCGGCGAACACGTCGGGATCTCACCATAGCGGTCGCGCGGGTGAGCTGTGACGGATCGGGGATGGCTCGTGATGGGCGAGGTCAGCGCCGGGCCATGGCGAGCAGTTCGCTGGCGTGCTGCTGGGCCGCATCGGACCCGGGCGTGCCCGACAGCATGCGGGCGAGCTCGGTGACCCGTGCAGCCCCGTCCACATGGTCCACCACCGTGGCGGTGCTGTCGCCCTCCACCACCTTGTCGACGACGATCTGCGAATCGGCCCAGGCCGCCACCTGTGCCAGATGGGTGACGACGAAGACCTGGCGCTGTGCGGCCACCGAGGCGAGCGCCCTGCCGACCGCGAGCGCCGCCGCGCCACCGATCCCGGCATCCACCTCGTCGAAGATCAGCACCGGGGGTCCGTCGCTCAGCACGAGCCGGAGCCCGAGCATGGCGCGGGCGAGCTCTCCACCGGAGGCCACCTTGGCGAGCGGCTGGAGCGGCATCCCCGGGTTGGCAGCGAACAGGAATCGGACCTCCGAACCAGCGACGCCGTCGACCTCGATGCTCACCCGGGCGTTGGGCAGCGCCAGGTCGGGCAGCTGCGCCTCGACCAGTGCGGCGAGCTGCGGAGCGGCCCGGCGTCGAGCCGCCCCGACGGTTCGTTCGCATTCGGCGAGCGCAGCCAGCGCCGCAGCGTGCTCTGCGTCGAGCGCGCCCGCCCGCTCCTCGTGTCCCTCGAGATCAGCGAGCCGCTCTGCAGCCTCGGCATGCCACTGCATGACCTCCTCGAGGGTGTCGCCATACTTGCGTCGGATCTCCTGCAGGAGCCGACGACGCTCGCCGATCTCGGCGAGCCGTGCCGGATCGGCCTCGATCGACTCCGCCCCGCGACGGAGGTCGGAGAGGACGTCGTCGAGTTCGGCACGCATCGCCCGCAGTCGACCGGATTGCTGCTCGAACGGTGCACGATCGCCGAGCGCAGCGACCGCAGCGACGACCTGGTCGATGGCGCCGCCCTCCTCGGCGAGGACGAACATCGCATGCTCAGCCGCCTCCCGATGGCCGGTGGCATCTGCCAGGACCTCCGACTCGGCCCGCAGGAGATCATCCTCCGATGGCGAGAGGACCGCCGCCTGATCGAGTTCGGTCACCTGGAACCTGAGGAGGTCGAGCTCCCTCGCCCGCTCCCGGGCATCACCGCCCAGCTGTGCCCGGCGGGCCTCGACCTCGGCGAGGGCGCGCCGGGCGGCACGCAGCGGTGCCACGTCGACTCCACCGAACTGATCGAGGGCCTGCCGCTGGACCGAGGGCGAGAGGAGTGACTGATGATCGTGCTGCCCATGGATGTCGACGAGTCCGGCGCCGATCTCCGCCAGTTCGTTGAGCGTGGCCAGACGACCATCGATGTAGGCCCGCGATCGCCCCGAACAGGGGATGACCCGACGCAGGATGTGCTCGGTTCCATCGCGCTCGAACCGGGCCTCGACCACAGCTTCCGTCGCACCCGGCCGCACCATGGAAGTCTCGGAACGGCCTCCCATCAGCAGGGAGATCGCGGTGATGACGAGGGTCTTGCCGGCACCGGTCTCGCCGGTGACCGCGGTCATCCCGGCACCGACGGCGAGCCGGAGCTCAGCGATGACACCGAGATCGCGGACCTGCAGTTCCGTCAGCATCGTCGGCGGGCTCCTCCCATCAGCATCCCTAGCGATCGGCGAGGCCGAACTTGGCCTTCAGGATCGCGTGGAAGTCCCGGGGGCCGAACATCACGAGTCTGGCGACGATCTCCGATGCTCGGCAGGTCACGGTGTCGCCCGGTGCGAGGTCGCCCATGGCCCGACCGTCGATGACGAGCGCCGCTGGTCGATGATCGCTGACGGTGAGTCGGATCTCTGAATCGTCGTCGAGCACGAGTGTGCGGTCGAAGAGCATGTGCGGCGAGACCGGGGTGAGCAGCAGGGCACGATGCGTGGGTTCCACGATGGGTCCGCGAGCGGAGAAGGCGTAGGCGGTGGATCCTGTCGGGGTGGCCACGATCAGACCATCGGCGGCGTACGGGGTGAAGAACGAACCATCGAGCTCGACGTCGAGACGGACGGTGTTCCCGCTCGCGGTCTTCTCGACCACCGCCTCGTTGAGGGCGAGCACGACGTCCGCGCTCGAGCCCTGGGAGGAGGAGATCACGACCTCCAGGAGCATCCGCTCCTCGAGGGTGTAGTCCCCGGCGAGGAACTTCTCGAGCGCGTCGCGCACACCGTCGGGCTCGACATCGGTGAGATACCCCAGCTGACCGAAGTTCACCCCGATGATGGGCACTCCTCGTCGGGCGACCAGCGCCACGGTGCGCAGCATCGTGCCGTCGCCACCGAGGCTGACAGCCACATCAGCGGTGTCGGCGAGCGACTCCTCGATGACCCCGTTGTCCGATCTGCCGAGCCGATGCGCATCGGTGGTCGGGAGGATGACCGCATGGCCCAGACCCTCGAGCCAGTCGATGGTGCTGCGGGCCACGGTGCTGGCCTCCGGGCGGTCCTGATGGGTGACGAGCGCGATGACCGCCATGTCAGGGGTTCTCCGAAACTGCATCGACCGGGATCGGAGCCCTGAGGAAGGCGCCCGACCGCGGGGCGAGGTCGACGGCACCGGCGATGGCGTCGGCGATCGCCGGCTGATCGAGTCCGGATCCGGTGTCGGCGCCGGGGGCTCGACCCACGACGATGAACTCGACGTTGCCGTCGGAACCGGTGATGGGAGAGACCATGACCCCAATGATTGCCGCTGCGAGTCCGACCATGGCGCTCGTGACCTCCTCGAGCACCCGCGTCCAGATCGCCGGGTCGGTGATGATGCCGCGACCGCGGGCAGCTTCGGTGCGACCAGCCTCGAACTGCGGCTTCACGAGCAGCACGAACAGCGCATCGGGACGACACAGGGCGTAGATCGGTTCGAGCACGAGGCGCAGCGAGATGAACGAGAGATCTCCGACCACCAGATCCGCGGCTCCACCGATGAGTTCCTCATCTGCGGACCGGACATTGGTGCGCTCCAGGTTGTGGACCCGCGGGTCGGCGACCAGTCGCTCATGGAGCTGGTTGTGGCCGACATCGAGCGCCACCACCTGTGCGGCCCCGTGCTGGAGCGCGCAATCGGTGAACCCGCCCGTGGAGGCTCCGACATCGAGCACCCGAGCGCCCACGAAGTGCTCTTCGAGTTCGAATCGGGTGATCGCCCCTTCGAGTTTGGCGCCGGCCCGACTCACGAACCGAGGGGGCGGACCGAGGATCTCGACCGCCTCGGCCGCATCGACCATGCGTGAGGCCTTGTGCGCCGGGGCTCCTCCGACGGTGACGCGCCCAGCGGTGATCTCGGCCTGCGCCCGCTCGCGACTGGGTGCCAGACCACGTCGTACGAGTTCAGCATCGAGACGTCTGCGGGCACCCACGGCGAGGACGCTATCGGTCGCCATCGGGAGCGGGAAGAGCCATGGGCACCAACGACAGCAGATCGTCAGCGACCAGATCGGCGGGAGGGTCGGTGGGGAGGTCGGCCGCCGAGGTGACCCCTGACAGCACGAGCCCGAACCGGAACCCCATGGCGACGGCGAACGCACCATCGGTGTCGGCCCTGTCCCCCACCACGATCCCGGTGTCGCCGATCGTGGCCCGCACGAGACGCGCCATCGGCTGATGTGGTTTGCCGGCGAGTTCGGCGCGGCGACCACTCGCGGTCGTGATGGACGCGAGGATCGACCCTGCACCGGGGATGGGGCCATCGGGTGTGGGATAGGTGGAGTCGGTGTTGGTGCCGATCAGCCGTGCGCCGTCGCGCACCGCGGTGGAGGCCACCTGCATGCGCCTGTAGTCGAAGGTCCGATGGAAGCCCACCACGACCGCTTCCGCACCCCAGCCAGCGGCGTCGGGATCGCTCGCGTCGATGGTCTCGCATCCACGGCGGCCGAGTTCCTCGAGCACGCCCGGTCCGGCGCACACCATGACCCGGGTCCCCGGTTCGATGAGCGTGGCCGCCGCCATCGCCGAGGTGAGGACGAGATCGCCGGCGTCGATGCCATGCCGTGCCAGTTTCTCGATCACCGAGGATCGCCGGGTGAACGAGTTGTTCGTGACGAAGGCGACCGTCTCACCCGCATCACGGAGTCGCTCGACCGCTTCAGCAGCGCCGGGGATCGGGGCGTCGCCGAGCCACACCACACCATCGAGATCGAGCACCCAGGCCATGCGACGAGTATCCCACTCCGATGGCCACCATCGGCCGGACAGCCAATGGTGGCCGATCTGCTAGACCAACCGGGTGCCAGCATTCGAACCGTTCCGCGGGATCCGCTACGACACGCGCACCCTCGATCCGTCGGCGGTGACCTCGCCGCCCTACGACGTGATCTCACCCGAGGATCGGCGTGCGCTCGTCGCCGGTTCCCCGCACAACGTGACGCTGATCGATCTTCCGGTGCCCGATGCCGATCGGCCGGGTATCGACCCCTACACCGACGCCGCGGCTCGACTGTCGCAGTGGCGGCGCGATCACGTGCTCATCACCGACGAGCTCCCGTCGTTCACCATCCATCGGATGTCGTCTGTCGACGAGGACGGTGCACAACGGCACACCACGGGTGTCGTCGGCGCCCTGCGCCTGAGCTCCCCCGGCGAGGGCGAGATCCTCTGCCATGAGTACACGACCCCGAAGGCGAAGAGCGACCGTCTCGATCTGCTCGGCGCCACTGACGCCAACCTCTCGGCGGTCTGGGGGCTCTCCCCCGCCATCGGCCTCACCGAACTGCTCGAAGCGGAGGGTGCGCCGTCGATGGAGTTCGTCGCCGATGGTGTCACCCACTCCGTCTGGGTGGTCACCGATCCGGAGCGCATCTCGGCGATCCGCGCCGCCATCGAGCCCCATCCCGTCGTCATCGCCGATGGTCACCATCGGTATGAGACCTCGCTGGCCCATCGGGATCGGGTGCGCGGGACCAACGGCGCAGGCACCGCGGCCGATGCCGTGATGTGTTTCATCGTCGAACTGTCCGAGGCGCAGCTCAGCGTCGGACCGATCCATCGACTGGTGCGTGGGCTCGATCCGGCCACCGATCTGCTCGAGACCCTCGGCGCGTACTTCCAGATCGAACCCTTCGATGCGCCAGCCACCGGCGTGGTCCGGGCGCTCGAGCACGCCGGCGCGCTCGCGCTGGTGCTGCCGGAAGCCGACCTCCTGCTCCGGCCCCGTCCGGAGATGTTCGATGGGGTCCGGGATCTCGATTCGAGTCGTCTCGACCATGCGCTGGCCGGGCTCGACGGGATCGAGGTCACCTACCAGCATGGGGTCGGGAACATCCGTGAGGCCGTATCGTCCGGCGCCGCCGAGTTCGGCGTGCTGCTTCGTCCGGTCACGGTGCCCCAGATCATCGAGATCGCCGAGGGTGGCGAGCGGATGCCTCCGAAGAGCACCTTCTTCTTCCCGAAGCCGCCGACGGGCATCGTGATCCGGAGTCTGCTGGACGACTGAGTCCCGACTGGGTCCAGACTGCGTCCCGACTGCGTCCCGACTGCGGGACGACGGGGCCCCGGACGCGCAACGGGGCGACGCCGAAGCGCCGCCCCGTTCCATGCGTGACCCGGATCAGGCGACCGTGACGGTCCCGTCGAGATAGACGTCCTGGATCGCGTTGAGCAGTTCGACGCCCTCTGCCATCGGGCGCTGGAACGCCTTGCGACCGGAGATCAGGCCGGTTCCGCCGGCACGCTTGTTGATGACCGCCGTGCGCACGGCGTCGGCGAGATCGGATGCGCCCTTCGACTCACCACCGGAGTTGATGAGTCCGATTCGACCCATGTAGCAGTTGGCCACCTGCCAGCGGGCGTAGTCGATGGGGTTGTCGGGGACTAGATCGCCGTAGACGAGCTTGGAGGTCTTGCCGTAGCCGCTCAGCGCGTTGTAGCCACCGTTCTTCGTGGGCAGCTTCTGCTTGATGATGTCGGCCTCGATGGTGACGCCGAGGTGATTGGCCTGGGCGGTGAGATCGGCGGAGTCGTGGTAGTCCACGCCGTCCACCTTGAACCCGTCGTTGCGGAGGTAGCACCACAGCACGGTGAACATCCCGAGCTCATGCGCCCGGTGGAACGCCTCGGCGACCTCGATGATCTGGCGATGCGACTGCGGGGAGCCGAAATAGATCGTGGCACCCACACCGGCAGCGCCGAGCTCGAAGGCCTCATCGACCGAGCCGAACATGATCTGGTCGTACTCGTTCGGGTAGGTGACGAGTTCGTTGTGGTTGATCTTCACGATGAACGGGATCTTGTGGGCGTACTGACGAGAGCACAGGCCGAGGACACCGAAGGTGGTGGCCACGGCGTTGCAGCCACCCTCGATGGCGAGTTCGACGATGTTCTTCGGATCGAAGTAGATCGGATTCGGGGCGAACGAGGCCGCGCCCGAGTGCTCGATCCCCTGATCGACCGGGAGGATCGAGACGTACCCGGTGTCGGCGAGTCGGCCATGGCCGAACATGCTCTGCAGGTTGCGCAGCACCTGGGGTGAACGGTCGCTGAGCGCATAGACGCGATCGACGATGTCACCGCCGGGAAGGGTGAGCAGATCCCGGGGGATCCCGGTGCAGGAATAGGAAAGCAGTGCCTCGGCGTCATCGCCCAGGAGGCCTTGGATGTCGGTCATGCCACTCCTCGATCGCCACGATGCGTCTGTCGCATCGGTTCCATCTGACCGCAGGAGCCTAGGCGCGCCAGCACCCCCGACGATTCACTCCGAGGGGGTGATCGGATCCAGCGCCGCAGCGACTGCCGCACGGATCCGAGCGGAGGAACGGGCCGTGGTGATGGAGGAGGCGACGACCTCGGTGCGACTCAGCGTCGCCCCACCGGACCGGAAGAACCGACGACGGACACGACCGATGGCGACGACGTCATCGCCATCGTCGAGACGCAGCGCCTGTGCCGGCGGATCGAACCAGACGACCGGGACGGTCTCGGAGCTGCCCTCGATCGGGCGGATGGTCAGATCGGCGGTGAGCAGCACCGAGCCGGATGCGAGCACCCGGTGTTCGGGCATGCGGCTGAGACGACCTCGCAGGATCACGATGTTGGTTCCCTCGGCGACACCGGCCGCAGATCGGGCGACGACGCCCCGATCACTGACCGTGCGTCGGGGAGCCGGGCCGATGGTCGGTGGTGACGTGACAGCGGCGAGCGGCGTGGATGTGGATCGACGGGACATGGGACCTCCCCAGGAACGCAGCCGACAGTTCGAACTGTCGGCCGAAGACAGGAGGGGGAAGTGACCGGACCCTACGCGACGACTGTGACAGTCACTGCGTCGTGACCCGCGAGCCGCCGACTAGCGAAGTGAGCGGAGGCGCGACGAGACGTCGGCGAAATCCGGATCGACGGCACGGATCCGGGAGAACAGCTGCCTGGCCTTGGGGACATCGCCTGCCCGCTCGTAGAGATCAGCGAGTGCATAGGCCCGGCGCAGATGATGCACCTGCGGACGCTTCGGGAAGGACCACCCCTGCTCGAGCACGCGGATCGCGTCGACGAGGCGCTCTCGGTCAGCGAGGGAGCCGGCCATCACGATCCGGCCCTCGGTGACGATCTCCGCACTCGGCGACACCTGACGCACCTCGGTCCAGCATTCCTCGACGAGCGCCCACTGACGCAGTGCTCGATAGCAGTCAGCCAGCACCGGAAGCTGATCGGTGGATCGAGAGATCTGCCGATACGCCTCGAGTTCCTTCGCGGCCAGCTTCCACTTCTCCTGCCGGTAGAGAGTGAGGCCGTACAGCTCTCGCACCGCCGGCACGGTGGGTGCCTCATCGACCAGCTTCTTGAGGATCTTCGCCGCGTCGGCGAAACGATCCTCCTCGAAATGCTCCGCCGCTTCGGCGAGCCGCCGCTCCACCCGTTCACGACGGGCGTTCGGGACGGCCTTCGCCAGCTG